>JAEWRC010000001.1 GCA_023460175.1 Actinomycetes bacterium
GCTGACCGCCGATCAGGTGTCGGCGGTCATGGGGATACCCATGCAGGCCAGCGGGTCCTCCGGCGGCTTCTACAACGATCGGCTGGTCAACGTTCCCGAATGCACCGCCGTGATGTACCCGGCGCAGCAGTCGGCTTTCCAAAACAGCGGCGCCACAGCACCCTTCACGCAGGTGGTGAATCCGGTCGACACGCAGATCAAGGCCAGCGTCGTGCAGAGCGTGATCGCCTTCGGCACCGCCGAACTCGCGCGCAGCTTCGTGGACCGCCAGGCCGGGCTGTGGCCGGGCTGCGCGGCCAAGACCGCCCAGGTGTCGAAGGGAGCCGGCGAGCCCACCGACGACTGGCGGCTGGGCAACACCGCGCGCACCGACGAGACACTGACCGTGACCAACAGCCGGGTCGGCAGCGAGGTCACCTGCCAGCGCGCGCTGCGGCCCGTCGCCAATGTCGTCGTCGACGTCAACGCCTGCCTGACCGGGGCGGTCGGCGACCGCGCCGACACGCTGGCCGGACAGATCGCCGACCAGATCTCCAGCGGTAACGGTGGGTGATCGACGAACTTCATGCCAGCATGGAGGTTCGTCGCGATAATCGACTGACCGCCCTCGGGTGCCCCGCGAGGCCCCGAGCTCACAGAGGAGCAGCGCGCATGTCAACTCTCAACACAAGCTTCCAGGAGTACTTCGAGGCAGACATCGCCGCGACTCAGGCGTATTTCGACAGCCCCCGGTTCGAGGCGGTGACCCGGCTGTACTCCGCGCGCCAGGTCGCCGAGCAACGCGGCACCATCCCGTCGGACTATCCGGTGGCGCGCGAGGCGGCCGCCGCCTTCTACCCGCACCTGCGGGAGCTGTTCAAGCAGAAGAAGAGCATCACCACGTTCGGCCCCTACTCGCCGGGGCAGGCGGTGGTCATGAAGCGGATGGGCATCGAGGGCATCTACCTCGGCGGCTGGGCGACCTCGGCGAAGGGCTCGATCAGCGAGGACCCCGGCCCGGACCTGGCCAGCTACCCGCTCAGTCAGGTGCCCGAGGAGGCGGCCGGGCTGGTGCGGGCGCTGCTGACCGCCGACCGCAATCAGCAGTACCTGCGCTCGCGGATGTCCGACGAACAGCGCGCCGCCACCGCGGCCTACGACTATCGGCCGTTCATCATCGCCGACGCCGACACGGGCCACGGCGGTGATCCCCACGTGCGCAACCTGATTCGGCGGTTCGTCGAGGCCGGTGTGCCCGGCTATCACATCGAGGACCAGCGTCCCGGCACCAAGAAGTGCGGCCATCAGGGCGGCAAGGTGCTGGTGCCCTCCGACGAGCAGATCAAGCGGCTCAACACCGCGCGGTTCCAGCTCGACATCATGCGGGTGCCGGGCATCATCGTGGCCCGCACCGACGCCGAGGCCGCCAACCTGATCGACAGTCGCGCCGACGAGCGCGATCAGCCGTTCCTGCTCGGCGCCACCAACCTCAAGGTGCCCGCCTACAAGTCGTGTTTCCTGGCGCTGATGCGCCGGTTCCATCAACTGGGGGTCACCGAGCTCAACGGGCACCTGCTCTACGCGCTGCCCGACGGCGAGTACGCCGCGGCCGAGGTCTGGCTGGAACGCCACGGCCTGCTGGCGCAGGTCGCCGATGCGGCCAAGGCCTGGCTCGACGGCACGGAAACTCTGCTCGATGCCACCTTCGACAAGGTCGAATCGGCGTTCGTCGAGGCCTGGCAGGACGACGCCGGACTGGACACCTACGGCGGGGCCGTGGGCGATCTGCTCGAATACCGCGAGCACGAAGGTGAGTCGGCGGCCATGACCGCGGCCCAGTGGCGCGAGTTCGCGGCCACCGCGTCGCTGTTCTCGGCCCGGGAAAAAGCCAGGGAGTTGGGCGCCGACGTCGCCTGGGACTGCGAACGCGCCAAGACCCCCGAGGGTTACTACCAGGTGCGCGGCGGCATTCCGTACGCCATCGCCAAGTCGTTGGCCGCCGCGCCGTTCGCCGACATCCTGTGGATGGAGACCAAGACCGCCGACCTGGCCGACGCGCGACAGTTCGCCGAGGCCGTCCACGCGGTGTACCCGGACCAGATGCTGGCCTACAACCTGTCCCCGTCGTTCAACTGGGACACCACCGGCATGACCGACGACGAGATGCGGGCCTTCCCCGAGGAACTCGGCAAGATGGGTTTCGTCTTCAACTTCATCACCTACGGCGGCCATCAGGTCGACGGGGTGGCCTGCGAGGAGTTCGCCACCTCGCTGCGCCAGGAGGGCATGCTGGCGCTGGCCCGCCTGCAGCGCAAGATGCGGCTGGTCGAATCCCCTTATCGCACACCGCAAACACTGGTTGGCGGCCCCCGCAGCGACGCCGCCCTGGCGGCCTCGTCCGGCCGGACGGCAACCACCAAGTCGATGGGCAAGGGCTCCACCCAACATCAGCATCTGGTGCAGACCGAGGTGCCCAAGAAGCTGCTGGAGGACTGGCTGGCGCTGTGGGGCGAGCACTATCAGCTCGGCGAGCAGTTGCGCGTCGAGTTGCGTCCGCGCCGCGCCGGCTCGGACATCCTCGAGCTCGGCATCTACGGCAGCGCAACCGACCCGCTGGCCAACGTGGTGGTGGATCCGATCAAGGACCGGCACGGCCGCAGCATCCTGACGGTGCGCGACCAGAACACCTTCGCCGAGCAGCTGCGGCAGAAGCGGCTGATGGACCTCATCCACGTGTGGCTGATCCACCGGTTCAAGGCCGAGATCGTCTACTACGTGACGCCGACCGAGGACAACATCTATCAGACCGAGAAGATGAAGTCGCACGGCATCTTCAGCAACGTCTACCCCGAGGTGGGCGAGATCATCGTCGCCGACGTGAACCAGCCCCGCATCGACGAGCTGCTCGCCGCCGACCGCGCGGCCCTGGGCCGGCTGATCCGCAAGGAGGACTGAGCCGGTCCCGCCCGGTTACCGACCGAAGCCGGCGTCGCGCAGCGCCTGGGCCATCGACCCGGCCGGCGCCGGGGACTCCCGCCGGGAGTTCTTGGCGCGGTTCGGGTTCCGCTGCTCACCGCGGTTCTTCTGGCCGCCGCCACCCTGACCTCTGCCGCCCTGGCCACCGCCGCCTTGGGCGCCGCCGCGCGGGTTCGGCGCGCGCTTGCCGGCAGCCGGGGTGTCGTTGAGGCGCAGGCTCAGCCCGATCCGTTGCCGCTCCACGTCGACGTCGACGACCTTGACCCGCACCACCTGACCGGAGCGGACCACCTCGTGCGGGTCGGAGACGAAGCGGTCGGCCATGGCCGAGACGTGCACCAGGCCGTCCTGGTGCACGCCGACGTCGACGAACGCACCGAAGGCCGCGACGTTGGTGACCACGCCCTCGAGCACCATGCCGACCTTCAGGTCGGCCACCTTCTCCACCCCATCGGCGAACGTCGCGGTGGTGAACGCCGGACGCGGGTCACGACCCGGCTTCTCGAGTTCGGCGAGGATGTCGGTGACCGTGGGGATGCCGAAGTTCTCGTCGGCGAAGTCGGCGGGCCGCAGCGACCGCAGCGTCTTCTCGGCGCCGATGATCTCGGCCAGCGTGACCCCGGAGCGGTCCAGGATGCGGCGCACCACCGGGTAGGCCTCGGGGTGCACGCCGGAGGCGTCCAGTGGGTCGTCACCGCCGCGGATGCGCAGGAAGCCCGCGCACTGCTCGAAAGCTTTGGGGCCGAGCCGCGGAACGTCGAGCAGGCTCCGGCGGCTGCGGAACGGGCCAGTGTTGTCGCGGTGCGTGACGATCGATTCGGCCAGCGATTCGGTGATGCCCGAGACTCGGGCAAGCAGCGGCACCGACGCGGTGTTGAGGTCCACCCCGACGGCGTTCACGGCATCCTCGACGACGGCACCGAGGCTGCGGGCCAGGATCCCCGGGGTCACATCGTGCTGGTACTGGCCGACGCCGATCGACTTGGGCTCGATCTTGACGAGCTCGGCCAGCGGGTCCTGCAGCCGGCGAGCGATCGACACCGCGCCGCGCAGGGTGACATCCAGCTCGGGCAGCTCGTGGGCCGCGTACGCCGACGCCGAATACACCGAGGCGCCGGCCTCGCTGACCATCGCCTTGGTCGGCGGCTTGGCGCCGGCGGCGCGGATGTCGGCGATGAGTTCGGTGGCCAGCGCGTCGGTCTCCCGCGAGGCGGTGCCGTTGCCGATCGCGATCAGCTCGATGCCGTGCCGGGCGACTAGTGCGGCCAGCGTGGCCTTGGCGACATCCCACTGCTTCTGCGGCTGGTGCGGGAAGATCGCGCAGGTGTCGAGGACCTTGCCGGTGCCGTCGACCACCGCGACCTTCACGCCGGTGCGAAAGCCCGGGTCCAGCCCGAGGGTGGTGCGGGTGCCCGCCGGGGCCGCAAGCAGCAGGTCCTTGAGGTTCGTGGCGAACACCGCGACCGCCTCCTCCTCGGCGCGCTGGCGCAGCCGCATCCGCGCGTCCACCGCCGCGGAGAACATCAGCCGGGTGCGCCAGGCGAACGACACCACCGACGACAACCAGGCGGTGCCGGGCGCCTCGGCGGTCATGTCGATGCCCAGGGTGCGGGCGACCATCGCCAGGTAGCCCTCGTCGGCGCCGCCGTCGAGGTTCAGCGCCAGGACCTTTTCCTTCTCCCCGCGCATCACCGCCAGCACCCGGTGCGACGGGCAGGTCTGCAGGGCTTCGCTGAACTCGAAGTAGTCGCGGAATTTCTGCGCTTCCGGGGTTTTGACGATTTCCTCGGAGGCCGGCGCGGTGCGCAACGCACCGTCGGTCCAGAAGGTCTCCCGGATCTCCCCCACCAACTCGGCATCCTCGGCGGCCCGCTCCACCAGGATGTGGCGGGCGCCCTCGAGCGCGGCGGCCGCGTCGGCCACCTGGTCGTTGAGGAATCCGGCGGCCTCGGCCTCGGGCACCAGTGCGGGGTCGGCGAGCAGTCGGTCGGCCAGCGGCTCCAGACCGGCCTCGCGGGCGATCTGCGCCTTGGTCCGGCGCTTGGGCTTGTAGGGCAGGTAGATGTCCTCCACCCGGGCCTTGGTGTCGGCGGCCAGCAGCGCCGACCGCAGCGCGTCGGTGAGCTTGCCCTGCTCGTCGATGGAGGCCAGCACCGCGGCGCGACGTTCGTCGAGCTCACGCAGGTAGCGCAGCCGTTCCTCCAGGGTGCGCAACTGACCGTCGTCGAGGCTGCCGGTCACCTCCTTGCGGTACCGGGCGATGAACGGGACCGTGGAACCCTCGTCGAGCAGCCGGACCGCGGCGGCGACCTGGGTTTCCGCGATGGCCAGTTCCTCAGCGAGACGGGCATTTACGGACTTCACGGGCAGGCTCGAATTCACCCGCAGGACCCTACCGAACCCGTCCGACAGCGGCGTGGAACGGGCCTACAGTGTCGCGGTGAGCGGCCCCAGCCGCTGGCAGTCCGGGGCCGGCGGGTTGCCCACCCAGCGTCCGCAGCCGCGGCCGGTGGCGGCGTAGGTGGTGCCGGGCCGGAGCGGCCCGGAGTAGACCTGCGCCTTCTCGGATCCGTGGGCCTGCATGCAGGTCGTGGAGGTGTCGTTGCCGTCGACCTGCACGCAGACCACGCTGGAGTACGGCTCGGCCGGCCACCCGCACTCGTCGACCTCGAGGGTGGCGGTGACCATGTCGACGCCGGAGACGTGCACCACCTGCGGTGCCGACAGTCGGTAGGTGCACGGCGGCGGCGGGCCCGCGTGTGCGACGCCGCTGAACGCCACCGGAGTCAACGCCAACAGAACTGCCGAACCCAGGGCCGCAGCCAGCCGAATCATGCCGTCATGGTAATTCGCGGCACCCGCGGGCGAGCCCGGAATCGGCGCCGGAATTGCCCAGGACGCGCACAACACCTGTCCCGTCTGTCACAGTGAAGCCATGCCAGACACGAACTCGCGCCGCGCCGTCGTCGCTGCTGCCGCCCTGCTGGTGGGTCCGCTGCTCGCGGCACCCGTCGCCCACGCCGACGAGGCGTTCTGGGGTGGTCGCTACAAGATCACCTTCCACACCGACCAGAAGTCGGGCACCAGCGTGGCCGCCTCGCAGCAGGAGACCGCCTACACCGCCGGCTACATCTTCGAGACGGACTGCTCCTCGGGTACCTGCGTGGCCACCGCCACCGACGGCCCCACCCCGAAGGACAACGTGCCGAAGGCGATGCGTTTCGACTGGACCGGGTCGGTGTGGACACGGACCAACAACTGGAACTGGGACTGCCTGTTGCCCGACGGCACCATCACGTTCGACCCGGCGAAGTCGGTGACCACCTACACGCCGCAGTCCGATGGGTCGCTGAAGGGAACCTTCGACACCACGATCGCCGACGGGGCATGCGCGGGCACCGTGGTGATTCCGCTGACCGCGGTGCCCGCCCCATTGTAGGACCGCCCTTGCAGGACCGCGTCAGACTGCGGCGTTGCCGATCAGCTCGTTGAGCGTCTTGCTGGGCCGCATCACCGCGGTGAGCTTCTCCGGATCCGGGTAGTAGTAGCCGCCGATGTCGGCGGCGCTGCCCTGCACCTCGTTGAGCTCGGCGACAATCTCGTGCTCGTGCTCGGCCAACGCCTTGGCCAGGGGCGCGAACTGCTTGGCCAGCTCGGCGTCCTCGGTCTGCTCGGCCAGCGCCTGCGCCCAGTACATCGCGAGGTAGAACTGGCTGCCGCGGTTGTCCAGCTCGCCGGCCTTACGCGACGGACTCTTGTTCTCGTCCAACAACTTTCCGGTCGCGGTGTCCAGCGCCTGGCCCAGCAGCTTGGCCTTGGCGTTGTCGGCCTTGGCGCCCATGTCCTCGAGGCTGGCGCCCAGGGCCAGGAACTCGCCCAGGGAGTCCCAGCGCAGGTGGTTCTCCTCCACCAGCTGGTGCACGTGCTTGGGCGCCGAGCCACCGGCACCGGTCTCGTACAGGCCGCCGCCGGCCATCAGCGGCACGATCGAGAGCATCTTGGCGCTGGTGCCCAGCTCCAGGATCGGGAACAGGTCGGTCAGGTAGTCGCGCAGGATGTTGCCGGTCGCGGCGATGGTGTCCTGGCCGCGGACCGCCCGCTCGATGGTGTACCGCATGGCCCAGACCTGCGGCATGATCTGGATCGTCAGGCCCTCGGTGTCGTGGTCCAACAGGTAGGTCTTGACCTTCTTGCGCAGCTCGACCTCGTGCGGACGCTCGGTGTCCAGCCAGAACACCACCGGCATGCCCGACGCGCGGGCGCGGGTCACGGCCAGCTTCACCCAGTCCCGGATCGGGGCGTCCTTGACCACCGGCATCCGCCAGATGTCGCCCTCCTCGACGTTCTGGCTGAGCAGCACCTCGCCGGTCTCGATGTCGACGATGTTGGCGACGCCGTCGGCGGGGACCTCGAAGGTCTTGTCGTGGCTGCCGTACTCCTCGGCCTTCTGCGCCATCAGGCCGACGTTGGGCACGGTGCCCATGGTCGTCGGGTCGAACTGACCGTGGGTCTTACAGAAGTTGATCATCTCCTGGTAGATCCGGGAGAAGGTGGACTCCGGGTTGACGGCCTTGGTGTCCTTGGTGCGGCCGTCGGCGCCGTACATCTTGCCGCCGAGCCGGATCATCGCCGGCATCGAGGCGTCGACGATGACGTCGGACGGCGAGTGGAAGTTCGAGATGCCCTTGACCGAGTCGACCATGGCCAACTCGGGGCGGTGCTCGTGGCAGCGGTGCAGATCCTGGATGATCTCCTCGCGCTGCGAGGCCGGCAACGTCGAGATCTTGTCGTAGAGGTCGGACATGCCGTTGTTGACGTTCACGCCCAGGTCGTCGAACAGCTTCTCGTGCTTGGCGAAGGCGTCCTTGTAGAAGACCTTCACCGCGTGACCGAACACGATCGGGTGCGACACCTTCATCATGGTGGCCTTGACGTGCAGCGAGAACATCACGCCGGTCTTGTAGGCGTCCTCGATCTGCTCCTCGTAGAACTCGTAGAGCGCCTTCTTGCTCATGAACATGCTGTCGATGACGTCGCCCTCGTCGAGCTTGACCTCGGGCTTGAGCACGATGGTTTCGCCGCCGGCGGTCTCCAGGACCATCTTGACGTTGCGGGCCTTGTCCAGCGTCATCGACTTCTCGCCGTGGTAGAAGTCGCCTTCCTTCATGGTCGCGACGTGCGTGCGGGACGCCTGTGACCACTCACCCATGCTGTGCGGGTGCTTCTTGGCGTACTCCTTGACCGCCTTGGGCGCGCGGCGGTCCGAGTTGCCTTCGCGCAGCACCGGGTTCACCGCGCTGCCCAGGATCTTGCCGTAGCGCCGCCGGATCTCTTCCTCTTCGTCGTTCTTCGGTTCGCCCGGGAAGTCGGGCAGGTCGTAACCCTTGGCGCGCAACTCCTTGATGGCGGCCAGCAGCTGCGGCACCGAGGCGCTGATGTTCGGCAGCTTGATGATGTTGGCCGACGGGTCCTGGGTCAGGGCGCCCAGTTCGGCGAGGTTGTCGGGCACCTTCTGCTCGTCGGTCAGGCGGTCGCTGAACTCGGCGAGGATGCGCGCCGCGACGGAGATGTCGCTGGTCTTGACGTCGATGCCGGCCGCGCCGGCGAAGGTCTGGACGATCGGCAGGAACGCATAGGTCGCGAGTAGCGGCGCCTCGTCTGTCAGCGTGTAGATGATGGTCGGCTGCTCGGCGCTCATGCATGTACTCCCGGCGTGGTGTAGTCGGTCAGGTCTCGTTGGGCGCCGCGCTGTGATCGCGGCTACCTCGTAGTGACGGCTACCAGTATCGCCTGCGGTGGTCCCCCGCGCGCGACTGGGCCGGGATCTACATTAGGCCCCGCTGAGCGCCGGCGGGCGTTCCCGCCGCCGACCGAGCCGACCGTCGTGCCACTGCGCGACCGAGCGCGCGGTGTGCGCGACGTCGTCGTCGGGGCCGAGGACCTCGTAGGTGGTGGCGAGGTCGTCGGTGCCGTTGATCTCGCACTCGTAGCCGATCCGCGCCGTCAGTTGCCGCACCCACCGCACCGCCTGCGGCCGTTCGGTGGCATCGGCGAGCCGCGCGTCACCGAGGACCAGCAGCCGGTCCGGGTCCGCGGAGACGATGGTGTCGGTGACGAACTCGGTGATCTGTCCCTCTTCGACCCGCAGCATCTTGCGCGAGCGCCGCGAACGATCCTCCCGGAAAAGAGATTCCAGGGTTTCGTCGTCGATCACCACCAGGATCGAGTCGATGTTGTCGCTCAACCGCTCCAGCTCGGCCCGGCGGGCCATCGCCTCCGCGGGCGTCGAGACCGCCGGCGCACCGCCGTAGATCGCGGTATCACCGCGGCGGCGGAACTCCTCGAGGATCACCTCGAGCAGTGGTGTCTGCCGGCCGAGGACGACAACCGCCGGGACGGAACTGCTTGCCGTCAACATAAGCCCTCCTAGCTCATGGGGCCGATGACGTTGCATCAGCCCATTTCCGCGAAATAAGACTTCCGAATTCTCGGATCACGCCCTGCGCCATCTCACGAAATTTGAGCAGGCGGCATGTCACCGCAGCTTTTAACGCCCAGAGATTTCCAGTTGGCACAGGGCGCTTCAGTTCGTCGTTCGGTACGACCTGTACCAGCTGTCCGTGCTGTTCAGAGCGTTGCGTCAGAGACGATCGCGCTTACGCGTGGAAGCAACAGAGCCGTCGTCGGCGAACTTGGCGCGCTTTTCTGCGCGGCGTTCTTTAATTGTCATTTGTGGTTTCTTCTGGCCACGACCCCGCGACTTGTTACTCACTATTGCAGCCCCTTTTACAAAGCGACAATTATGCTGTATAGGCGACCATACCCGAGAAAAAAATAAAAGCCAGCTGCGCTGGGCCGGGTGCGTCAGCGCCCGCGAACCAGCCTGAACTGCTGGTTCATCATGTCCAGCAGCTCCGGGGTCAGCATCCCGCCGGCGTATTCCACCCAGCACCAACTGCGCGCCGGGGTCTGCCCGGCGCCGTCGCGCACCAACCGACCGAAGTAATGCAGCGGGCTGCCGCTGGTGTCGAAGACGAAGCTGTAGGAAGCGGCGCCCACGGTGGCCTCCAGACCGGTCATCTTGCCGCTCTCGTCGAAGGCCGGGGTCGCCACGATGTCGTGGTGCACGGTGGTGACGCCGTCCTCGAGCAGGTAGCCGGGACCGAAGTCCAACCCGTCGCGCCCCTGCCAGAAGCTGCCGCCACCCAGCCGCCCGTCGGCGTATTCATGCAGCCAGGACATCCACATGCCCTGCAGGTGCCGCGCGACGGGAAGCTCGGTGTAGATCATCCCCGGCGGGCCGTACGCGAAATCCTGGTGCGCGTAGCCGGTCACCTCGACACCGTCGATGATCCCGGTCGCATACATCAGTTCGTGGCGGTAGTGCACCTGATGCTCGATGCCCGGCTGGGTCGGAACGTGAGTGATGGCCACGTCGCTCGCCGTGCGGCCGTGCAATTCCCAGCGATTACCGGCGTCGAACCAATGAAATCCGTTGTCGTCCCACTCGAACCGGCCGCTGGGATAGCTGGTCTGCAACCGGTCGCCGCTGTCGGTGTAGGTCAGCGGCTCGAACCAGTCGATGCCGGAGTACTCGGTGAACAGGTGGGTGGCCTCGGCACCGGGGCGCAGCGAGCGGAACCCGCAGACCGGGGACACCACGTGCGTCATTCCGGTCACGAAGTCGTCGGTGCCGCGCAGGCCCCAAAAGTTGCGGCCCGCTGCGTCGCTGACCACCGCACCCACCCAGACGCCGCCGAGGGTGACGTCCGGCCCGGGAGTCCATTCGCGACGGTAGTGATCGAGCGTGGGCGCCTGCCTGGTGACGCTGAAGTCGACTCGATCCAGCACCCGCTGCCCCCTTGCGTTCGACGCCGCTACACCAGGGAGTATCGGTTGACGCCGAGCGCCGTGTCAGGCGTTCGGTCGGATCAACGCTCGTCGCAGCGTTCGAGGGCCATCTCTTTCGCGGACAGCTCGGCGTAGCGCTGCAGCAGAACGGCGGCGGCAACCGGCTCGGCCGAGCGTTCGACCAGGTCGAGCATCTTGTGCGCGATGACCGCCGGGGCCGCCGGGGAGACGACGAACAGGATCGCGGTGCGGGAGTGCGTGCCCATCAGGCCGATCGTCTCGCGGTGCACCATCCGGTAGGGATCCACCGAGATGGCCGAACCGTGCTTGATCAGCCGCGACGGTGCCGTCGCCCACAGGACGGGGTCGTAGACGATGCGGTGGATCGATCCGATCCAGCGGCTGAAGACGGCCACCAGATCGGGCAGCTCCGCCCCCAGGTTGGCGCTGGCGGGCCACCAGGCTCCGTCGACGCAGCCGTGCGCCGATCCGCCACGGGACAGCACCAGTCGCCTGTTCGCTGCCTTTGCGGGCGCTGTCTTTGCCGGCGCCGTCTTTGCGGGCGCACTCGCGCCGCGAGTCGATCCATCCTTGGTACGCATCGAAGTGTGATGCCCCCATCTGGCCGCGAAACGGCCACGAATTCCAACCTGCGATGACGCGAACGCGGACATTCGTCGCACAAGGGATCGCCGGTGCCTTCAACACTACCGCACGCTGTAAACCGCGCGCACCGAAGGATCGACGGCGACGTCAATTCCGTTGCACATCAGTGACATTGGCATGTCAGACATTTCCGTCACCAACGACAATACGGGCGTAGGGTGGCGGTATCAGACTAGGCCGACCCGGTCGGCATTTTGGAGCAGAGCATGACTGTTTCCGTCACCCGCGCCGATGGCGCCGTCGACAACTACATGCGCTCCGGCGACGCATACGTCAAGAGCGCCGACGGTTCGCTGGACATCGTCCGGACGGGATCCAAAGAGCCACACAGCTACGCCGCGGATCAGTGGTCTGAGGTCAGCGGCGACGAACGCAAGTCGAAGCGGCGCTTCCTGCCCTGGTAGCCGCGGTCTCAACCCGGACCGGTCCGAATCAATCCTCGTCGCCGGACTCGGCCAACCCGCAGCGCGCCCGGAACTCGGTCATCGGCTGGCGAATCCCCTCCAGCTCGGCTGACAGCTGCGGGTTCTGCGCCCGCCACTCATCCGCCTTGGCGCGCCGCTCCTCCACCGGCTGGTAGCGCAGGTCGGAGAAGAACGTATTCACCTCGGGGTGGGCAAATACGTAGGCCGACAACGCGGTAGAGACGCCGGCCTGCACCCGGGCCTGGTCGGCGATCGAGCAACCCGGGGGCGCCGGTTGCGCCGAGGCCACGGCGCCGGAACCGAACAGTGCGGCGCCGGCGATCGCCGCGGCGCCTACAGATCGGACGAGAACAGACATTTCCACTCCTCTATTTGGGTCGAGTCACAAGCGATCACCGCGCCCTGGCTAATTGCCGAACGCGGCGCCGCCACCGAACTGCATGTCCTCGGTCTCGTTGGGATCGTCGTGGATGAGCTGGAGGTCGTTGTCCCCGCAGGTGTCGATCCCGAGGTCGCAGTACGGGAACTCGACGGGAATCGGAGCGACCGACACCGGGCTCGCACCCGCGACCGGAACCGACGCGAAGGCGGTGACCAACGCGGCCGCGGCCACAATCGGTATCTCATGAAACGCTTTGCGCACAGCTACCTCCGCCAGTTGGGCCAGTTCACACTGGACACTGAACTTCCCGCGCGGAGAAGAACTCAAACACTCGCCGCGCCGCGCGGCGCAGTCAGCGGCCGGTGAGCCACTCGAGGAACTCTGCGGCGGTGAACACGGGCTTGCCGTATTCCTGGGCCTTGCGGGCCTTGCCGGACTGGGTGCCGGCCTCGGCGATCACCAGCACCTCACACCGGGTCTTGGTCACCGAACGCACCGGTGACAGTCCCGCCGCGGCGGCCCGTCGCTCCATCTCGTCGCGCTCCACCACGCGCCCGCTGTGATCGAGAGCCGTTCCGGTGAAACAGATCCGGGCGCCCGCCACCAGCACCTCACCGATGTCGACGCGGGACTGGGCCGCTTCCTCCAGGGCCACGGCCAGATCCTGCGCACCCAGCAACGTCGAGGCCACCCGCAATCGCTGAACCACGTCCCCGGGCAGCGTCGCCCGGGTGGCCGCCTGCCGCAGTTGGTCGGCGGCGGCCTGCCGCGCGCTGCCGTCCCAGGTGGACTCGTCGGCCATGGCGGCCGGCGTTCCCGGCGCGGTGCCCAGCAGCGCAGCGCCGAGTTTTCGGCTGACCCGCAGCAGCGCCGACAGCGCCGGCAGGTGCCGCGCGGCCGGCGTCGCGACGTCGTGGTCGCGGCTGATCAGCAGTCCGGACACCGATTCGACGGGTTCGGGCTCCTCGAACGGGGACGATCCCGCCGATACCGTTGTCCCCGAGTGCAATTCGAGAGCAGTTCGGGCCCGCTCGAGGGCGGTTCGGCCGCGGATCGGAGCGCCCTTCAGCTCGATGCCCAGCGGCATGCCGGTGACGTAGCCGAGGCGTTTGAGTTCGAAGTCGATCAGTCCCAGGGTCTCATCGACGGCGACGCCGACGGGGGTGCAGCCGGCGAGCATCGGGGCGATCACCCCCCAGGCTTCCCGCAGGGTCGGGGCCAGCAGGACATCGGAGACGCTGATGCCGTAGGCGGTCCGCGCGTCGGCCAGGTCGCGCTGCGGGTTGATCAGGGTGGAAACCGCGGTGCCGTCGTCGAAGGCGACCGCGAACTCGACGGGGCGGGGCCGCGACATCCGGCCCTCGTCGCCGACGGTGAGCATGCCGATGGCGCAGAATCGGCGCGCCTGATCGCCGGGGGTCGAACCGCGCAGGAAACGGGTGATGCGCCGGTCGATCTTGAGGTCCTTGGGCAGCACCGGGCGTTTGAGCACCAGGCCGGCCAGCGAGGTGCAGCGGCTCAGCGCGACGTACAACTGCCCGGTGGAGAACATGCCGCCGGTCAGGTCGACCACCAACCGATCCAGGGTTTGGCCCTGGCTCTTGTGGATGGTGATCGCCCACGCCAGCTTGAACGGCAACTGGGTGAACGTGCCGATGACCTCGCGGCGCAGCGATCCGCCGTCGACCACCGGGCGCGTCGCTTCCCAGGTGAACGGCGCGACGTCGGCCACCGAACCATCCGGGAACTCGATCTCGACCACGGCACCGAAGCGGTCGTAGCCGACGCCGGCGACGCGGCCGATCGAGCCGTTGACCCAGCGATCGGACTGGTCGTTGTTGAGCATCATGACCTGGGCGCCGACCTTGAACCGCAGTTCGTCCTCGATCGGTTTGTCGAACAGCGACAGGTCGCCGGATTCCTGGGCACGGTGCAGCAACTCGTCACCCGGCAGCCGCTCGAGATGCTGGCGGTTGCGCGCCGTGACCAGCCGGTTGGTGGGTGCCAGCGTCAACCAGAACTCGTCGGGCGGCGGCACGAACTCGTTGTCGACCCGCGCGTTGAGGTGTTCCTGGGCGTGCCCCAGCAGGACACCCTCGCGAATCTCATTGAGGATCATGGTCATCCGCTGGTCACCGAGCTGGCGGAACACGGTGGTCAGCGACAGGGTGGGAAAGTCCTCGCGCTCGAAGGCCTTGGCGGAGAAGAAGTACGGGGTGTCGTAGACCGTCGAGAAGTACTGCTGTTCGCCCTCCCCCACCACCGGCGGCAGCTGGTAGAGGTCACCCACCAGCACCACCTGCACGCCCCCGAACGGGGCGCCGGGGTCCGGGCCGAACCGCTGCAGCGCGGTGGCCACCATGTCGAAGACGTCGGCGCGCACCATCGACGCCTCGTCGATGATCAGGGTGTCCAACGATGCGAGCGTCTTGGCGAACCGGCCCGGCCGGTAGACACCGCCGGTGACGTCCGCCAGCGTTGTCGTGGTGCGGAATCCGAACAGGCGGTGGATGGTGTAGCCGTCGACGTTGAGCGCGGCGATCCCGGTGGGTGCGACCACGACGACGTTGCGGTCGGTGCCGGCCATGAAGTGGCGGATCAGCGTCGACTTACCGGTGCCCGCCTTGCCGGTGAGGAACAGGTGTCGGCCCGCGGCCAGCAGGCTCAGCGCTTCCCGGAACTCGTCGGTGAGGACCAGCGGGTCGCCGGCGGGCGCCAGTTCGTCAATCATCGTCGACAAGACTCAGAGCGCCGCCCTTGTGCGCGGCGATGTGATCGGTCTTGTCGCTCTTGATTTCGTACTGGGGTTCGTCTTCGGAGGCGCGGCGGGGGTGGCCCTTGTAGTCGAAGTCCTTGGTGTGGACCTTCGTGATCTTGCCGGAGACGTGACCCGCCTCGGAGTTCCACGTCACGTGATCGCCGACGGCGAAACGCTTCGGCATCGGTCCTCCCTTCGTCAGTGGCTCCATTCAAACACCCGTCAGGCGCGCTGCACCGCCCCCAGGGATGCGGGCAACCGGAAGCGCTCGCCGTAGCCGCCGGCCAGGGCCTCGGCGCGGCGCCGGAAGGCCTCCTCGCCGCCCGGGTAACCGGCGACGAACTGACGGACTCCCCCGGTCCATGCCGGGAAGCCCAGCGCGAACAGCGACCCGACGTTGGCCGCCGCATCGGAGTCGACGACCCCGTCGTCGAGCGCCTGCTGCGCCGCGATGACCTGGCTGAACAGCAGCCGGTCCTGCAGATCGCCGAACGGTACCTCCGGTTCGCGCACCGTGTTCCACTGCTCCCGCAGACCGTCCCAAAGCCGGGCCCGTTGGCCGTCGAGGTAGTCGTAGAAGCCGGCCCCGCCCTGCGCGCCGAGCCGGCCAAGGTCGAGCATCGTGCCCACAACCCCGTCGGCCGAGGTCTCATCGACGATCTCGCGCAGGGTCGCCAGGCCAAGTTCGTCGGCGGCCTGCAGCGGGGGCACCGCGTAACCAGCCTGGGTCGCGGCCTGTTCGATGACGGCCGGATCGATCCCGTCGGCCAGCATGCGGATCGCCTCGATCAGCTGCGCGGCGCGCACCCGCGTGGTGAACTCGTCGCCGACGACGCCGGCGAGGTCTTGCGGTTGTGAGCCTGCGCTCTGCACGGCCTGCACGTCGAAGAAGAACGCCTGCACCATGTTTCGGGCCACCGGGCTCTTGACCAGCGAGACGAAGTACCGCGATTCGATGAGCTGGGCGGTGTCGAAGTCGACCTGGGCGCCCTCCACGGCCGCGGCCAGGATCGCACGCGGCGCCGGCATGCGGTCGGTCCCGAGCCGCTTGTGCAGGTTCGCCGGGAACGCGGGGAGGTTCTGCGCGAACGCGGGCTCCGACGGTTCGCCGCCGGGGATGCGGTATCCCCGGACATCCCACGGCTGGGTATGCGCATCGGGGTGGGCGGCAATCCACGCCTTGGCGGCCGGGACAAGTTCGTCGATGCCGCCGACGACGCCATCGACAAGGCCGATCTCCTGGGCCGCGACCGGCTTCAGCCGGGCCCCGGACAGCAGCACCGCCGTCAGCGCCGGTTCGATGCCGAGCAGGCGCACCGTGCGCGCCACGCCGCCCGCGCCGGGGAGCACACCCAACTGCACCTCGGGCAGCCCGATCCGGTTGCCCCCTACGTCGGCGGCGATGCGGTGGTGGCAGGCCAGCGCGAGCTCGAGGCCCCCGCCGAGCGCGGCGCCGTTGATCGCCGCCACCACGGGCACGCCGAGGGTTTCCAGACGGCGCAGCTGCGACTTCAGCCCGGTCGCCAGCGCCATGACGTCGGCGGGGTCGCTCGGCATCACCTGCTCGACGAGGGCGCCGAGGTCCATGCCGGCCAGGAACGTCTTCTTCGCCGAGGTGATCACCACCCCGGCGATGCCGTCGCGTTCGGCGTCGATGCGGTCCAGGGCCTGGTCGAGCGCCCCACGGAAGGCGTCGGTGATCGTGTTGGCGCCCGCCCCCGGGGCGTCCATCGTGAGGACAACGACGCCGTCGGCGTCCTGGGTCCAGTCAATCGCCATGGCGCTCACAGCCTCTCGATGATCGTTGCCACACCCATGCCGCCGGCGACGCACAGCGTGATCAGTCCGTAGCGCGCATCGCGGCGTTCGAGCTCGTCGAGCACGGTGCCCAGCAGCATTGCCCCGGTGGCGCCGAGCGGGTGCCCCATCGCGATGGCGCCGCCGTTGACGTTGTACTTCTCGTCGGGCACGCCGAAGTGACGTTGCACGTGCAGGGCGATCGCCGCGAAGGCCTCGTTCATCTCGAACACGTCGATGTCGTCGATGGTGAGCCCGGCCTGGGTCAGCGCCTTGTCCACGGCCGGCAGGGGCCCTTCGAACATGAGCACCGGGTCGGCTCCGCTGGTGGCGGCCGCCACGACGCGGCCACGCGGGGTCAGGTTCGAGGCCGCCCCGGCCTCCTCCGAGCCCACGAGCACCAGCGCGGCCCCGTCGACGATGCCGGAACTGTTGCCGCCGGTGTGGATGTGCTCGATGCGCTCGAGGTACGGGAACTTCTGCATCGCCACCGCATCGAAGCCGCCGGCTGCACCGATGGCGGCGAAGGCGGGTTTGAGTTTGGCCAGATCCGCCACGGTGGTTGCGGGCCGCATGTGCTCGTCCCGGTCCAGGATGGTGATGCCGTTGATATCGCGGACGGGGACAACGGACTTGGTGAAGTAGCCGCCGGACCACGCCGCGGCGGCACGGTTCTGCGAGCGGATCGCGTAGGCGTCGACGTCGTCGCGGGTGAAGCCGTTGATGGTGGCCAGGACGTCGCATGCGACGCCCTGCGGGATGTAGTAGTTGTCGTAGGCCGTGGCCGGATCGTTGGCCATCGCCCCGCCGTCGCTGCCCATCGCGACCCGCGACATCGATTCGACGCCGCCGGCCAGGACGAGTTGGTCGAAGCCGGAGCGCACGCCCTTGGCCGCGACGTTGACCGCTTCCAGCCCGGAGCCGCAGAAGCGGTTGAGTTGCACACCTCCGACGGTGTCCGGAAGCTTGGCGAGATTGACCGCCGTGCGCGCGATGTCCGCGCCTTGATCACCGACGGGCATGACGACACCGAGCAGCAGGTCGTCGATCCGGTCCTCGTCCAGATCGGGGTGACGCGAACGCAATTCGTCGATGAGTCCCACCACCAGCGAGATGGGTTTCACACCGTGCAGAGCGCCGGTGCTCTTCCCTTTGCCCCGCGGGGTCCGGATGGCGTCGTAGATGTAGGCCTGCGTGGTCATGTGCGGGTTCCTTTTCGCTGCGCTCACAGCGAGCGGCTGATGATTTCCTTCATGATTTCGCTGGTGCCGCCGTAGATCTTGTTGACGCGGGCACCGGCGTAGGCGCGGGCGATGGGGTACTCCATCATGTAGCCGTAGCCGCCGAAGAACTGCACGCACCGGTCGACGACGTCGACGCCCTTGTCGGCGGCAACGAGTTTGGCCATCGACGCGGTCGCGGGGTCGTTCTTGCCGTTGACATACTCCTGGATGCAGTAGTCGACGGTGGTCTTGATGGACAGCACCTCGGCCTTCAGTTCGGCGAGTTCGAACTTGGTGTTCTGAAACTTGATCAGGGCCTTGCCGAACGCCTCGCGCTCCTTGGTGTAGCGCACCGACTCGATGACCGCCGCCTCGGCCATGCCGGCGCACGAGGAAGCGATGATCAGCCGCTCGCGCGCCAACTGCGACATGAGCTGATAGAAGCCCTGGCCCTCCTGCTCGCCGAGCAGGTTCGCCACCGGCACCCGCATGTCGGTGAAGAACAACTCCCGGGTGTCCTGGCCGTGCTGACCCACCTTCTCCAGCACGCGCCCGCGCTGGAATCCGACGAGATCGGAGTTCGTCTCGGCGACGATCAGCGACACTCCGCCCGCACCCTTGGTGCTGTCGGTCTTGGCGACGATGACCAGAAGATCACAGTGAGTTCCGTTGGAGATGAACGTCTTCGAGCCGTTGATCACGTAGTGGTCGCCGTCGCGGACCGCGGTGGTCTTGACCGCTTGCAGGTCGGATCCGGTGCCGGGTTCGGTCATCGCGATCGCGAGCACCTTGTCCCCGCTGATGATGCCGGGCATCCAGCGCTGCTTCTGTTCGTCGTTGGCGTAGGTGTTGATGTAGTGGGCCACGATCGGCGAGTGCACGAGCCAACCCGACGCCGAGTCCCCCGCCAGCGCGAGTTCCTCGGCGATGACGGCGGACAGTCCGAAGTCGCCACCGATGCCGCCGAACTCCTCGGGCAGGTCGACGCCGAGCAGGCCGGCGTCGCCGAGCTTGTTCCAGAACTCGCGGTCCACCTGGTGCTGTTTGGCCCAGCGTTCCTGGTGCGGGGTGGACTCCTTGCGGAAGAACTCCGCTGCGTGCGTACGCAGCGCGCGGTGTTGGTCGGTTTCCCACGTGGCGCGGTAGTCGGGGAACAATTCAGACATCAGGTCACCTTCTGTAGTTCGGTCAGTCGTGCGGGAGTTACTGCTGCACCGCGTTGAGCGGGATGTCCGCCTGCGCGGCAAGGGATTCGAGCTCTGCGGCGGTCTTGTCGGCGAACGCCGCGCGCAGGCCGTCGTGCGTGCCGTCGGCCGCGAAGGTCTCCAGAACACGGCTGAAGAAGTGCGGTTCGATGGCGCCGAGGGCGATGTGCCCGTCGGCGCAGGGGTAGATGCCGTAGCCGGGGAACGCACCGCCGAGGATCGCGCCGTCGCCCATCAGGCGGTACCGCACGGCATCACCGGCACGGGCGGCGGCTTCCTCGAGCACGACCCGGTGACTGCCGCCGCGGCCGGCGGCCCCCGCGGCGATCAGCGCGGCCAGCGCGGTGGACACCGCGCGCTCGGCGCCGAGCAGGTCCGCGATCGGCACCTTCGGCATCGCCGGCGGCGTCAACGTGCCGTGCACCGCCTGGTAGTTGAGGTCATGTCCGGGCACCTCGGCGGCAGCACCGTCGTGGCCGACGATCTCGATCAACGACAGCCGCGGGAAGTTCTCCTGCGGGCGCGCCAAACCCAGGCGGGCCAGGGCCGACGGACGCATCGAGGTGATGAGCAGGTCCGCCTCGGCGAGCAGGTCGTCGAGCTTGGCCCGGTCGGACTTGATGTCGAGGGCGACCACGGTCTGACGCTCGATGAGCTGGGCATACCAGTCGGGTGCGGCGGACGCGAGGGGGTCGCCGGTGGGCGGTTCCACCTTGGTGACGGTCGCCCCGAGTTCGGCGAGGCGCGCCGCGGCGAGTGGGCCCGGCAGGTTGATCGCCAGCGATACGACCCGTACCCCGGCCAGTGGCAATGACACTTCGCTTTCCGCCTTCCGTCTCGACATTACAAGTGTAACGTAAAATATTCAGATGTAACGCCGATTGGCCCCTCTGTACGCTAAGTGGGCCTTGACGGCCCGACACAGGAGGTGAGCGGTGGTGGACCCACGGGCGTCGAACGACGACCTCACGGCCCGGGCGCGGGTGCGCAACGCGGCCCTGGACCTGTTCGCCCGCGAGGGTGCGGACCGGGTTTCGCTGCGCGCGGTGGCCGCGCAGGCCGGCGTGACCCACGGCCTGGTGCAGCACCACTTCAAGTCCAAGGCCGGCTTGCGCGACGCGGTCGATCAGTTGGTCGTGGACTACTTCGAGGGCGCGCTGCGAGAGGCGGAGCCCGCCGACGACCCCGGCGAGCACGCGGCGGCCCGCGATGCGGCGGTCCGCCGCATGCTCGAAAAGAACCCTCCCGTCGTCGATTACGTGCGCCGCGCAGTCCTGTCCCCGTCGGGCGAGGGGGCACACCTGCTCGGCGTGCTGGTCGATCTGACCCACCGCGAAGTCGGCGCGCTGCGGGACGCGAATCTCGCCTCCTCCCAGCGCCGGATGTCCACGCAGGTGGTATCGGTCCTGCTGCGGCAGATGGGCGAGCTGTTACTGAGCCCGATGGTGGACGCGGTGTGGGAACGAGTCGCCGAGCCTGGCGAGGACGAAAGGCCGACGCTGACCATCCGCGTCGAGGATTAGGCACCCACCAACCACCATCGTGGCCAACGCCATAGCTTCGAGGTGAAGACGTCCCAGATCACTGCCCGCGGGTGGGGCCGGTCACAACCAAGCCCTGCCGCGAACCTACGGATCAAGCGCCACTGCAGCTCGCTGCGCGCCCGCTGTGAACAGGGAGTTCCCTACATAGCAGCATCACCGCGATCCAACGGAACGCGACACGCTACAGCGTCGGGCACAATCCGTCGCACAGAGGGGGTCCGTGCTCCGCCGCTCGCACCGGATGGTAAAGCGATGCGGGTCTTTGGCCGGATCGTCGGTAACGTCCGCTCCTCGTGAACAGATCTCAGCCGGCCCGGAGTCGGCGCCGCCGCTCTTCGGCCATTGCTGCGGTCATCGTGCCCACGGTCGCGATCCTGGTCGCCGGTGCCGGCACCGGGCCGGCCCCGCGGACCACCGATGCGGCGCCGACCGCGTCGCTCGACGCAGGCCCGGTCCTCGTCCCGGTGCCGGTCGACAGCGCACGCATCACCCCGCGCAACCTGGTGGTCGCTCTGCCCGAGGGCGTGGCGCCGGAGCAGGGGCTCCAGGTCAAGACCATCCTGGCGGCGCGCGCCGTCAGCAAGACGTTCCCCGAGATCCTCAACATCGGTGGGGTCCGGGCCGATGCACTCAAGTGGCATCCGAACGGGATGGCCATCGACGTGATGATCCCGAACTACACCACCCCCGAGGGCAAGGCACTCGGCGACCGCGTCGTCGCCTACGTCCTCGAACACGCCGATCGCCTCGGTGTGCACCACGTGATCTTCCGGCAGGAGATCCACTCCCGCAAGGGGACTCGACTCATGGCGGACCGCGGTTCAGCCACCGCCAACCATTACGACCACGTCCACATCGCGACCAACGGCGGTGGCTTCCCCACGGGGAGCGAAACGTACCTGATGTAGTCGGGCGCCCCGGTCAGACCAGGTCTTCACCGCTGCGACGCGACTCCAGCCACTCCTTGGTGAATGCGGTCACCAGCACCCCCAGCACCACCGCGACGATCACCGGCCAGACCAGCACATACAGGGTCAACGCAATCGTGCTCATTGCTGGTTTCCTTTCGCCGCGGGAACAGGTGCGAGTTGCTCAGGGCCGTCGTCGATGGGGCGCTCCTCTGGTTCCGGATCGAAGTCACCCGTCCGTCGCTTGATGAGGGCGAAGTCGAAGTTCTCCCTCGACCGCACCGACATCGCGAAACACACCACGGCGCTGACCGCGTAAGCGACCAGCGAGCCACTGAGCGTGGCGTATTCATGCAGAAATCCGATGACGAACGGGGCCGAGGCCACCATCGCGATCAGACCCACGGTCACGGCCGGGCGCAGACCGAAGAATCCGAACACCATCAACCCGAGCACGACGCCGATGCCGATGACGTTGAAGACGTCCACCAGGTAACCCATCGCACCGTCGACCGGGAACCAGCCGAAACGCACGGGCAGGAAGCAGGCCAAAGCCACCAGCACCGAGACGGTGAACGCCTTGTTGGTCACCTTCTTCCAGTAGAAGCTCGCGATCACCGGGAAGACCAGCGCACCCCAGAGCGCACCGACGAAGACCAGCAGGTCGAGAATGCTGAGTTGCAGACTTGCGAACGAGATCGCCAATGCCGTCGCCAGGACCATCGTGATGCGACCGATCAGCAGCATTGTGCGTGGATTTGCGTTCTTCTTGCCGGCGACGTTCTGCCCATAGACATCGGCCATCGCAATCGACGAAAGTGCGGCGAGGTCCGAGTCGGCGGTCGAGGACAGTGCCCCGATCACCATGATGAAGAAGAGCACCAACAAGATTGGCGGCAGATAGGTCAAAGCCATCTGCGGAATGATGTTGTTGACATCGCCGTCGACGGGTTCGATACCGAGATAGAGCGCAAGGACGCCGAGCATGCCGATACCGATCACGGTCGCGCCATAGCCCACGGTCGCGGTGATGAATGTCGGTTTGATCAGGCGCTCATCGACCGCGAAAAGCCGTTGCGCAATGGTTTGGTTGCCGATCGCGTAGGCCAGCACCGCCGCAATATAGGGAGCGCCCTGTTTCAGGAACGCTTCACTGGAAAAGAAGTTTGATTGCTGCGCGGTGAGGTTCGCGGCCCCGACCTCGAACGCCGCCGGGAAACCGGCAGCGAAGAAAATCACCGGGACGATGACGACCACCGCGCCGAGCATGGCGACGACCTGAACGAAGTCGGTGAGCACAGAGGCCCGAAAGCCCGACCACAGCGAGTACAGCAGTACGCCGAGCGCCACGGTGAAGACACCCTGGATGAAGTTCAGTGGCGACAACAGGGCGATGAGGACACCACCGGCGAGGAAGTTCGACATCAAGCTGATGATCGAGCCGACGACGTTGGATCCGGCCAGCATGAGTTGGCTGGAGCGGCCGTGCCGAGCGAACATCACCTCGGCGAGGGTGTGCGCTTTGGGCGCGACCGCCCGAATCCGTCGACCGAAGGGGTAGATGAAGAGGATCATCAACGCGCCCCACAGCCCGTAGTGGATGGGGCCGGAGATCCCGTAGGTGTATCCCGACGTGGCGGAGGCGTACATCGAGGACGCCCAGATCCAGGTCGCGGTCATGCTCGCCGCGGAGATGCCAAAACCAAGCTTGTTGCCGGCGGTCATGTAGCCGTCAGCATTTTCGTTTTTCTTGCCTATTCGGACCGAGATCCAAAATGTTCCGCCGTAGAACAGCAGGAGCAACAACATGATCAACGGGATGCTGAATTGAAATATCCCTGACTCACTCAACGCGTAACCTCAGCTCAGTTGTGATTCTCGTATGGACGCTATTGACCAGAGACACAAACCTTTCCAGCAATCGATTTTCTGCAGCCGAGACGCAACGCGGCCTGGGGAACTATAGCAATACGCAGAACTGTGATTCACAACACGTCGCTGGCCTGCGGCGCAGCAAGATTGTGCGCGAATTTCGGCCTGGCACCGAGGCGATTCGGCGTCAGTTCGGTGACGTGCGGTAATTCAAAACGGCGACACAAATTAGAATTGTTCAAATCTGCGGGCGTTCCTGGCAGGTCAGGACCGCTATTTCACAATGCAGGCCGCAGCGCAGGATTAGCACAATTCCCGGCCACTCCCGGCGTCGTGCCAGCCAAGGGGCAGCCGTCTACCTCATCTCGTCGCGGGGCACGATCCGGAGTTCGCCGCGCGCCTCCTGCTCTTTCAGCGCCAGCTGCTTCTCGGCAGGCAAGGTGTCAAAGTGCTCCTCGGCGACCATCATCGAGCCCGGCACCGGACCGAAGCCCGGAGTCGGCGTTGGGTGCACATCCGTGCAGTCCGCCATGCAACAGCCACACTGCGACCAGCGATAGAAGTCCGCCTCGTCGTCGAAGGCTTCTTCGCTGCGGATCGACGGCAGAGTGCAGTAGCCGTCCGCGGAGTCGACGTGATCACGGCGGGGACAGTCGCACAGCTCGGTCATGTCCGGAGCATGGCACGGTGCACCGACAGATGCCGCGCGACTTCGGCCTCCTCGGCACAGGCGGTTCAGAGCTACCTCACCGAGCTTGCGGTACTGCCTCGACATTGCCGTGACTTGCTCGGTGAAGGGCCTCGGCGATGGGCTCGGGTGGTGAAGGAGCTGCACGAAGGTGGCGTGGGCACGAAAAGGCGGTTTCCGAAGTTCGGAAACCGCCTTTGACCTGCGTCGGGCTGACAGGATTTGAACCTGCGACCACTTGACCCCAATTCTCGAACAGGTGCAGTTCGGACTTGACCCCGATGATTGGAAACCGATGCCCGGTGTGGGCAAAGGGGCTTGCGAGATCAGGGTCAGGACCGAAGACGGAATCTTCCGGGTGTTCTACGTGGCGAAGTTCGGCGACGAGGTATACGTCCTGCACAGCTTCACCAAGAAGACACAGAAGACCGAACAAAAAGACATCAAGCGCGGCGAGAAGATGTACGCCGCTGCCAAGAAGTTGTATGAACAGAAGTCCAAGGAAGGAGACCGAAAATGAGTGTGTGGGATGACATTGCTGACAGCCGTGAGGAAGCCGAAAACCTCAAGGTTCGCGCCGCGCTGATGCGCGCGATTCGCGCCCGCATCGTTGAGGCGGGGTGGTCCCAGTCCGTAGCGGCTGAACACCTCGGGCTGACCCAGCCGCGTGTGTCCGATCTGTTCAGGGGCAAGATTTCCAAGTTCTCCCTGGACGCACTGGTGGACGCTGGCGCGGCGCTCGGAATCCACGTCCGCGTTGAGGTTGACGAGCGTAACCGCGTTCCCACCTAACCCGTGCTGACAGTGAAACCCCGCCTCTCGCAAAGGAGGCGGGGGTGTCCGTCGCACTTATGGCCGAACGGCTGCACGCCGCCGCGGTAAGGCACCTGCACCAGTTCTAGGTTCACGGTCAACGGCACCCTTCCCAGCCCTCAGCGGCGTCGCGGTGGCCTCTCCCGGTTGGGTCGGTGGTGGTCACCAGTGGTGGTCAAACGTCGAAAGGGTGTCTTCGATTGCTCGAAAACACCCTTTGACCTGCGTCGGGCTGACAGGATTTGAACCTGCGACCACTTGACCCCCAGTCAAGTGCGCTACCAAGCTGCGCCACAGCCCGTGTGCCGAAGTGAACTCCGGCAGCGAGACGAAAGCCTACCGCAGAGGCCTCTGCAGCCCCAATCCGGTCCGGCGGCGTGCCGCCTATCGACGGGTCTCGCCCACCACCTGCTCGGCCGGCTGCGCCAACTCCTCGATCTCCACCGGTGCTTCGACGTCCACCTCGGCGTCGAGTTCGGCTTCCAGCTCGGCGGTCTCGAGTTCCTCGGGGACGAACTGCGGGGCCCGCGAGGCGCGCCAGGCGTAGACCAGCAGGCTCACCCAGGCCACCAGGATGGTCACGTAGACGGCCACCGACCACGCGCCGGTGATGTCGAAGTACTTCAGCAGCTTCTGGCTGTTGGTCAACACGATGACGCCACCGACGGCAGTGCCCAGCAGCGCCGGGCTCACCTTGGTCACCAGCCACGCCGCCAGCGGTGCGGCGATGACGCCGCCGATCGCCAGGCCCGCCACGATCGGCAGGTTGTTGAGGAACTCCTCCCGCAGGCCGATCACGAAGCCCACCGACGCCGACACCGCGACCAGGAACTCCGAGGCGCTCACCGACCCGATCACGGTCCGCGGCGCGGTCTTGCCCTGCGACAGCAGCGTGCTCGTGGTCACCGGCCCCCAGCCGCCACCGCCGGAGGCGTCGATGAACCCACCGAACAGGCCCAGCGGGGCCAGGAACTTCGTCTTGTGCGGCGTGTGGGTGCTGCGCAGCCCGGGCGGGCGGCCCAGCGAGAACCGCACCAACACGTAGGCGCCGATGCACACCAGGATCCCGGCCATCAGCGGCGCCGCGTCCTCGGTGGACAGCGACGCCAGCACCGTCGCCCCGAGGAAGGCGCCGACGGCACCGGGCACACCGAGCTTGGCGACGATCGACCAGTCGATGTTCTTGAACTTCCAGTGCGACAGGCCCGAGGCGAATGTCGTGCCGACCTCGGCCAGATGCACCGCGGCGCTGGCCTGCGCGGCCCCTACCCCGCTGAGGACCAGCAGCGTGGAGGCCGTGACACCGAAGGCCATGCCCAGTGCGCCGTCGACGAGCTGCGCGCCGAGGCCGACGAGGGCAAAAAGTATGAGCGAACGCATCGGGTCCGGCTACTTTCACATGAACGGGTCACCGCAGAATGACCACAGGGACGAAGGGCTGCGCGTCGTTAACGCGGACAACACCATTCGTCGAACGCCATCAGGCGACGCGACGGCCAGAAAGGCTCCAGGGCGGAGACGTCGGACGGCGACGGTGCGTGAAGCAACCGAACAGCCATCGGAGTCCCTTCCTCAGTAACCGCAACCAGTAACCGAAACCTGCACGACACCTTACAGGGTCACCAGCCGGTACAACCCTATGAGTCCCACCACGACGATCACGGCGCGCAGCGCGGTCGGCGACAGCCGTCGGCCGTAGTGCCCGCCGAGGTAGCCACCCACCAACGAACCGACCGCGATCAGCCCCGCCGCGGCCCAGCTGATCCGGTCGAACGCGACCACCGTGTAGGCCACCGCGGCAACGATGTTGACCAGCAGCGACAGCAGGTTCTTGGCGGCGTTCATGCGCTGGATGTCCTCGGGCAGCAGCGCTCCCATCACCGCGATCAGCAGGATGCCTTGGGCCGCGGTGAAGTAGCCGCCGTAGACGCCGACGGCGAAGGTCCCGGCGACCAGCGCCGCCATCCGCGTCGAGGAGATGACGTCGATGTCGCGGCCGGCGGCCTCCGCCCGGGTCCGGGCCCACGCCTGGATCCGCGGTCCGATGACCACCAGCACCAGGGCGAACACCAGCAGGATCGGGACCACCGTGGCGAACACCGTCTCGGGCAGGTGCAGTAGCAAAAACGCCCCGATGCCCGCCCCGATCAGCGACGCCGGGACCTGCCAGCGCAGCCAGCGCTTCTGCCCGCCCAGTTCGCGCCGATACGCCCAGGTTCCCGACACCCCGCCGGCGACCAGGCCGACGGCGTTGGACATCGTCGCCGTCACCGGCGGAAAGCCGAGCGTCACCAAGGTCGGGAACGTGATCAGCGTGCCGGATCCCACCAACGCATTGATCGCGCCGGCACCCACGCCGGCCAGGGCAATCAGGATCATGTGGGTCACCGACACCGGGCAGACCCTACCCGGCACGGGTTTGGCGTGATCTCCCATGCTGACCGTGGGAAATCACGCCGAAATCACCTACTTGCGGGCGCGCTTCTCCCGCACCCGCACGTTGATCCGGATCGGGCTGCCCTCGAAGCCGAACGTCTCGCGCAACCGGCGTTCCAGGAACCGGCGGTAGCCCGCCTCCAGGAATCCGGTGGTGAACAGCACGAAGGTCGGCGGCCGCGCGGTGGCCTGGGTGGCGAACAGGATGCGGGGCTGCTTGCCGCCGCGCACCGGCGGCGGGTTGGCCGCGACGATCTCCTTGAAGAACGTGTTGAGTCGACCGGTGGACACCCGGGTGTCCCAGGACTCCAGCGACGTCTCCAGCGCCGGCACCAGCTTCTGCACCGCCCGGCCGGTCATCGCGGAGATGTTGACCCGCGGCGCCCACTGCAGCTGGGCCAGTTCGCGGTCGATCTCCTTGTCCAACAGGTAACGCCGGTCCTCGTCGACCAGGTCCCACTTGTTGAACGCCAACACCAGGGCCCGGCCGGCCTCGATCACCATCGACAGCACCCGCTGGTCCTGTTCGCTGATCGGCACCGACGCGTCGATCAGGACGATCACCACCTCGGCGGCGTCAATGGCGCCGTGCGTGCGCACCGAGGCGTAGAACTCGTGACCGCTGGCCTGCCCAACCTTGCGACGCAATCCGGCGGTATCCACGAAACGCCATGTCTTGCCGCCCAATTCGATCATCGAGTCGACGGGGTCGACGGTGGTGCCGGCGACGTCGTGGACCACCGAACGCTGTCCGCCGGCCAGCCGGTTCAGCAGCGAACTCTTGCCGACGTTGGGCTTGCCCACCAGCGCCACCCGCCGCGGGCCACCGGTCTTGGGGCCGACCTCCGAGACGGCGGGCAGCTTCTCGACGACGGCGTCGAGCAGATCGGCGACCCCGCGGCCGTGCATGGCGCTGATCGGGTGCGGCTCCCCCAGCCCCAGCGACCACAGCGCCGCGGCCTCGGGTTCCTGCTTCTCGCCGTCCACCTTGTTGGCGGCCAGGAACACCGGCTTACCCGAGCGGCGCAGGTTGCGCGCGGCGGCCTCGTCGCCGGAGGTCGCGCCGACGACGGCGTCGACCACCAGGATGATCGCGTCGGCGGTCTGCATCGCCACCGTCGCCTGCTCGGCGACCAGTTGCTGCAGGCCTTTGGCGTCGGGCTCCCAACCGCCGGTGTCCTGCACGACGATCCGGCGCCCGGCCCACAGCGCGTCGTAGGACACCCGGTCGCGGGTCACGCCGGGCAGGTCCTGCACGACGGCTTCGCGCCGCCCCAGGATCCGGTTCACCAGGGTGGACTTGCCGACGTTCGGCCGGCCCACCACCGCGATCACCGGCGGCGGCGCGGTGAATTCCTCGAGCTCCTCGGCGTACTCGGAACCGTCGATCTCCCAGTCGCTTTCGTCAGACCAGGTACCGTTCTCGGAGGTCATCGCACCGCCTCACTGCATCGCTCGGCCAGCCCACGCAGATGGGCGATCACTTCGGCCTGGGTCATCTCGCCGGTGTCGACCACCACGGCATCCTCGGCGGCACGCAGGGGTGAGGTCGCGCGGGTGGAGTCCAGCTCGTCGCGCCGGCGCACATCGGCCAGCACCCCCTCGTAGTCGTCGCCGAGTCCGCCGGCGACGTTCTGGTCATTGCGGCGCCGGGCCCGGATCTCCGCCGAGGCCGTCAGGAAGATCTTCAGATCGGCGTCGGGCAGCACCACGGTGCCGATGTCGCGGCCCTCGACCACGACACCACCGGGACGATGCGCCAGCGCGCGTTGCATGTCGACCAGGCGCTCGCGCACCACGGGGACCGCCGAGACCGCCGAGACCGCACCGGTGACGGCGTCGCCGCGGATCTCGGCCGAGACGTCTTCCCCGGCCAGATAGGCGCGCGAGTCGCCGGGGTCGTCCCCGACGGTGATGGGGGTGTCGACGGCGGCGACGGCGATCGGGTCGGCGGGGTCGGCGCCGGACCGCAGGACCGCCAGGGTCACCAGGCGATACATCGCCCCGGTGTCGAGGTAGCGCGCGCCCAGTTCGGCGGCCAGACCCCGTGAGACGGTGGATTTTCCGGTGCCGGCCGGCCCGTCGATGGCGACGACCACGCCGCGGGATGCGCTCACAGACCCACCGCCTTGTAGAGTTCGCCGATCTCCTTGCGGTTCAACGCGCGGATGCTGCCGGGGCGCTGCTCCCCCAGCGCCACCGCGCCGATGTCGGTGCGCACCAACGCTTCCACCGGATAGCCGACGGCGGCCAGCAGGCGCCGGACGATGTGCTTGCGGCCCTCGTGCAGGGTGACGCTGACCATGGACCGGCCCGGGATGGTGTCGACCATCGCGAAGTGGTCCACCTGGGCCGGGCCGTCGTCGAGTTCGACTCCGGCGCGCAGCTTCTTGCCCAGCCCCTTGGGCACCTGCCCGGTCACCGTCGCCAGGTATGTCTTGGGCACCTCGAACGACGGGTGCATCAGCCGGTGCGCCAACTCCCCATCGTTGGTCAGCAGGATCAGCCCCTCGGTCTCGGCGTCCAGGCGCCCGACGTGAAACAGCTTCTTGTTGCCGCGGACTCGGTGTTCGACAAGATCGCCGATGCAGGGCCGGCCCCGGTCGTCGGACATCGTCGAGTGCATGCCGACGGGCTTGTTCAGCGCCAGATACACCAGGTCGTCGTCGACCTGGACGCGCGCACCGTCCACGCGGATCACCGAGTTGTCCGGGTCCACCCGGGTGCCCAACTCGGTGACGATGCGGCCGTCGACCTCGACGCGGCCGTCGCGGATCATCCGCTCGGCCACGCGTCGGGACGCAATTCCGGCCTGCGACAACACTTTCTGCAGTCGCACGCCCTCGGTGGAGTCTTGCGACATCTCAGTCCTCATCCATGTCGAGCGCAGGTGGTTCTTCCGTCGGTCCACCGGCGTTGAGCTTCATGAACCGCGGTTCGCTGTCCAAGGTCTCCGAAAGGTCGTCGATCACGTCGACGTCCGGCAGCAGCGGCGCGATGTCCGGCAGGTCGGCCAGCGAGGTCAGGCCCAGCCGCTCCAGGAACAGCTCGGTGGTCGCGAAGCTGGCCGCGCCGCTGTCGGGGTCGGCGCCGGCCTCGGTGATCAGCCCGCGGGCCAGCAGGGTGCGCATCACCGCGTCGACGTTGACGCCGCGCACGGCGCTGACCCGCGCGCGGGTCACCGGCTGCCGGTAGGCGACCACGGCGAGGGTCTCCAGGGCCGCGCGGGTCAGCTTGGTCCGCGACCCGTCGAGCAGCAGGCGTTCGACATACGGCGCGAAGCGCGCGCGGGTGTACATCCGCCAGCCGCCGCCGGCCTCGCGCAGGTCGATGCCGCTGTCGCGGTCGGTGAACTCCTGGGCCAGCTGCGGCAGTCGGGCCTCGATCCGCTCGACGGGTTGTCCGGTCGCGGAGCTGAGCGCCTCGGCGCTGATCGGGGTGTCGACGACCAACAGCAGCGCCTCGAGCACCCGTGTCAGTTCGTCGTCGTCCAGGTCGGGGGCAGACGCCTCTGATTCCAGGGCATCCGGTTCAGTCATTCTTGATCTTCCACCAGCTCATCGCGCATTTGTTGGTCCGTGAGACGGTCTCCGGTCCACGCAACCTGGAGCACACCAAGGGGTTCTAACTGCTCGAATGCTACCGCCCGGGATCGGTACAGCTCGAGCAGCGCCAGGAAGCGTCCGACGATCTCGATCGGGATGTCGCAGTCGGCGACCAGCTCGGTGAACGACGCCCACTGCCCGACGCCGCGCTCCTCGAGCACCCGCAGCAGATGCTGGGCCTGCTCGGGCACCGACACCTTCGGGTGGTGCAGATGGTCGGTGCCGACGGTGGGGACCGGCCGCGGGGCCAGTGCGCTGGCGGCGATCTCGGCGAACGTCGCGGCGTCGACCCCGATCATCACCTCGGGCAGCAGCTCGGCGAACTGATCCTCCAGCGCCACCGCCCGCGGATAGCTGCGCAGGGCCGCGGCCTCGAGCTCGGCGAACATCAACGCGACGTGCTTGAACGCGCGGTACTGCAGCAGCCGGGCGAACAGCAGGTCGCGGACCTCGAGCAGCGCCAGGTCGTCCTCGTCGTCGACCTGGCCGGCCGGCAACAACCGGGCGGCCTTCAGATCCAGCAGGGTCGCGGCCACCACCAGGAACGTCGTGGTCTCCTCGAGTCCAAGCTGGGCGCCGATCTCCTTGGTGTAGGCGATGAACTCGTCGGTGACCTGGTGCAACGCCACCTCGGTGACGTCGAGCCGGTGCGCGAAGATCAGCTGCAGCAACAGGTCGAACGGACCCTCGAAATTGTCCAGTCGGACCTGAAATCCGGTCGCGGGCTGCTCGGCCTGGTCGGCTCCGTCGGGTGTCTGGGTGGTCGTCACGTGCCGAACCGGTGGATGACCTCGGCGGCCAACGCTCGGTACGCTTCGGCGCCGGAGGACTTCGGCGCCCAGGTGGTGATCGGTTCACCGGCCACGCTGGTTTCCGGGAACCGGACGGTCCGGGTGATGACGGTGTCGAACACCAGGTCCCCGAAGCGTTCCACCACGCGCGCCATCACCTCGCGGGCGTTGACGGTGCGGCTGTCGTACCGCGTGATCAGGATCCCGCTGATCGTCAGGCGCGGATTGAGCCGGTCGCGGACCTTGTCCACGGTGTCGGTCAGCAGCGCCAGCCCACGCAGCGAGAAGTATTCGCACTCGGTGGGGATGATCACGCCGTCCGCGCAGGCCAGCCCGTTGACGGTGAGCAACCCCAGCGACGGCTGGCAGTCGACCAGCACGTAGTCGTAGCGGTCCAGCACCGGGTGCAGGGCGCGGGCCAACGACTGTTCCCGGCCGACCTCGTTGACCAGCTGAATTTCCGCCGCCGACAGGTCGATGTTGCTGGGCACCAGGTCCATGCCGCTGACCCGGGTCTTGATCAGCACGTCTTCGATCGACACCCGGGGCTCGATGAGCAGGTTGTGCACCGTGTTCTCGAGCTCGTAGTGCGGCACGCCCAGACCGGCGGACAGCGCGCCCTGCGGGTCGAGGTCCACCAGCAACACGCGGCGGCCGCACTCGGCGAGTGCGGCGCCCAGATTGATCGTGGAGGTGGTCTTGCCGACGCCGCCCTTTTGGTTGCACATCGCGATGACCTTGGCCGGGCCGTGCGAGGTCACCGGCTGCGGCGTCGGGATCGGTCGCGGGGGTCGGCCCGTGAGACCGAGTTCGCCGGCGCGGTCTGCGTCGTCGGTCACGCGTCCTCACCCCGGTTGATCGGTCGTGTGGCGGACATTGCAGGGAAGTCTAACGTGCAGATCGGCCTGCGAAGGGAGACCCGCGGGCAACGCGTCGACGCGGTGTCGTCTCACGCGCCGGCAGGAACCGCCAGGTAGTCCTCTTGCGGCACGGGGTGCGCGCCCGCGACGGCCTCCAGAAACGGTGCGAACGGCGGAATTTCATCCGCCGAGCACTCGACGCTGATCACCGACGGACCCGGGGTCGCCAGCGCCTCGGCCAGCGCCGCGGTCAGCGCTGCGACGTCGGGCACGTCCGTCGACCACAGACCGGGGAACATCGCGGCCAGTCCGGCACCCAGATGACTGGGCCGGAACCTGTTGTAGCTGTAGCGATCCCCGTAGTAGAGCCGCTCGCGGGTCGCCGACATCGCATGCGCATTGTTGTTGAACAACACGAACGTCACCGGCAACTGATGCTCGATCGCGGTGTGCAGCTCCATGCCGTGCATGTAGAACGAACCGTCGCCGGCGATGACGACGGTGCGTTGCCGACGCGCGATCGTCACCCCGATCCCCGCGCCGAAGCTGTAGCCCATCCCGCCCATGCCCAGCGCCACCAGGAACCGGCCCCCGCGCCGGGCGGGCAGGTAATGCAGCGCCGCGGCGCCGGCGTTGCCGGCATCCACCACCACGTTCACGTCCGCCGGCAGCGCCGCGTCCAGCGCTTTCATCGCCTGCCGGTAGCGCACCCCGGCGGCCTCCACCTGCGGCGTCGCCAACTCGGTGGGCGGCACCGGCGCCGAGGTCCGCAGCCCGCGGGGACGACCGCGCCCGCTCAGCTTCCGGCGCAGTTCGGCCAGCGAGATCTGCAGGTCGTCGGTGTGCACGTGGGTGCACGGCAGATACGGCGGCGCCGCACCGATCGAGTAGGTCCGCGTGCGGTGCAGCGCGGCGTCCAGACCGGCGCGCGCGGTCAGCGGCAGTCGGGTGCCCACCAGCAGGCACACCGCACTGTCCTGGACGGCGGCGACGGTCGCCGGGTGGCCCATGGCCCCGGTGATGCCGAGCGCACCCGCGACGTCTTTGGCGCCCGGCACGCACACCAGCCGAGCGCCCAGCGTCGCGCGCAGATTTGCCAGTTCGGTGCGGGCACCGTCGCGCGCGACCTGCTCGCCGGCGACAATGGTGACGGTCCCGCGGGCGGTGCGCAGCGCTCGCGTCAACGGATGCAGGTCACCGATCTGGCGGCGGCGGGCGCAGGCCCGGTCGCGGTGTGGGCCGCCGAGATCGAATGCGGCTTGTTGAATGTCCTTGGGCAGCAACAGCACTGCCGGACCGCCGGCGCAGGCGGCGATGATCGCCCGCGGCAGTGCGGCCCGGATGGCCTCGGCGGTGGTGACGCGTTCGCAGAACACTGACACCGTCGCGAACAACGCCTCGGCGTTCAACGATCCGTTGTGTCCACTGGTGTCCCCGGCCGCCCCCAGCCCGTCGAGCGTGGTGGGCGGCTGGCCGACCAGCGCGAGCACCGGCGTGCCACTGGTCAGCGACTCCCCCAGGCCCGGGATGAGGTTGAGCGCCGCGCCACCGGAAGCGGCCAGCACCACACCCAGTCCGGCGCCGCCGCGGCAGTAGCCGTCAGCCATTGCCGCAGCGGCGAATTCGTGTTTGGCCAGGACGGCCGTGATGTCGTCGCGCACGTGCGCGGCGTCGAAGAGGTCCTCGATGTGCTCGCCGTCCACCCCGAACACGTGGCGGACGCCACCTGCGGCCAGGTGAGCCAGGACATGGTCGGCAACCCGAACAATTGCTGGCATCGTTGACAGCCCCCTCACAGGAGGACCCGACACCGCACCCCAGCGACCCCCCCAGCCGCTCGGCCCCCCCTTGCCCGCCCCACATTACAACCGCCACGTGGCAAACGTCGCCGAATTTGCGGGTCTGCGCGGCGGTGTTTGCGCAGTCAAGAACCGGTTGCTGCACCGCCGCCCCTGTTGCCGGACCACGGCGACCGATATCGTCGTTGCCGATGAGATGGCAACGCCAACTACCCTTCCTGCGCTGGTCGTTCTGGCGCCTCGCGATGGGTGTGCGCAACATCCCCAGGACCGGTCAGGTCGGCGACGGTCGCGAGGCCGCCGCCGCCGACTACGTCGTGGCCAATGCACGGCCCGGCGACCCCGAGCACGTGCTGGCCACCATCGACCATTTCGCCTACACCAAGGCGTACCTGATCAACATCGGCGAGGAGAAGGGCGCACTGCTCGACGCCGCCGTCCGCCGGGCCGACCCGGCCCTGGCACTCGAACTGGGCACCTACTGCGGGTATGGCGCGCTGCGGATCGCCTGCGCCGCACCGCGAGCGCGGGTCTACTCGGTAGAACTGTCGGCCGACAACGCCGCCCAGGCCCGACGGATCTGGGAGCACGCCGGGGTGGCCGACCGGGTCACCTGCGTGGTGGGCACCCTCGGCGACGGCGGAGCCACCCTGGAGGCGCTGGCCGCCGCACCGGGCTTCGGCCCCGGTGCGCTCGATCTGCTCTTCATCGACCACGACAAGGCCGCCTACCTGTCGGACCTGCAGAGCATCCTCGACCGCGGCTGGCTGCACCCCGGCGCGATCGTCGTGGCCGACAACGTCAAGATTCCCGGCGCCCCGGCCTACCGGGCCTACATGCGCGAACAGCAGGGGCGGCGCTGGCGCACCGTGGAGCATTCGACGCACGCCGAGTACCAGAACGTGCTGCGGGATCTGGTCCTGGAGTCCGAGTTCCTCGGCTGAGGACGGCTACTGCGCGCGCGGGTGCGCGCCGGCCCACACCTCGCGCAGCGCGTGCACGGTGACCATGGTGTAGATCTGCGTGGTGGTGACCGACGCGTGGCCGAGCAGCTCCTGTACGACGCGCACGTCGGCGCCGCCGTCGAGCAGATGGGTGGCGAACGAGTGCCGCAGCGTGTGCGGGGACACCGCGGTTTCGATGCCGGCCCGTTCCGCGCTGTCCTGCAGCACCTGCCAGGCGCTCTGCCGGGACAGCCGACCGCCGCGCGCGTTCAGGAAGATCGCCGGGGTGCCGCGGCCGCGGCGGGCCAGGTCCGGACGCCCGCGCACCAGGTAGGCGTCCAGCGCGGTGACGGCGGGGCGGCCCACCGGGACCAGGCGCTGCTTGCCGCCCTTGCCGCGCAGCAGCACCGCGCGCGCCTGGGTGTCCACATCGTCGAGATCCAGGCCCACCGCCTCGGAGATCCGCGCGCCGGTCGAGTAGAGCAGTTCCAGCAGCGCCCGGTTGCGCAGCGTCAGCGGCCCGTCGGACTCACTGTCCCCGCCGGCACCCTCGAGCAGCGCCAGCACCTCGTCGAGCGTGAGCGCCTTGGGCAGTCGCCGGGCCGCGGTCGGGGGTTTGACGGCCCGGGCGACGTCCACGTCGGTGACGCCCTCGGCGGTCGCGAATCGGTGCAGGCCCCGCACAGCGATCAACGCCCGCGTGGCCGACACCGCCGACAGCACCGGCACCCCGTTGTCGGGATCGCCGCGGCGCAGGGCCACCAGGAAATCGCTGACGTCGGTCTCGGTGACCGCCGCCAAATCCGCGATGCCGCGGGACACCAGATGCTGCTGATAGCGCCGCAGGTCGCGGCGGTAGGAACTCAGGGTGTTCGCCGCCACGCCGCGCTCGATGGTCAGGTGGTCCAGGTACCCCTGCAGTTGACCGTCGAGCGCGGACTGGAACGTCGTCACCGCCCCGCCCCTATCGCTCTCGCGCCGCGAAGCGCCACGGCCGGTCCGGCCAGTCCACGGTGACCGCCCGGGTCTCGGCGTGGCCATTGCGCACCGCGTGGGCGGCCAGGATCCCCGCCACGGCAGAGGAATTGACGATCTCGCCGGAGAACACCCGGGCCACGGCGTCGGCCAGCGGGACCCGGGTCACCGTCATGTCGGCCTCCTCGTGGGCGGCCTCGGGCCGGTCCACCTCCGACAGACCGGTCGCGAGGAAGATGCGCACGGCTTCGTCGGTGAAACCCGGTGTGGGGGCGACGTCGACGAGCACCGCCCAGTCCCGCGCCGCCAGACCGGCTTCCTCGACGAGTTCGCGGGCGGCGGTCAGGTGCGGCGCCTCGCCGTGTTCGTCGAGCAGTCCGGCGGGCAGTTCCCACAGGCGTCGGCCCAGCGCATGCCGGTACTGGTAGACCAGCACGACGTTGTCCCGGTCGTCGAGGGCGACGACGGCGACCGCGCCGTAATGCTCGATGACGTCCCGGCGGGCCACCGCGCCACCGGGCATCGACACCTCGTCGGCGCGGACGGCGAAGATCTTCCCAGTGAACCGGGTTTCGCTGGAGACGGTGTCGAACTCGTGCTCACCCACGGGATACGGACTCTTCGACCAACGGGTCGGCATCCTCGTGCTCGGCTCCGTTGGAGCGATGTTCCGGCAGTTCCACGGGAAGTCGCTCGGCGGCCTTGTAATCCATTGCCGCGCCGATGAACGCCGCGAACAGCGGATGCGGGCGGGTGGGCCGGCTCTTCAGTTCGGGGTGGGCCTGCGTGCCCACCAGGAAGGGGTGGATCTCGCGCGGGTATTCGACGAACTCCACCAGCTTGCCGTCCGGCGAGGTGCCGGAGAACCGCAGGCCGCTCTCGGCGATCTTGTCGCGGTAGGCGTTGTTCACCTCGTAGCGGTGCCGGTGCCGTTCGGAGACCTCCACGCCGCCGTAGGCCTCGGCGACGATCGAATCCTCCTGCAGCACCGCGGGGTAGGCGCCCAGGCGCATGGTCCCGCCCAGATCGGCCTCCCCGGCGACGATCTCCTCCTGGCCGGCCATGGTCGCGATGACGGGATCCGGCGTGTCGGGCTCGAACTCCGCCGAACTGGCCTCGGTCAGGCCCACCGACCGGGCCGCCTCGATGACGATGCACTGCAAGCCCAGGCACAGGCCGAACAGCGGGATGCCGCGGTTACGCGCGTACCGGATGGCGCCGATCTTGCCCTCGATGCCGCGAATCCCGAACCCGCCCGGGATCAGCACGCCGTCGACGTCGCCGAGGGCTGCCGCGGCGCCCGCGTCGGTGTCGCAGTCGTCGGAGGCCACCCAAACCATCTCCACCCGGGTCCGGTGCTTGAAGCCGCCGGCGCGCAGCGCCTCGGCCACCGACAGGTAGGCATCGGACAGGTCGATGTACTTGCCCACCAACGCAATCCGGACCGTCTCGTGGGGTTCGTGGACCCGCTCGAGCAGGTCGTTCCACTGCGTCCACTCCACGTCGCGGAACGGCAGGTTCAGCCGGCGCACCACGTAGGCATCGAGTTCCTCGCGGTGCAGCACCTTGGGGATGTCGTAGATCGACGGCGCATCCGGCGTGGAGATCACCCCGTCGATGTCGACGTCGCACATCAGGGCGATCTTGTTCTTCAGCCCCTCCGGGACGTCGCGGTCGCAGCGCAGGATCAACGCGTCCGGCGAGATACCGATGCTGCGCAGTGCGGCCACCGAGTGCTGGGTCGGCTTGGTCTTGAGCTCACCGGAGGGCTTGAGGAACGGCACCAGCGAGACGTGCAGGAAGAAGCAGTTGTCCCGGCCCACCTCGTGGCGGACCTGGCGGGCGGCCTCGAGGAACGGCAGCGATTCGATATCGCCCACCGTGCCGCCGATCTCGGTGATCACCACATCGGGGCGGTTGCCGTCCACGTCCGCATCGGCCATCTCCAGGACGCGGTTCTTGATCTCGTCGGTGATGTGCGGGATCACCTGCACGGTGTCACCGAGGTACTCGCCGCGGCGCTCTTTGGCGATCACCGTCGAATACACCTGACCGGTGGTGACATTGGCCGAGCCCGAAAGGTTGCGGTCGAGGAACCGCTCGTAGTGCCCGACGTCGAGGTCGGTCTCGGCGCCGTCCTCGGTCACGAACACCTCGCCGTGCTGGAACGGGTTCATGGTGCCGGGATCGACGTTGAGGTACGGGTCGAGCTTCTGCATCGTGACCTGCAGCCCCCGCGCGGTGAGCAGCTGACCCAGGCTGCTGGCGGTCAACCCCTTACCTAGCGAGGACGCGACACCACCGGTGACGAACAGGTGCTTTGTCGTGGTGTTTGGATGCCTGCGTAGCGATGGCAAGTGCGACCTCCGTGGTGATGGAGCAGGGCGTGCTGGGCCTGCTGACCCACGGAAGTCCACCTTAACACCGACCCGCGGAAGTCGTTGCTGACGCGCCGGGCGGCGCGCGTGCGCTACTGGCTGACCGTCAGCGCGGTGGCGCCCTGACCGACGCCGTACTGGCCCGGCTTGGCGCCGTTGATCAGGTCCTGCAGCCCCAGCACGGCCGTGATGCGGCCCGATTCGGCATCGATGTCGTCGACCGAGCTGACCGCGGCCGTCAGGCCGCTGTCGGAGCGCAACACCGCCACGGCCCCGGTACCGGTCGCCGAACCGTGCCGACCGGCCAGCACCGTGCCCGACCCGTGCGGCGCCATCGCCGCGGCGAACCGCGCGACGGTGGCGCCCTGGTTGCCGGCGTCGTCGCCGAGCGGTCCACCGGTGACGATCACCGCGGTGTCGGCCGCACCGATGTTGTCCCCGGAGTAGCTCAGGAAGCCGGTGTCGCGCAGCGCGGCCAGCACGGTCTGCCGGGCCAGATCGTCGACCCGCGGCGCCTCGGGGTCGCGGTTGATCAGCATCGTGATGCCCAACAGGTCGCCGGCCTGCGAGCCCTGATCGACCAGCGTGGTGCTCAACTGCGTGCCGGCGGGCAGGATCGACGAATTGACGACGGTCTTGAGCTTCTCGGCCGAATGGGCGTCGACGAATTCCTGGGTGAGTTCGATGCCACCGGTGACGGTGCCGCCGGCGGCCTCGATGACCCGGTCGAGCGCGTCGAGGTCGTGCTCGTTGGCATCAGGGGTGTGGAACACCACCACCGACTTGTTCGCCAGCGCGTCGCGGACGATCCGGGGCGCCACCTGGGTGTCGAAGTCGTTCGCGGCGCCCAGGCGTTCGTTCAGGGCGTTCTTGTCGTCGGTCAGCGCATTGATCTGGCCCTGCAGATCGCGCTTCTCCTCACGCAATCCCGACAGCAACGTGTCGGAGAGCAGACCCGAGCCCAACACCACCCCGACCGCCAGCGCCAGGAACACCGCCGCCAGCGAAATGGCATGTGAGCGAAGGGATATCACGCTAGGTCACCCAGCCCTGCACCCACAGCGTGAACTGGTTCCAGTACTGCGTGGCCCACTCCAGCACCACGGTGTCGGTGCGCGATACCCACAGCGCCACGATGACGGCGATCAGCATGGCCAGCACCAGCAGCGCCACCGAACCGCCGGAGATCCGGCTGCGGTACAGCGTGGCGACGGCCTTGGCGTCCACCAGCTTCTGGCCCACCTTGAGCCGGGTCAGGAAGGTCGACGGGTTGCTCTGCTGCCGGTTGCGGTCGAAGAACTCCTCGATGCTGGCGGTGTGGCCGGCGGTGACGATCAGCGCGGCGCCGTGGTGGTCGGCCAGCAGCAGGGCCAGGTCGGAAGCCGAACCGGCTGCCGGGAACGTCATCGCGCCCACGCCGAGGTCCTGGATGCGCTCGAGCCCGGGCGCATGCCCGTCGGCGTCGGCCGGAAGCACCACCTGCGCACCGCTCTTGAGCACCTCGGCGCTCATCTGTTCGGGATCACCGACGATCAGCTGCGGCCGGTAGCCGGCCTTGCGCAGCAGATCGGCGCCGCTGCCCACCCCGATGAGGACGGGCTGATACTCCTTGATGAACGGCTTGAGGCCCTTGAGGTCGTCGGCGGCGTTGGGTTCCTCGGCCACCACGACCACGTGGCGCCGGCGCAGATCCACGTCGATGTCGGGGATGCCGATGCCGTCGATCAGCAGTGGGCTCTCGCTGCGGATGAACTCGATGGTGTTGCCGGCGAACGCCTCCAGATGGCTGACCAGCCCGCTCTTGGCCTCGTGCATCTTGTCGACGATCTCTTCGTCGGTGCGCTCCACGCCCAGGATCAGGCGGCGGTCCCCGGAGTACACGCCGCCGTTGTGCAGGCGGATCCGGGCGCCGTCCTTGACCTTCTTGAAGACCTCGGGGCCGGTCTCGTCGATGAGCGCGATGCCGTTGGTCACCAGCACTTCGGGCCCGAGGTTGGGATAGCGCCCGGAGATCGACGGCGAGGCGTTGACCACCCCGGCGATGTTGGCCTCGATCAGGGCGTCGGCGGTGACCCGGTCCAGGTCCAGCACGTCGAGCACCACGATGTCGCCGGGCTCCACCCGGCGCAGCAGACGGTCGATGTCGCGGTCCACCCGCGCCGTGCCCACCACACCGGGTCGAGAACTGCTGTTACGAGAGAGAAGCGCTGCCATCCTCATGGCAGCCGATTCTGTCGGTCAATGGCGGCTGAGCCGGGGAGGCGCGCCGTAACTTCCGCCTCAGAAGTCACATTGCGTCACATCTGCAACAGAAATGAGAGCTTGGACTGCTATGCCGGGCTCACCCGGGCACCCGGTCCTGCTGGGCAGCCTCGAGCAGTTCACGGGCGTGCGCGCGGCCGGTGTCGGACTCCCCCAACCCGGCCAGCATCCGCGCCAGCTCGGCCACCCGCTCGTCGTCGTCGAGGCGCCGGACCCGGCTGGAGCCGTCCCGCGCGAGCGCATCGACCACCAGGTGGGTGTCGGCGTAGGCCGCGACCTGCGGCAAATGCGTGACGACGATGACCTGATGCGTGCGGGCCAGCCGCGCCAGGCGCCGACCGATCTGCACCGCCGCCCGACCGCCGACCCCGGCGTCGACCTCGTCGAACACCATCGTGGTGCCCTCCGCCGAGGCGGACAGCACCACCTCCAGCGCCAGCATGACGCGGGAGAGCTCGCCGCCGGAGGCGCTCTTGGTCAGCGGCAGCACGGTGCTGCCGCGATGCGCGGTGAAACCGAACTCGACGGCGTCGACCCCGCCCGACCCGGCGTGCACGGTCTGGCCGGAGCTCAACGTCAGCGGCGCCGAATCGTCCGCGGCGGCGGGAATCGACGCCACGTCGATGGTGAACTCGGCCTGCGCCATCGCCAGGCCCGCCAGTTCGGCGGTGACGGCCTTGGCCAATCGCTTGGCGGCCTTGGTGCGGGTGCGGGTCAGTTCGGTCGCCACGTCGACGAGACGCCCGGCGCGCTCGTCGACGCGCTGCTGCAGCCCGGCCAGGGCCTCCTCGGAGACATCGAGCTGCGACAGGCGCTCCCGCGCCTGGCCGGCCCACGCCAGCACGCTGTCGATGTCGGGGGCGTACTTGCGGGTCAGCGTCCGCAACTCGGCCTGCCGGGCCAGCTTGGTCTCCAGCGTGCTGGCATCCGTGGGCAGCTCGCCCAGATACCCGCCCACCTCGCGGGCCACATCCTCGACCACGGTCAGCGCATCGGTGAGTTGACGGCCCAGCCCCTGCAGCGTCGCATCGTCGGTGGCCTCCAGCGCGGCCTTGGCCTGAGCGACCAGTTGGGCCGCCGAGGCGGCGGTCTCCGCGCCGTCGGCGTCGTCGCCGCCGGCCAGCGACATCCGCGCGGCGGTCGCCGATTCGCGCAGCGCGTCGAGTTCGGAGAGCCGCTTGATCTCGGCGACCAGCGCCTCGTCCTCGCCCGGGGTCGGGTCGACGCCGTCGATCTCCTCGAGAGCGAAAATCAACCGGTCGGATTCCTGGGCCAGTTCGCGCGCGCTGTTGGTCCGCTCGGCCAGATCGCGGCGGGCCTGCAGCCACTCCTCGCGCAGCCCCCGGTAGCGCCGCAGCGCGTCGGCCACATCGGCGAAGCGATCCAGGGCGGCGCGCTGCTCTTCGGAGCGCATCAGCCGCAGCTGGTCGTTCTGCCCGTGCAGGGTGAGCAACTGGGTGGTGAACGTGCTCAGCGATTTCGCCGGCACGCTGCGTCCGCCGAGATAGGCCCGCGACGGCCCGTCGCGGCTGACCGAGCGCAACGCGATCACGCTGCCGTCCTCGTCGCGGTCGGCGCCCGAGGCGTCGAGGATCTCGTCGATCTGCGCGCCCAGCCCGTCGCCGACGTCGGTGGTACTGAAGCGGCCCTCCACCACCGCGCGGGTGGCCCCGGAACGCACCCGGTTGGCGTCCGCGCGCGCACCGCCGAGCAGGTGCAACCCGGTCACCACCATGGTCTTGCCGGTACCGGTCTCACCGGTCAGCACCGTCAGGCCGCGATCGAACTCCGCGTCGGCGGCCTTGATGGCGCCCAGCGATTCGATTCGGATTTCGGAGAGCACGGGCTACTTCCCACGCCAGCCGGTGACCGGCAGCCGGAACTTGCGGACCAAGCGGTCGGTGAACGGCGCGCTGTCGAGTCGGATCCACTTGACCGGCTTGGCCGATCGCGTCACCTCCAGGCGGCTGCCGGCGGGCAGCGGCATCTCCCGGCGGCCGTCACAGAACACCAGCGCGTCGTGCCCGTCGGGCTCGAGTTCCACCGCGATCTTGGCCGCGGGGCTGGTGACCATCGGCCGGGCGAACAGGGCGTGGGCGTTGTTGGGCACCACCAGGATTGCCTCGAGGTCCGGCCACAGCACGGGGCCACCGGCGGAGAACGCGTACGCCGTCGACCCCGTCGGCGTCGACACCAGCACGCCGTCGCAGCCGAACGCCGACACCGGCCGCCCGTCGACCTCGACCACGACGCCGAGCACCCCGAGACGCGGCCGCTTCTCCAGGCTGGCCTCGTTCAACGCCCAGCCGCGGTTGACCACCTCGCCGCCGACGCTGACGACGATGTCCAGGGTCATCCGCGTCTCGACCCGGTAGCCACGGTTGATGACGTGGTCGAGCACCGCGTCGATGGCGTCGGCCTCCGCCTCGGCCAGGAACCCGATCCGGCCGAGATTGACGCCCAGCACCGGGATGTCGGCCTTGCGCGCCAACTCGGCCGCCCGCAGAAATGTTCCGTCCCCGCCGAGCACCATCACCAGCTCGCAGCCCTTGGCGGCGTTTTCGTCGGCGTCGACGACGTCGATCTCCACCCCGCGGGCGCGCATGTCCTCCGGCGCCAACCGCAAGGTGCCGCGATCGACGGCCTCGGCCGAGAGCACGCGGAGCGCAATTCCGTTGTCGCCCAGCATCTTCTCCACATGGCGGGCCACCTCGGTGGCACTCTCGCGGCCGGTGTGGACAACCAGCAGGACGGTTCGTTCAGAGGTCATTGCGGCCCTTCATCGACCGACCGCGCGATGGCGGCTTCCAATTGCTCATCGGGCAGGGCGCGGTCGGGGTCGGACCGCAACCACAGGAAGTACTCCACATTGCCGGACGGTCCGGGCAGCGGGCTGGCCTCCGCGGCCATGGTGTGCCAGTGCAGTTCGGCGGCCCGACGCGCCACCGAGAGCACGGCGCTGGTGCGCAGGGCGGGGTCCTGCACCACCCCGCCGGCGCCCACCTGGCCCTTGCCGACCTCGAACTGTGGCTTCACCATAGGAACGATATCGGCGTCCTTCGACGCGCACGCGGCGAGTGCGGGCAACACGGTGCCCAGCGAGATGAAGGACAGGTCCGCGACGACGAGATCCACCTTGCCGCCGATCATCTCCGGCGTTAGTTCGCGCACGTTGGTGCGTTCGATGACGACGACGCGCTCGTCGGAGCGCAGCGACCAGGCCAGCTGGCCGTAGCCGACGTCGACGGCGACCACCTCGCGGGCGCCGCGGTCCAGCAGCACCTCGGTGAAGCCGCCGGTGGAGGCACCGGCATCCAGGCAGCGCCGGCCCGCGACGTCGATCCCGAACGCGTCGAGGGCGCCGATGAGTTTGTGCGCGCCCCGGGACACCCAGGTGCGTTCCCCGGCATCGGCGACCTTGAGGGTGGTGTCGGCGGTGACGGCGGTGGCCGGCTTGGACGCGGGCATCCCGTCGATGCTGACCCGTCCGGCGCCGATCAGTTCGGCGGCCTGTTGACGGGACCGCGCCAGTCCCCGCCGGACCAGCTCGGCGTCCACTCGCATACGCCGCGCCACGCTGCGCTCAGCCCTTCTCCACGGATTCCAGCGCCCGGACCAGCACGTCGTGGGCCTCCTCGAGGCGCTGCGCGATCGCGTCGATGTCCACCTCGGCGCCGTGGCCGGTGGTCTCGTCGCCGAGGTCGGCGGTCGGCAGGTCGGCGAGCAACTCGTCGATCTGCGCGCGGATCTCGTTCGGGTCGGTAGCCATTTCGGCCCCTACGCTAGTCGATGGCCGAGTCCAACAGCGCCCAGCGCCGCAGGGCGACCGCCGCGGTGTCGTCACCCGCCGCGACGCTGACCCCGTCGAGCCCGGCGTCCCAGATCGCCCGCGCGGTGGCGCGCACGACACCCAGCCCGTCGACGCTGTCGTCGCGGGCGGCCGCGTGGACCGTCACGACGCCGTCGGCGTGGGTGACCCGCCAGGCCGGTTGGGCACCGATGGACAGCTGCGCGGCCTCGGCGTGCAGACCGGCCAGGGTCTCGGCAATGAAGGTCGGCCGCTCGGCGGCAACAGCGTGCACCGCCTCCCGAGCGGTGCTCACCCCGGTGAGCACCATCAGGCTTGGCAGCCCGGCGGCGTTGGCGCCGGCGATGTCGGTGTCCAGGCGGTCGCCGACGACCAGCGGGGTCTGGAACTGCCCGCGGGACAACGCATCTGACATCAACGTCGGGGCCGGCTTGCCCGCCACCTGCGGGACGGCGTCGGTGGCGGTGCGCAGGGCCGCCACCATCGATCCGTTGCCCGGCAGCAGGCCACGCTCCGAGGGCAGGGTCTTGTCGACGTTGGCCGCGACCCACAGCGCCCCCGCCCGGATGGCCAGCGCGGCCTCGGCCAGCACGGCCCAGCCGGTGTCCACCGAATGCCCCTGCACGACAGCCACCGGGTCGTCGGCGAAGTTGCGTACCGGGTTCAGGCCCACCGCGCTGATCTCGGCGGCCAGCGCCTCGGTGCCGACGACGAGCACATGCGCCCCGGCCGGCAGTTGTTGGGCCAGCAGGCCGGCGGCGCTCTGCGCACTGGTCACCACATCGTCGGCGGCGGCCGCAAAGCCGAGTTCGCGCAGGTGCGCGGCGACCTCCTCGGCGCTGCGCGAGGCGTTGTTCGTGACGTAGAGCTGCCGCGCGGTAGCCGCGGCCAGGGATTCCAGCGAGTCCTCGGTGGGAGCGTGTCCGCGGAACACCGTGCCGTCGAGATCGAGCAGCAGGCAGTCGTGGGTTCGGGCGAGCGTGGTCACGTCAGCCGAGCTCGCTGACCCGCTCTTCGGCGTCGGTGACGCCGTCGACGTCGGCCCGCCCGGAATGCAGGAACCACTGCAGCGCCTCGTCCTTGCGATCCAGGGCCAGCAGCGCCTCGGCGTAGGCATAGAACAGCCGCGCGGCCGTTTGGCCGGTGCGCGACGGGTCGGGCGCCGGCGAGGCCAGCACGGCCAGCGCCTGCTCGAGCTGGCCAAGGTCGGCGCGGGCACCGGCGGCGACGATCCGCAGTTCGTCGGCGTCGTCGCCCTCCAGCGCGGCCGCCTCCGGGCTGCGCGCCAGTTCGATGGCTCGCTCCGGACGTCCCACGCCGCGTTCACAATCGGCGATCAGGGGCAGCAGCGCCGACTTGCTGCCCATTCGGCGGGCGGCACGCAGTTCGGCCAGGGCCTGGGCCCAGTCGCCGCAGCGGTAGGCGGCGATACCCACGGCCTCGCGGATCGCCGCGATGCGGCCCGAGCGGGTCCGGGCGGCTTGAGCGTGCGCCAGTGCGGCCTCGGGGTCGTCGTCGATGAGTTCGCCGGCCGCCACCAGGTGACGGGCGATCGTGTCGGCGGTGGTGCGATCCAGCGTGGTCAGTTCGCGACGGACATCCGGCGCGAGCTGCTTGGCGTCGATCTCGGGCGGGATCGTCGGGCCGCGGCCGCGGTCGTCGTCGCCACGGTCGGGGCGCGACCCGCCGCGCCCGTCC
>JAEWRC010000002.1 GCA_023460175.1 Actinomycetes bacterium
GCGCACGGTGCTCGAGGTCATCGACCGGCGCCGGCCACCCACGCAGTTGCGCACGCTGATGCCGTCGGGGCTCGCCGACTCGGTGCTGGCGTTCAGCCGCACCGCGGGCACACGTCGCGGCGCGGCCGTGCTGCGCCGCGCGCGGGTGCAACCCTGCGACCGCGACGAGCGCACGTTCGAGGTGGCCGCCACCTACTCGCGGCACCACCGCACGCATGCGATCGCGTGCCGCATCGAGTGGCGCGGTGCCGCGCCCGACCGCCGCTGGCAGATCGTGGCGCTGCACATCGGCTGACTCGTGAGGCTGACCCGTTGCGTCCGACCCGCGGGGCTAACCCTTGCGCGAGGCCTTCGCGGCCTTGCGGGCGGCCTCGCGGCGTTCCCGACGGGTCCCGCCGCCGGCGGTCGCCGCCGCGGTCTGGGGTCCACCGGAGCGCTGCACCGCGGCCTCGCCGTCCTCGGCGGGGCCGCTGTAGGTCAGCGCGGGCGCCGACTCGCCGTTGTCGATTCCCTTGGCGCGCAACCCCACCGGGGCCGCGTGCCGGCTACCGCCGGTCGGCGCGGGCGCCGGGGTCTCCTCGGGTTCGTCCGCGTCGGACTGCTTGGCCGCCGCCTGCTCGGCGAACGCGGCCAGACCCCCGGGCGCCTGCACGGGTGCGACCGCCGGTGCCGGGGCCGCCTCCACCTGGACGTTGAACAGGAAGCCCACCGACTCTTCCTTGAGCGCGTCCAGCATCGCCCGGAACATGTCGTAGCCCTCGCGCTGGTACTCGACGAGCGGATCGCGCTGGGCCATCGCGCGCAGGCCGATGCCCTCCTTGAGGTAGTCCATCTCGTAGAGATGCTCGCGCCACTTGCGGTCGATCACGTTGAGCAGCACGTTGCGTTCGAGCTGGCGCATCGCGCCCTCGCCGGCGAGTTCCTCGAGTTCGGCCTCGCGGCGCGCGTAGGCCGCCTTGGCGTCGTCGAGCAGGGCGCCGAGCAACTCGTCGCGGGTCAGCTCGCCGGGCTCGCCGACCGCGTCGGACTCCAGCAGCGTGTGGTGATCGATGCCCACCGGGTACAGCGTCTTGAGCGCCTCCCAGAGCTTCTCGAGGTCCCAGTCCTCGGAGTAGCCCTCGGCGGTGGCGCCGTCGACGTAGGCCGTGATGACGTCGACCATCATGTCCTGGGCCTGCTTCTGCAGGTCCTCGCCCTCGAGGATCCGGCGGCGCTCCTCGTAGATGACCATGCGCTGCTGGTTCATCACCTCGTCGTACTTGAGGACGTTCTTGCGGACCTCGAAGTTCTGCTGCTCGACCTGGGTCTGGGCGCTCTTGATGGCCCGGGTGACCATCTTGGCCTCGATCGGCACGTCGTCGGGCAGGTTCAGCCGGGTCAGCAGCGACTCCAGCGTCGCGCCGTTGAACCGCCGCATGAGCTCGTCGCCCAGCGACAGGTAGAAGCGGGATTCGCCGGGGTCGCCCTGCCGGCCCGAGCGGCCGCGCAGCTGGTTGTCGATGCGGCGCGACTCGTGCCGTTCGGTGCCCAGCACGTAGAGCCCGCCGGCGTCGCGGACCTTGTCGGCCTCGTCGGCGGCCTCGGCCTTGATGGTCTCGAGGACGTCGTCCCAGGCGGCCTCGTACTCGTCGGGCGTCTCGACCGGATCGAGCCCCTTCTCCCGCAGCCGCTTGTCGGCGAGGAAGTCGGCGTTGCCGCCGAGCACGATGTCCGTACCGCGGCCGGCCATGTTGGTGGCCACCGTGACCGCGCCCAGGCGGCCGGCCTCGGCGATGATGTTCGCCTCGGACTCGTGGAACTTCGCGTTGAGGACGTTGTGCGGGATGCGCCGCTTGGTGAATTGCCGCGACAGGTACTCGGAGCGCTCGACGCTGGTGGTGCCGATCAGGACCGGCTGCCCCTTCTCGTGGCGCTCGGTGACGTCGTCGACGACGGCGATGTACTTGGCTTCCTCGGTCTTGTAGATCAGGTCGGACTGGTCAGCCCGGATCATCTCCCGGTTCGTCGGGATGGGCACCACGCCGAGCTTGTAGATCTCGTGCAGCTCGGCGGCCTCGGTCTGGGCGGTACCGGTCATGCCGGAGAGCTTGTCGTAGAGCCGGAAGTAGTTCTGCAGCGTGATGGTGGCCAGGGTCTGGTTCTCGGCCTTGATCTCGACGTGCTCCTTGGCCTCGATGGCCTGGTGCATGCCCTCGTTGTAGCGCCGGCCGGTCAGCACGCGACCGGTGAACTCGTCGACGATGACGACGTCGCCGTTGCGGACGATGTAGTCCTTGTCCCGGTGGAACAGCTCCTTGGCCTTGATGGCGTTGTTCAGGTAGCTGACCAGCGGGGAGTTGGCGGCCTCGTACAGGTTCTCGATGCCCAGCTGATCCTCGACGAACTCGACGCCGAGTTCGTGCACGCCGATGGTGCGCTTGCGCAGGTCCACCTCGTAGTGGGTGTCCTTCTCCATCAGCGGGACGATGCGGGCGAACTCGGTGTACCAGTGCGCGGCGCCGCCGTCGGCCGGACCGGAGATGATCAGCGGGGTCCGGGCCTCGTCGATCAGGATGGAGTCGACCTCGTCGACCACCGCGAAGTTGTGGCCGCGCTGCACCATGTCGTCCACGGAGTGGGTCATGTTGTCGCGCAGGTAGTCGAACCCGAACTCGTTGTTGGTCCCGTAGGTGATGTCGGAGCCGTAGGCGGCCCGCCGCTCCAGCGGGGTCATCTGCGAGAGGATGACGCCGACGTCCAGGCCCAGGAACCGGTGCACCCGGCCCATCCACTCGGCGTCGCGCTTGGCCAGGTAGTCGTTGACCGTGACGACGTGCACGCCCTCGCCGCTCAGCGCGTTCAGGTAGGCCGGCAGCACACAGGTCAGGGTCTTGCCCTCACCGGTCTTCATCTCGGCGACGTTGCCGAAGTGCAGGGCCGCACCGCCCATGATCTGCACGTCGAACGGACGCTGGGACAGCACTCGCCAGGCCGCCTCGCGGGCCACCGCGAACGCCTCGGGCAGCAGGTCATCGAGGGTGGTACCCGCGGCGACCCGCCGCTTGAACTCATCGGTCTTGGCGCGCAGTTCGTCGTCGGTGAGCTTCTCGACGTCGTCCGACAAGGTGTTGACGTAGTCAGCCACCCCCTTGAGGCGCTTGACCATGCGACCTTCACCAAGGCGCAGCAGCTTAGACAGCACTGATGTATCCCCTACAGGATTGGAGTTTTATCTCGGCCCCATCGTAGGTGACGCGCGGATATACCCCGACGAAGTCGGCCTCGAAGCGACGTGGCGGGCCCCGGGGGGGTTCCCCCCCGGCCCCCCCGCGGGGGGGG
>JAEWRC010000003.1 GCA_023460175.1 Actinomycetes bacterium
AGGCTGCACCTACCTAATGGGTCGACACTCCAGAACGCACATGCCAGTGGCCACTCAAAGAACAAACTTGACGCGCTCACCCCCAGGGTTGAAACCCGGGTCCGCCGCGCTACCTACCTTCGATCGACTTCCCCGATCGCGAACCATCGGCCAGACTGGTACCTGACACCCGTCAAGTTTTTTGTGAACGGACCGCGAGGAGCGCGAATTGACCAGCCCGACGACCGCCCGCCAAGCCAGTGAGCAGGGGCGGGTCCTGGCCGACCCCACCGCCTACGCCGACAACGATCGCCTGCACGAGGCGCTGACGTGGCTGCGCGCCAACGAGCCGGTCACCTGGGTGGACAGCCCCCCGTACCGGCCGTTCTGGGGCATCACCAAGCACTCCGACATCATGGACATCGAGCGCGACAACGAGCTGTGGATCAGCGGCCCGCGCCCCCTGCTGCTGCCGGCCGAGGCCGAGGATGCGATCAAGCGCGATCAGGAGGCCGGGATCGGCCTGCGCACGCTCATCCACATGGACGACCCGCACCACCGCGACGTGCGCAAGATCGGCGCCGACTGGTTCCGACCCAAGGCGATGCGCGACCTGAAGGTGCGCGTCGACGAGTTGGCCAAGCGCTACGTCGACCGGATGGTCGAGATCGGTCCCGAATGCAACTTCGTCACCGACATCGCGATCAACTACCCGCTGTACGTGATCCTGTCGCTGCTCGGCCTGCCCGAGGAGGACTTCCCGCGCATGCTCAAGCTGACCCAGGAGATGTTCGGCGGCGAGGACGCCGAACATCAGCGCGGCAAGGGCACCACCGAGGACCTGATGGCGGTCCTGCTGGACTTCTTCACCTACTTCAGCGCGCTGACCAAGTCGCGGCGGGAGAACCCGACCGGGGACCTGGCCTCGGCGATCGCCAACGGCACGATCAACGGCGAACTGATGTCCGACATGGACACGCTGTCCTACTACGTGATCGTCGCCAGCGCCGGCCACGACACCACCAAGGACGCCATCTCCGGCGGGATGGGCGCACTGATCGAGAACCCGGACCAGTTGGCCCGGCTCAAGAGCGACATGAGCCTGATGCCGCTGGCCGTCGAGGAGATGATCCGGTGGTCCACTCCGGTCAAGGAATTCATGCGCACCGCGACCGCCGACACCGAGGTGCGTGGGGTGCCGATCGCCAAGGGTGAATCGGTGTATCTGTCCTATGTCTCGGCCAACCGCGACGAGGAGATCTTCGACGAGCCATTCAAGTTCGACGTCGGCCGCGACCCCAACAAGCACCTGTCGTTCGGCTACGGCGTGCACTTCTGTCTGGGCGCCGCACTGGCCCGGATGGAGATGAACAGCCTGTTCACCGAGCTGCTCCCGCGGCTGGACTCCATCGAGTTGGCCGGCGAGCCGGAGTACTCGGCGACGATCTTCGTCGGCGGCCTCAAGCACCTGCCCATCCGGTACTCGCTGCGCTGAGGAGAGGTTCACCAAAACCCAGGCGCGTGGCGCACCCGTCGGCCACACTCGCGGTAAGGAAACTTACGGACGAGGGAGGCTTTCGGGTGACCACTCGCACAATGGACGAGGCCGCAAAGGTTTTCGCGGATCCGTCGGCGTATGCCGACGACGACCGGCTGCACACGGCACTGACCTGGCTACGCGCCAACAACCCGGTGGCGTGGGTGGATCAGCCGCCCTACCGGCCGTTCTTCGCGGTCACCAAGCACGCCGACATCATGGATATCGAACGGGCCAACGACCTGTGGTTGAGCGAGCCGCGGCCGCTGCTGGGGACCGCCGAGGCCGACGACCTGGCCAAGGCGCAGCTGGAAGCGGGAATGGGCCTGCGCACGCTGATCCACATGGACGACCCGCACCACCGCAAGGTGCGGGCCATCGGCGCGGACTGGTTCCGCCCCAAAGCGATGCGGGCGCTGCAGGGCCGGGTCGACGAGTTGGCCAAGCACTACGTCGACAAGATGGCCGAGGTCGGACCGGAATGCGACTTCGTCACCGAGGTGTCCGTCAACTTCCCGCTCTACGTGATCATGTCGCTGCTGGGCCTGCCCGAGTCCGACTTCCCCCGGATGCTGCAGCTGACCCAGGAACTGTTCGGCGGCGACGAGGAGGAGTACCAGCGCGGCTCCACGCCGGAAGAGAAGTTGCAGACGCTGATGGATTTCTTCGCCTACTTCAACCAGCTGACCCAGGACCGGCGGGCGAACCCGACCGACGACCTGGCCTCCGCGATCGCCAACGGCCGCGTCGACGGGGAACTGCTCTCCGACGTCGACTGCCTGTCCTACTACGTGATCGTGGCCACCGCCGGGCACGACACCACCAGCCATGCCATCGCCGGCGGGCTACGCGCGCTGATCGAGCACCCGGACCAGTTGGCCCGGCTCCGCGACGATATGAGCCTGATGCCGCTGGCGGTCGAGGAAATGATCCGCTGGACCACGACGGTCAAGGAGTTCATGCGGACCGCGGCCGCCGACACCGAAGTGCGCGGCGTACCGATCAAGGAAGGCGAATCCGTCTACCTTGCTTATGTTTCGGCGAACCGGGACGAGGAGATCTTCGACGATCCGTTCGCCTTCGACGTGGGCCGCGACCCCAACAAGCATCTGGCGTTCGGCTACGGCGTGCACTTCTGCCTGGGCGCCGCACTGGCGCGCATGGAGATCAACAGCTTCTTCACCGAGCTGCTCCCGCGGCTGGACTCGATCGAGTTGGCCGGGGAGCCGGAACTGACCTCGACGGTGTTCGTCGGCGGCCTCAAGCACCTGCCTATTCGGTACTCGCTGCGCTGACCGACCGGCCGTAGACGTGCAGGAAGCCGTCGACGGCCGCGCGCACACACTCGCGGTAGTCGACGTCGACCAGCGTCGAAAGCTTGGCGGTCACCAGCGGACCGAGTAGCAACGTCATCGCCGTGGCCCGGTCGAACTCGATGAGTTCGGCGGTGGCCTGCGGGCTGTCGAAGATGGCGTCGAAGGGCGCGGCGTACTGCTGGGCGATCCGCTCGCGCAGCGTGCGGACCTCGTCGCTGTCGGCGGAGTGTTCCGCGGAGCCGCGACGCTCGTCCGCGGCGGCCGGCATGTGGTCCAGATCCCGGCCCAGCGCCAGCCAGTTCATCGCGGTCAGCAGCGCCGGGGCCTCGGCGATGTGGTCGGCCCAGGCCTCCATGAGCGCCATCAGCCGCTCCCGCAACTCGCCGTCCTCGGGCGGCATCGGGGCCGGCGGGATCAGGCTCTGGAAGGCCGCGGCCAGCAGGTCGTTGCCGCTGGGGAAGTGCCGATACAGGGTGGCCCGGGCGACGTTGGCCCCGCGCAGCACCGCATCCACGGTCACCGCGCTGGGCCCACCGGAGCGCAACAGCGCCGTGGCCGCCTCCAACAACCGCGCGCGGGAGCGCGCCGGCCGCGGGTCGGTACGTCCGGAGCCGTTCGTGCGTTCGTCCTTGTCCAGCAAATTGTTCACCACGCTACAAGACTGTTAGTCTCGAAAGTTCACCTGCCGCTGAAGGGGGCGTCCGACGGTGGTCGATACATCCACCCAGCCAGATCAGACTACCGACCCGGCGACGGCGGGGCTCTCGACTCGCGCAAGGGTGTGGACGCTGACGCTGGCCTGCTTCGGCGTGGCCCTGGTGATGTCCTCGATGGTGGCGCTGAACACCGCGCTCGGCGACATCGCCGTCGAGACCTCGGCCACCCAGACCCAGCTCACCTGGATCGTGGACAGCTACACGCTGGTGCTGGCCTGCCTGCTGCTGCCCGCCGGCGCCATCGGAGACCGCTACGGGCGCCGCGGCGCGTTCATCGCCGGGCTGGTGGTCTTCGCGCTGGCCTCGGCCGCGCCGCTGATCTGGACCGGTGCCGATCTGCTGATCCTGGCCCGGGCCGGCGCCGGGGCGGGCGCGGCGCTGATCATGCCGGCCACCCTCTCGCTGATCACCACCGCGTTCCCGGCCGACCAGCGGACCAAGGCCGTCGGAATCTGGGCCGGTGTCTCCGGGGTCGGCGGCCTGATCGGCATGCTCGGCTCCGGCATCCTGCTGCACTTCTGGACGTGGCCGTCGATCTTCTGGGCCTTCGCCCTCTGCTCGGCGCTGCTGGTCCCGCTGACCCTGACCATGCCCAGTTCCCGCGACGACGACCCCAAGCCGCTGGACTGGCTGGGTGCCGTGGTCATCGGCGCGGCCGTCGCGGCGTTCGTGTTCGGCATCCTCGAGGCACCCGTCCACGGCTGGGACCACCCGCTGGTCTACGGCTGCCTGACCGCCGGCGTCCTGCTGGCCGCCGCGTTCGGCGTCATCGAACTACGCCAGAAGTATCCGCTGCTCGACGTCCGACTCTTCGGCGACGTCAACTTCGCCACCGGCGCCGCCACCGTCACCGTGCTGTTCCTGGCGCTGTTCGGCTTCTTCTTCGTGATCATGCAGCACATCCAGCTGGTGATGGGCTACACCGCACTCGAGACCGCGCTGGCCATCTCACCGCTGGGCGGCCCCATGCTGCTGCTGACGGCGACCTCCTTCTGGTATGCCCCGCGGGTGGGCCTGCGGCTGGTCGTGTTCATCGGCCTGTTGCTGACCGCCACGGGCTACCTGGCCCTGCGCGGGCTCGAAATCAACTCGCCCTATTGGGATCTCGCCTGGCCGCTGGTGGTGCTCAGTTCCGGCATCGGGATGTCGGTGGCGCCGACCACCGCGGCCATCATGACCTCGGTGCCCGACGACAAACAGGGCGTCGCCTCGGCGGTCAACGACACCACCCGCGAGGTCGGCGCCGCGCTCGGCATCGCACTGGCCGGCTCGCTGCTGGCCACGCAATACACCAATGCCATTGCGCCCCAACTCGAGTCGTACCCCGAGCCGGTCCGCGAGGCCGCGTCGCGGTCCCTCGGAGAATCGATGTCCGTCGCCGAACAGCTCGGCGAGCAGGGCGCCCAACTGCTCGAGATCAGCCGCGGCGCCTTCGTGCACGGAATGCAGGCGTCGCTGCTGTCGCTGGCCGTCGTGATCCTGGTCGCGGCGGTCCTGATCGGCCTGTGGGCCCCCGGCCGCGACGGACGTCAACTCGCGGTGATCCGGCGGCTCAGGACAGCACGAACGGCGCCGCCCGATGCGCCAGCATCACCGTCGTCGCATGCGGACCCCGACTCGGAATCCTCGGCATGACCGAGCCGTCGATCACCCACAGCCGCTCGACGCCGCGCACGCGGCACTGCTCGTCGAGCACCGCGTAGGGATCATCCTCGGTCCCCATCGGCGCGCTGCCGCACAGATGCTGCGACGTCGACCAGGCAGGCTCCCCCATACCCGTTGTGGCCCCGGTGATCTCGTAGGCCAGCTCGGCGCCGTGGCGCAACCGCGCGACATCGGCGGGCTCCGAATCGTAGTGGTGCTCGATGCGCGGCGGCACCGCCGGATCGGCCGAGGCGAGCGTCAGGGTGCCCCGCGAGCGGGGCTGCATCAACGCGACACCCAGGTGCGGCCAATCGGGCCGCCCCTCGGTGCCGTCACCCAGCATCGCCACGAAACCGCCCGTGTAGGGCCGGATCTCGACATCGCCACCCAAGCTGAGCACGACCTCGAGCACCGGTCTGCGGGGCTCGACGGCCCAGGTGGTGGGCAGCACCCATTCGGGGTGATCCGAACACCGCGCGCCGACGGCATGCTGCTGCACGGTCGCGATCCCCAGTGCGCGCAGCGCCGCGTCGTCGCCGATACCCGAGAGCATGAGCAGGTGCGCCGACCCGATCGCCCCGGCGCACAACACGATCCGGTCGGCCGTGAACACCTGCGGGCCGTCCGGACCGACGGCGTCCACCCCGACCGCCCGGGTGCCCGCGAACCGTAGCCGCAGCACCCGAAGCCCCGCGAACACCGCGAGGTTGGGCCGCCCGAGCGCGGGCACCAGGAACCCCGCACCGGGCCCGACCCGCACCCCGTCGACGATGTTGAGCGGCACCGGACCGATCCCCGTCGGCAATCCCGGGGCCGCGCCGTCGTTGAGATCGGGCAGCCAGGGATAGCCGTAGCGCGCGGTCGCCTCTAGGAAAAGCGCTGTGCTGCCGACGGTCTCGGCGGTGCGCCGCAGCCGGATCGGGCCGCGCTCGCCGTGTTGCGGACCCGTGAAATCCAGGTCGGTCTCGATGGCGCGGTAGTGCGGCAGCACGTCGTCCCAGGCCCACCCGGGCAGATCCCACGCCGCGAAGTCCGCCGGTACGGCCCGGCAGAAATAGCCGCCGTTCACCGCCCCGGAGCCTCCCACCGTCGCACCGCGAACCAGGTGCACCGTCCGCGCCGGGTTATCGGTCAATTGGGCGGCGAACCGGGCCACCAGCGGACTGCCCGCCCCCACCGGCAGCACCGTCCCGTTGTCGGTCAGTGCCGCGACACCGGGATCGGACGGGCCGGGACCCACCTCCAGAACCGTCACCGAACACGCCGGATCGGCCGAAAGACGTTCGGCGACCACCGATCCGGCACTACCCGCCCCCACGACCAGCACATCGCTGTGGGTCGAGCGGGGGCTCACGCCCTGATCTGCGGCTTGAGCGGACGGGGATTACGTTCGCGCAGGGCGCCGTGCCACAGCCCCACCCCGTAGGCCAGGTCGTCGAGCCGCTTCATCACCAGATAGGTGAACAGGCCCAGCGGCTTGGTCTCGTCGCCGTTGGCGTTGCGTCGGCGCGCGACCCAATCCACCACCCCGTCGACGATCGCGGCGACCACGACCACCCGCCGCCAGCGCTGCGACACCGTCGCGAGCACCAGCCCCACCGGCCAGTAGTGCCGGCACAGCGCGGCGGCCAGCTGCACCGCCGCCAGGCCCAGGCCGCGCGCGGCCACGAACGCCACGTCGCCGGGCTGGGTCTCCGGGGCGCGCATGGACCGCGAGATCCGGCCGCCGGTGGCCAGCGCGGCCAACACCGAGCCCAGGTAGCCCAGCCGCGAGCCCAGGCCCAGCAGTACCCAGGCCACCAGCGTCCAGCCGGAGATCACCAGCGGCGCGGTCTTGTCCGGATGCCGACTGGACAGCGGCGCGGCCGAACTTCCGTAGAACGCCTTGCGCCCCAACCAGTCCCGGACACTCGTGCGATGCTCGTGGGCCACCAGCGCGATGGGCTCGTAACGCAACCGGGCGCCGGACTCGACCAGTCGCCAACACAGGTCGACGTCCTCGCCGCAGTGCATGGCCTCATCGAAGCCGCCCAGTTCGGTCAGCGCCGAGCGGCGGCAGATGATGGCCGCGCTGGGCACATAGGACACCGTGCCGTAGGGGACCACCGGCGCTTCGCGCTGCCCCAGGTCCAGCGAGGACCGAACCGCCTCGTACCGGGCCACCAGGGTGTCCTGCGAGTTCAGGCCGATGATGCGCGGGGCCACCAGCGCGACGGTCGGATCGCAGAAGTGGCCCAGCAGGGCTTCGAGCCAACCGCGGCGCGGCACCACGTCGGAATCCAGGAACGCCACGAAGTCGGTGTTCGCGGCCCGCAGGCCGGTGTTGCGGGCGGCGGCCGGGCCCCGGCTGACCGAATGGCGCAGCACCTCCACGTCGCAGTGGGCCCCGACGAAATCCGAGGACAGCAGCGGCATCCTCGACCCGTCGTCGACCACCACGACCCGCAGGCCGCGCAACGTGCCGACCAGGCGCCGCACCCCGGACAGGTTGTCCCGCACCGGGATAACTACGGTTACATCCCGGTGGGACGGTCCGCCGGCGGGCCGTGGGTGGGCCACCGTCGCATCGAGCAGGGCACGGGCCAGCTGGGCGCTGACGGCGTCGCGGACCTCGAGCCGGCCGCCGTCGAGCAGGGTCTGTGCGGCCGGCGCCAGGCGGAGCAGCCGAGTCGGCGAGCCGCCCAGCAACGCCGAGCCCGCGCCCAGCACCCGCACGCGCCGGTCCACCTGGACGGCAAAGCCGTCGGGCAGCCGCGTCTGCGTCATGTCAACATCCCGTCGACGCGCGGTTCCCAGCGGCCGATCCGGTCGGCGCAACCGCCCACCATCTCCTCGAACAACTGTTTGCCCGCATCCGCGGTTGCTGTGGTCGGGTCCCCCAACACTCCCACCTCACTCACTGCTGCCACTCCCCCACGGCGCATGCTCGGCATCAGGTCTACCAGCGGAGCGCAGTTGCCGGGACGGGATCGGTCAAACCTCACCGCAGCCGGCGAAATATGTAGCAATACAGACGTTTCAGTGTGCCCGGCATGCGCATCGCCACCCCGCACCGTACACGAACACCAGCCCGCATCGCGGCCTTCGGAGCGCAGCAGCCGCACCGCCGCGGTCAGGGCCGCCACGTTGCCGCCGTGGCCGTTGACGAACACCAGCCGTCGCGCCCACCGGCCGGCCGACCGGCCGTACTCCACCAGCACGTGGCGCAGGGCCTCGGTGCCGATCGAGACGGTGCCGGCAAAGGCCTCGTGCTCGCCGCTGGCGCCATAGGCGATGGGCGGGGCCAGCAGGTACCGCAGGGTATGGTCGGGCCCGCCCTGAGCTCGCGCGACGACCTCCGCGGACACCGCCTCGGCAATGCGGGTGTCGGTGTCCAACGGCAGGTGCGGACCGTGCTGCTCGGTGGAGCCCACCGGGATCACCAGCACGGCGGGGGTGTCCAGAAGGTCACTCGACGTCGCACTGCCGAGCTCGCTACCGATGGCCACCCGCCGATGGTAGGCCGAATTCACCTGGTGTGCCCCGGATGTTCGGCAGGCCGATCAACTTCTTTTTCTTGCCGTTGAGGAAAACGGGCTCGCACATTCACGCCAGCCACGTCCGCCACGTCCGCCCCAGCCCGGTCAGTCCCCGTTGACGCCGAGGGCCCGCGTGAAACCATCCGGAACCAAGATGTCGGCCGGGGACAGGTCATGGATCGACGAGTGCCCCAGCCCGCGCAGCGCGGAGTCGATGCCGCCGCTCAGAATGTCGAGCACGTTCTCGACGCCGGCCTGGCCGTTGGCCGCCAGCCCCCACAGGTAGGCCCGGCCGATCATCACGGCCTTGGCCCCCAGGGCGACGGCCTTGACCACGTCGCTGCCGCGCCGGATGCCGCCGTCCAGCAAAACCTCGATCTGGTCGCCCACCGCGTCGGCGATGGCCGGCAGGCAGCGGATCGCGGCCGGGGTGCCGTCCAGGTTGTTGCCGCCGTGGTTGGACACCGTGATCGCCGAAACACCGGCGTCCACAGCGCGTTTGGCGTCGTCGACCCGCACGGTGCCCTTGAGCAGGAACGGCGCGTCCGGCCACTGCTCGCGCAGCCAGGCGATGTCTTCCCAGGTGGGCGGCGGGGTGCCCATCCACTGGCCGTAGGCCTCGAAGAAGGTCGGTCCGCGCTCGCCGCGCCGGCCCTGGTTGGGTACCCGCAGGTCCGGCGGCTGCAGGTGCTTGGCGAAGCTGAAGAACCAGCGCGGTTTGGTGATGACTTCCGGGGACATCTTCAGCATGGTGCGCAGGTTCATCTGCTCGGGGATCTGCGGGCTGCCCCAGTCCCGGCCGTGGCTGAAGCTCCAGTCGGTGGTGGCGATCAGGCCGACGGCCCCGGCGTCCTTGGCGCGCTGCACCCGCTCGGCGATCTCGTCGCGGCTGCCCAGCCAGTAGACCTGGAAGAAGATCTTGTCGTTGACGGCGGTGACTTCTTCGATCGGCTTGCTGGCGAACGACGACAAGCCCATCGCGGTGCCGCGCGCCGCGGCGGCCCGGGCCACCGCGACCTCGCCGTCGGGGTCCACGGCCTGCACGCCGGTCGGCGAGATGATGACCGGCATCGAAACGTCCTGGCCCATCACGGTTGTCGCCATTTCCCGCTTCTCGGTGGCGCCCACGACGTGCGGGGCGAAGCCGAGTTCGGAGAAGGCCTCGACGTTGTCCGAGACCGTCACGCCCTTCTCGCTGGCGGAGATCAGCGAGGAGTAGGCCGACTTCGGGAGCCGCTTCTTCGCCCGCTGCTGGGCGATGGCGACGGTTTCGAACCAGGTATCACGTGCCATGAATTCAGACTGGACTTTCGTTGCAGAACGCCTTGGGCGGCGCCGGTGGAGTGGTGAGCAGGGTCAGTGGAACGGGCCCGGCGGGCGTCTTGCGCTTCCCGGTGCGGGAGTGGTCGACGCGGGCCGAGGGCACCTCGCGATCCAGCGCCAGCGCCGGCTCGCCATAGCCCTGCACGCATTCGGGGTCCGGGCCGTCCATCGGCAGCCCGGTGAAGAACTTGGCGGCCATGCAGCCGCCGCGGCAGGCGTCGTAGTGCGCGCAGCCCGAGCAGGCGCCCGCCGACTGCGGTTCGCGCAGTTCGCGGAACAGCTCCGAGTACTTCCACACGGTGTCGAATCCGCCGTCGGCCACCACATTTCCGGCCAGGAAGCGGTCGTGGATCGCGAACGGGCAGGCGTAGACGTCCCCGACGGGATCGATCAGGCACACCACGCGCCCGGCACCGCACAGGTTCAGACCGGCCAGCGCGCCGGGCTCGCCGAGGCCCGACAGGTGGAAGAACGAGTCACCGGTGAGCACGCGCTCGCCGTGGGCCACCAGCCAGTCGTAGAGCTGGACCTGCTGGGCCGCGGTCGGGTGCAGTTCGTCCCAGACGTCGGCGCCGCGGCCCGAGGGACGCAGCCGGGTGATGCGCAGAGTGGCGCCGTAGCGGTCGGCCAGGGCCTTGAAGTCGTCGAGCTGGTCGACGTTGTGCCGGGTCACCACCACCGAGATCTTGGCGTCCGAGAAGCCCGCCGCGGCAAGGTTTTCCAGCGCGCGCACGGCCATGGCAAACGAGCCCGGACCCCGCACCGCGTCGTTGACCTCGGCGGTCGCGCCGTCGAGCGAGATCTGGACGTCGACGTAGTCGCTGGCCGCGAGCTTGGCGGCCACCTCGGGGGTGATCCGCACCCCGTTGGTGGAGAACTTCACCCCGACGTGGTGCTCGGTGGCGTAGTCCACGAGCTCCCAGAAGTCCGAGCGCACCGTGGGCTCGCCGCCGCCGATGTTCACGTAGAACACCTGCATGCGTTCGAGCTCGTCGATGATGTCCTTGCACTGCTGCGTGGACAGTTCGCGCGGGTCGCGCTTGCCCGAAGAGGACAGGCAGTGCACGCACGACAGGTTGCACGCGTAGGTCAATTCCCAGGTCAGGCAGATCGGCGCGTCCAAACCGCGCTCGAACTGATCAACCAGCCGTGGGACCGGTGCTACGGACGTCATGTGTCCTCCCTCGTGTGGTCTTGGGGCACAAGCATTTTCGATGAGACCAGCACGGAAAGCGCGTGCAGGTACGGCTGCTGGGCGGACTCATCGATCCCGGCGGCCCGACACGCGCTCAGCACGTCGTCGTAGTCGCCGAGGGACTGGACCAGCTCCAGAACCGTGCGGTTCTTCAGGAAAGACAGCTTGCGGGTGCCGAAGTGGTAGAGCAGCGCACCGAACGGCTCGGGGCGCACGGCAACCTGCGGGTGCAGGCGCCAGCCGCGACCGGGATCGAACCGGCCGGGCCGGTCGAGGTCATCCATGGTCGCGGCCGGCGTTGTCGTCATCGTCAGTAGACGCCGCACATGCCGTCGATGGAGACCTCTTCGACGAGGCTCTCCGAGACGAGCTCGGCGTCGGTGGTGACCTGCTGATCGTTGTCCATCTGATTACCTTTCGTCGTGTGAGACTCGACACGTCGGGTCTGTGCGGGACAGAATATGGCATCGGGTGCCGAAACGGAAGAACGGGTTCGAAAGCGAGGTGGTGAACAGGTGAATCAGCCCACCGATCACACCGCCTCGGCCCGGGTCGGGCGGCGCCGCTCCACCACCCGCGACCACATCGCAGAGGTGGCGATCGACCTGTTCAGCGCGCACGGCTTCGACAGCGTCAGCGTCGACGACGTCGCCCAGGCCGCCGGCATCGCCCGGCGCACGGTGTTCCGCTACTACGCCTCGAAGAACGCGATCCTGTGGGGCGACTTCGACACCCACCTCGATCACCTGGCCGACCTGCTCGACGGCATCGGCGACGACGTGCCGTTGCGCGCTGCGTTGCGCACCGCACTGCTGGAGTTCAACACCTTCGGGTCCACCGAGACCGCCCGCCATCGCGAGCGCATGCGGGTGATCCTGGAAACCGCGGAACTGCAGGCGTATTCGATGACGATGTACGCCGGCTGGCGCGAGGTGATCGCCCGGTTCGTCGCGGACCGCACCGACGCCAAGCCCACCGACTTGCGCCCGCAGACACTGGCCTGGACCCTGCTGGGCGTCGCGCTCTCGGCCTACGAGCACTGGCTGGCCGACGAGTCCGACACGCTCACCGATGCCCTCGGCGCGGCCTTCGACGTCGCCTTCCCGCCCCAATAACCCCTTAGCGCGAGCGGGCTGGGGATTCCCCCCCTTAGCGCGAGCGTGCGTGTTCGCGGCCGACACGCCGCGCAAATCTCGTAGTCTGCGCACCCTCGCGGGGTTATCCACAGCACTGAATACCGCGATTGGGCCACATTGCGCAGCATCCGGTCATGCCTGCAGAACTCGACGACCTGCTCGTCGCCCAGGGTGGTGTCGCCACCACCGACCAACTCCTGACCATCCTCGGTCGCGCCGCCTTCGAGTCCGGCGTCCGCAACGGCACACTGACCCCCGTGTGGACCGGCGTCTACAGCCTTGCCGAGCCGGACCCGCTGATCCGGCTGGCCGGGCTCGACCTGCGCGCCGGCGCACCGGTCCCGATCTGTCTCGGAACCGCCGCTGCCGCTTACGGGTTCGACACCGAGAACACGATCGACCTGCACGTCCTCACTCCCGAAGGGCACCAACTGCGGGCCGCTGATGGGTTGATCATCCACCGTCGCGACGGTGCGCCACTCGCGACGGTCGACGGCAGGCCGGCCACCGAGCCGGCGTGGACCGCCGTCGAGGTAGCGCGCACGCTGCGCCGCCCCCGGGCCCTGGCCACCCTGGACGCGGCGCTGCGCACCGGCACCTGTGATCTGCGGGCCCTGCAAGACGCCGCGGATCGTCAGGTGGGTCGCCGGGGCATCGTGGCGGTGCGCGACCTGCTCCCGCTGGCCTCGCCGCTGGCCGAATCCCCGATGGAGAGCGAGTCCCGTCTGGTGATGCACGACGGCGGACTGCCCGCCCCGGAGCTGCAGTACGAGATCCTCGACCGCAGCTGGCGGACCTGGCGGGTGGACTTCGCCTGGCCGGCGCAACGACTGGCCGTCGAGTACGACGGGTTCGACTGGCACAGCGATCCCGAGGCGTTCCGCCGCGACCGGCAGAAGCGCGCCGCGCTGCTCGAGATGGACTGGACGATGCTGTCCATCGTGGGCGACGACGTGCGACGGCGCCCGGACGCCCTGGTGCGCCGGATCGAGCTGGAGCTGATGAGGCGCGCGGCATGACGAGAGTGCGCAGAGCACAGGATTCGCGCGGCGTGTCGGCCGGGGGCGCGCACCTTCGCGGAAGCGTTTGAAAATAGTTGCGCACCAGGCGTCGGAGTTCGGCCCGCCGCGGCGACGATAGGGATGTGAGCCCCGTATCGGATCCACTGGGCGCTCCGCAGACACTGCTGGCGCTGTACGACGAGGCGCTGCCCGCGGTGTACGGCTACGTCGTGCGCCGCTGCGGTGACCGCGGAACGGCCGAAGACCTGACGTCGGATGTCTTCCTGGCGGCGATGGACGCCGCCCGCAAGCCCGATCCGCCGTCGATCACGCTGCCCTGGCTGATGGGCGTGGCCCGGCACAAGGTCGCCGACCACTACCGCCGGCGCAGCGACAGGTTCACCATCCCGGTGGCCGATACGCCCGAGCCGGAGCCCGACCCCGGCGGGTGGGACGCCGAGCTGGACCGCATCGTCGCCGAAAGCGTTCTGGCCCGGCTCGCCGAACCGCACCGGGTCGTCTTGGCACTGCGGTACATGGACGACCGCTCGGTACCCGAATGTGCCGAGGTCCTCGGTCGCACGGTCCATGCCACCGAGGCGCTACTGGTCAGGGCGCGAAGGGCTTTCAGACGGCAATATCCGGAAGGGGGTGCATCGTGAGCTCACCCAACAGCTCAGACCCGCTGGAAGTACTCCGCGGTGACGACACCCCGGTCCGGCCCGATCCCGAGTTCGCGGCGCGGTTGCGTCGACGGCTGGAATCGGCGCTGTCGCTACCCCCCGGAACCGAAGGAGTGGAAATGAGTGGCACAGACACCGCAATCGCCGAACTCGGCACCCAGGCCGACGCGACGTTCGTCGTCCCGCGTCCCGCGGCCCTGCCGTACCTCAGCGTCCCCGACGCCCGACGCGCGCTGCGCTGGTACGCCGACGCCTTCGGCGCCGTGGTCATCGGAGAGCCGATTGTGATGGACGACAGCAGGATCGGCCACGCCGAACTGGGTATCGGCGGCGGCGTGCTCTACCTGGCCGACGACTTTCCCGAGCTGGGACTGCGGGGCCCCGCGCCCGATGCGACCTCGGTGAGCCTGATGCTGCCCGTCGCCGACACCGACGCGGCCCTCGAGCGCGCCCGCACCCACGGCGCCACGGTGGCCAACGAGATCGAGGAGGCCCACGGTTCCCGCAGCGCCGTCATCGTCGACCCGTTCGGGCATCGCTGGATGCTCACCGGACCGATGCGCGGGGCACCGTCACCGATCCGCCACGGCGACGTGGGGTACGTGTCGGTGTGGACCCCGGATGCCGACCGCGCCGCGGCGTTCTACGGACACGTGCTGGGCTGGATCGTCGACCCCGAGACCCACCGGGTGACCAACAGCGCCGAACCGATCGGCATCGCAACCGCCGACCAGCAGACGCTGCTGTGCAGCTACGCCGTCACCGACCTGGCCGCGGCGCGGCAGGCGATCCTGGACGCCGGCGGCGCCGTCGGCCAGACCCGACAGCACGACTTCGGCGCGGTGCTCGACGCCACCGATCCGCAGGGCGGCGCCTTCGCAGTGTTCGAACCGACCGTCAGCATCGGGCGTCCGGCGCTGAACGGCGCTGGGCCGGGCGAACTTTCATACATCACGCACTACGTGCCGGACAGCCACGTCAGCCGCGACTTCTACGGGCGGGTGCTGCACTGGACGTTCGAGCCGGGCCGGGTCGACGACGGCTGGGGCGTGCAGGGATGCCAACCGATGAGTGGGCTGGCCGGCGGGGCCGACCGGCCGGTCATCGTGCCGATGTGGACCGTCGCCGACGTCGACGCCGCGATCGTGCGGGTGCGGGAGGCCGGCGGGACGGTGCTGCAAGAACCCACGCGGCAGGACTACGGCCTAATGGCCGAGTGCACCGACGATCAGGGCGGCCGGTTCTACCTCGGCCAGTTCTGAGACGGCGCCCAGTTCTGAGACGGCGGCCAGTTCTAAGACGGCGCGAGCGTGCGCAGACCCCGGGATTTGACCGGCGTGTCGCTCGGGAACACGCACGTTCGCGCTGAAAGGGGGACCCCAGCACGCTCGCTGAAGGGGGTTAGCCCAGGATGTCGGAGATCGGCGCACCCGCGGCGATCTTCGACCGGGCCTTCATGACCTTGCCCGGCATCCCGCCGCCGACCACGCCGGCCACGACACCGTCGCGCTCGTAGTAGGCGAGGAACTTGCGGCCGTCGTCCTCGACGACGTGCACGATGTCGTCGGCCTCCGGCTCCCCGAGGCACTGGATCTTGACGTCGTACTGGTCGCTCCAGAAGTACGGCACCACCACGGCTTCCGGCGGTTCCTGACCCAGCAGCACCGGCACCAGGACGCGGGCCTGCTCGGCCACGTTGCTCCAATGTTCGACGCGGGCCTGATGCCCGGTGGCGTCGCGCCACGAGGCCACGTCGCCCAGCGCCCAGACGTGCGGGGCGCTGGTGGCGCCGACGTTGTCGCAGACGATGCCGTTGTCCACCGCGAGGCCGCTGCCCTCGAGCCAGTCGGTGGCCGGGCGCGAACCGATGCCGACGACCACCAGGTCCGCCTCAACCTCGGTGCCGTCGGAGAGCACGACCTTCTGCACCTTGCCGTCCCCGAGGACCTCCGCGACACCGACACCCGTGCGCACGTCCACGCCCTCGGCGCGGTGCAACCGGGTGACCAGCGCGCCGATCTGCGCGCCCAGCACCGAGGCCAGCGGCTCGGGCTGCGGCTCGACCAGCACCACCTCGACGTTGAGCGTGCGCAGGCTCGCGGCCACCTCGCAGCCGATGAAGCCCGCGCCCACGATCACGGCCCGGCGCGCCGAACCGGCCTCGCGACGCAGGGCCTGGCTCTCGTCGTAGGAGCGCAGCACGTGGATGCCCGCCAGATCCGGGAACGACGGGACCCGGCGCGGCACCAGGCCGGTGGCGATGATCAGGTCGTCGTAGCCGAGTTCGGTGCCGTCGGCCAGGGTGATCGTCGAGGCCTCGGTGTTCACCGCGGTGGCGGCCGAACCCAGCCGCAGCGTGATGTTGTTCTCGTCGTAGAACTCGCGGGGCTTCAGCGTCACGTCGGCGAAGTCGTGGCTGTCCTTGTGCAGGACGTCCTTGGACAGCGGGGGCCGGTCGTAGGGCAGATGCACCTCGTCGCTGACGATGACGATCTCCCCGGTGTGCTCGGCGCGGCGCAGCTGCTCGGCCACGCGAGACGCGGCCAGGCCGCCGCCGACGATCACGACTTTTGCTTGAGTTCTGTCCTCACCCACGAAGACAGTTCTTACACGATGACCCGCAGGCATGGACCGCCACCCTGCGCTACCAGCGGTACTGCGCAGGTGGAGGTGCACCGTCGGCAGACACGCAACACCGCATTCACCGGGTGCGCCGGATCGGCGAAATATTATCGAACCATGACGGTCGCCGACGTCACCGAGGAACCCGACCGGCACTGTCCCGTCGTCCCGCCGCGGCGCGCCCGCACCCGCAGGTACGCCATGACCCCGCCGACGCACTTCGCCGTCGAGTACGCCATCAACCCGTGGATGGACGTCAGCACCCCCGTCGACACCGAACGGGCCCTGGCCCAGTGGGAGGGCCTGCGCCGGACCTATCTGGACCTCGGGCACAGCGTCGAGGTCGTCGCGCCGGAACCGGGCCTACCGGACATGGTCTACGCGGCCAACGGCGGGCTCATCATCGGGGACCGCGCCGTCGTCGCCCGGTTCAAGTACTCGCAGCGCGCGGCCGAGGCGAGCGCCTACGCGCGGTGGATGACCGGCCTCGGCTACCGTCCCGTCACCACGCGGCACCGCAACGAGGGGCAGGGCGACCTGCTGCCGGTGGGGTCGATGATCCTGGCCGGCACCGGGTTTCGCACCGACGCCGAGGCGCACGACGAGATCGCCACGGCCTTCGGGCGCCGGGTCGAGACGCTCACCCTGGTCGATCCGCGCTTCTACCACCTCGACACCGCGTTGGCCGTGCTCGACGACACCACCGTCGCCTACCATCCCCCGGCGTTCACCGCGGCCTCGCGGGAGCGACTCCGCGCGTTGTTCCCCGACGCCCTCGAGGTGGGCAGCTCAGACGCCCACGCCTTCGGCCTCAACGCGGTGTCCGACGGGCGCCACGTCGTGTATCCGGCGGCCGCGACCGGTTTCGGCGAACAACTGCGCGCGGCCGGCTTCGTCCCCGTCGGGGTGGACCTGTCCGAGCTGCTCAAGGGCGGCGGCTCGGTGAAGTGCTGCACCCTCGAGCTGTACGGCTGACTCAGTACTTCATCACGCCGCGGTCGACGGCGATCTGCGAGCCCGAGATGGTCATCGACGCATCCCCGGCCAGCCAGACGACCACGTCGGCGACCTCCTCGGGTGCCATGAACTCCTGCAGGCCCGGCTTCCCTTCGCGGGCAACGGGTTTCAGCGGCATCGGGGCGAAGCTGTGCAGGAACGTCGGGAACTTGGCGAAGATCGCCGCCATGGCTTCCGGCTCGATCATCGGGGTCTGGATCGAGTACGGGTGGATCGAGTTCACCCGGATGCCGAACTCCCCGGCCTCGAGGGCCAGCGCATTGGTGAGCGCCACCAGGCCGTGCTTGGAGGCCGCGTAGTGCGCGTTGCCGGGCGTGGCCTTCAGCCCGGCCGAGGAGCTGACGATGATGATCGACCCGCCGTTGCCGGCCTCGATCATGGCCGGTATCGCGGCCTTGATGGTGCGCCAGGTGCCGTTGAGGTTGACGTCGACGACGGTGTCCCAGGCCTCCTCCGAGAGCTCCCAGATCCGGCCCCAGCTGAGGATGCCGGCGTTGGCCACCACGATGTCGAGCCGGCCGAACTGCTCGACGGCGTCGGCGATGACCTGCTGCTGGGCGGCGAGGTCGCGGATGTCGACCTCGCGGGTCAGCACCTTGCGCCCGGTGGCCTCGACCTGGCGGGCCGTCTCGGCCAGGTCGTCGGCGGTGGGCATCGGATAGGTGACCGTGTCCGACAACGACTTACAGACGTCGATCGCGACGATGTGGGCGCCCTCGGCGGCCAACCGCACCGCGTGGGCCCGGCCCTGGCCGCGGGCGGCCCCGGTCACGAACGCCACCCGCCCGTCCAGAGGTGCTGCTGTGGTCATCGCGTGGTTCCCTTTCCTGGCGCGAGCGTGCCCAAACCCGGGATTCTGCCCGGTGTGTCACCCGCGGACACGCACACTCGCGAAATCTAGCGGCGAGGTGTGTGTTGGCAGGCTAACAGCACAACTAGAACGTGTTCCAGAAGTTTACCCATCCAGTGGGTCGCGGGTGATCGGACACGTCATGCAGTGCCCGCCGCCGCGGCCGCGGCCCAGTTCGGCACCGACGATCGTGATGACCTCCACCCCGGCCTTGCGCAGCAGCGAGTTGGTGTGGGTGTTGCGGTCGTAGGCGAACACCACCCCGGGTTCGACGGCCACCAGGTTGTTGCCGCTGTCCCACTGTTTGGCGCTCCGAGTCGTACCGGGTGCCGCCGGTCTCCACCACGCGCAGTTCGCCGACCCCCACCGCGGCCGCGACGACCTCGATGAACGGCTTGGTCTCCTCGATCACCTCGACGCCCGGGGCGGTGTCGCTGGGCACCAGGCTGAAGGGCACGATGTGGTCCACGATCTCGGGGTAGATGGTCACCACGTCGCGGTCGGCGAAGGTGAAGACCGTGTCCAGGTGCATCGCCGAGCGCAGCTTGGGCATCCTGGCCACGATCACCCGCTCGGCGGCCTCCCGCTCGAACAGCGTGGCGGCCACCTGGGTGACGGCCTGCCGGGAGGTGCGTTCGCTCATCCCGATCAGCACCACCCCGTTGCCCGGGATCAGCACGTCCCCGCCCTCGAATGTCGCGGTGCCCCAGTCCTTTTCCGGATCACCCCACCACACCGTCGAGCCGACGAAGTCGGGATGGAACTCATAGATCGCCTTCATCAGCAGCGTCTCGTCGTGCCGCGCGGGCCAGTACAGCGGGTTCAGCGTCAGCCCGCCGTAGATCCAGCAGGTGGTGTCGCGGGTGTAGAGGGTGTTGGGCAGCGGCGGCATCAAGTAGTCGTTGACGCCGGCCTCCTCGCGCGCCAACCGCAGATAACTCGACCGCATCTCGCGGGGCAGATCCAGGGTGGACATGCCCCCGATCAGCAGTTCGGCCAGCCGGGTCGGCGGCAGCGAGTCCAGGAACGCCCGGGTGTCCCCGACCAGGCCCAGCCCCACCTCGTTGGCCACGATCTTGCGGTCCAGCAGCCACGCCTTGGCCTCCGGGATCCCCATCGTCTCTGCCAGCAGGGCGTGCAATTCCACCACCTCGACGCCGCGGTCGCGCATCTTGTCCATGAAATCGAAGTGGTCGCGGCGCGCGTTCTGCACCCACAGCACGTCGTCGAACAGCAGGTCGTCGCAGTTGGTCGGTGTCAGCCGCTCGTGGGCCAGCCCCGGCGAACACACCAGCACCTTGCGCAGCTTGCCGACCTCGGAATGCACACCGTAACCGGCGGACGGATTGCTCACCTGTCTTCCCTTCCCGTGCTTCAGATTTCGATCGCCCCGGTCGCCAACGACACCACCGCCACGACGGCGCCGACGACGATGACGCCGAACAGCACCGCCTCGGCGGGCCGGAACACCCGTAGGCCGCGTTCGCGGCGCGCCTTGAAATACAGCGCCGCCGCGGGGGCGTAGAGGATGCACGACAGCAGCAGCTTGTCGATGCCCGCGGCGTACAGCAAAAACAGCGTGTAGATGGTCGCCAGGGCGGCGACGACCATGTCCGGCACAACGGATTTGGCCTCGTCGTAGGTTTCCCGCGTCGCGGTCAGCTTCAGCGCGTAGGCCGCCGCCAGCAGGTACGGGATCAGGGCCAGCGCCGCCGTCAGGTCCAGCATGAAGTCCAGCGCGTCGGCGGCGAACAACAACGCGATCAGCAGCAGCGTGATCAACGCGGCGGCCATGGCCAGCGCGGTCACCGGCGCGCCGTGCCGGTTGGTGCGGGCCAAGAACCGCGGCATGTCGTCGGACTTGGCGGGAATATAGAGCACCTCGGCGGCCATCAGCGTCCACGCCAGGTAGGCGCCCAACACCGAGACGATCACGCCCACCCGGATGAAGATCGAGCCCCACGGCCCCACAACAGATTCCAGCACCGCCGCCATCGAGGGCTGGCTGACGCCGGCGAGCTCGTCCTGCGGCATCACGCCGTACGAGACCAGGGTGACCATCGCGAAAATACTGAGTACGCCGAGGAATCCGATGACGGTCGCCCGGCCCACGTCCTCGCGCTTGCGCGCCATGCGCGAATACACGCTTGCGCCCTCGATGCCGAGGAAGACGAACACCGTGATCAGCATCGTGCCGGTGGCCTGATCCCAAATCGAGGCGAACGAATAGCCGCCGTCGGCGCCCCAGAAGTTGTCGACGAAGATGTCGGCCTGGAACGCGATGAGGGCGATGACGATGAACATCAGGATCGGGATGATCTTGGCGATCGTGACGATGTAGTTGATCACCGCGGCGTCCTTGACGCCCTGCATGACCAGCAGCGCGAACAGCCACACCCCGATCGCGGAGACCACGACGGCGGCCACCGTGTCGCCGGCCCCGAAACCGGGCACCAGCGCGCTCAAGGTCGCGGTGATCAGCACCCAGTAGGACGTGTTGCCCGCACACGCCGACGCCCAGTAGCCGATCGCCGAATTGAAGCCGACGTAGTCGCCGAAACCGGCCTTGGCGTAGGCGAAGATACCGGCGTCGAGCTGCGGTTTGCGGGTGGCCAGCCGTTGAAAGACGAAGGCCAGCATCAGCATCCCGGCACCGGCCACCGTCCAGGCGATCACCGCGCCGAGCACACCGGTCTCGGTGCCGAACCGGCGTGGCAACAGGAAGACACCCGAACCGACCATCGACCCGACGACCATGGCGGTCAGCGTCGGGAGGCTGACCTTGTTGTCCTTGCGGTCCTGCGTCGAAACCTCTGCGGTACCCATACGTTCCTTCGGAGTCGGAACTTGCACGCGCGGGTACGGCGATGTCCGCCCAGTCCGGCGCAGAGGTGCGGCGTCGGGCTTGGCCGGCTCCCCCTGACCCGATTGGCGACGCTATCAAAATCACGGGCACCCGAGGGGCGTTATCCCCAGCATTGCCAGCCCGCCGCCGCGGCGATATCCGTCCGCAGTCGACGGTGTCAGTCCCGCAAATCCCGAACTTCGCAGCTGCACGGCAGATTTGGTGCTTTCGCGATCCGCCTGTCGAGGGTCACCAGAGGGAGTGCCAAGAGTTCGGCCAGCGCCACATACGCCGCATCGTTAGCGGTCAGATTCCGCCGCAGCGGCCAGGCAGTCTCTGCCAGCAGCTCATACGGCCACAGGCTGACCGGCAGATCGAGCAAGTCTGCGTGCGCCAGAGCCGCTTGATCCGAGGTGATGGTGGCCCGCGCCTCCAGACGCCGGATGATATTGGCGCATACGAATGGCAGCAACGCCGGAGCGAAGAGTTCCGCGTCGATCAGTTTGGCCGCCGCCCATCGGCCATCCTCGCCCGAGTCCAGTAGCGCAGCGACCACCGCCGACGCGTCACATACGATCCGCCTCACCGACGGTCGGCGTCCTCGGCCTCGAGGATGGTAGTCGCATCGAGACGAACTCCGGCACTGTTCACCCGTGCGCGTGCCCGGGCGATGACGTCTTCGACACTCGATTGTCGCGCAGTGTCCGTGAGGAGGCCTCGAAGATATTCCTGCAAGGAACGTCCGGAGCGAGCCGCCCGAGCGGCGAGTTCGGCTCGGACATCGTCGGGAACGTCACGAATGGTGATGGCAACCATGCCTGCATTTTACAGGTGTTGCCTGCAATATGCAGCTACCACCGCCCCGGCCCGCCCCGCAGCGTGTGTTGGCGCGGAAAGCGAAGTGGCGCCCACCCTTTCAGGTGAGCGCCACTTCGGTGCAGCTGAGTCAGATCAGGCGATGATCTTGGTAACCCGGCCGGCGCCGACGGTACGGCCGCCCTCGCGGATCGCGAAGCGCAGGCCCTCGTCCATGGCGACGGGCTGGATCAGCTTGACGTGGATGTCGGTGTTGTCACCGGGCATCACCATCTCGGTGCCCTCGGGCAGGGTCACCACGCCGGTCACGTCCGTGGTCCGGAAGTAGAACTGCGGACGGTAGTTGTTGAAGAACGGCGTGTGGCGGCCGCCCTCGTCCTTGGCCAGGATGTAGACGCTGCCCTCGAACTCGGTGTGCGGGGTGGTGGTGCCGGGCTTGACCACGACCTGGCCACGCTCGACGTCCTCGCGCTTGATGCCGCGCAGCAGCAGACCGACGTTGTCGCCGGCCTGGCCCTGGTCGAGCAGCTTGCGGAACATCTCGACGCCGGTGACCGTGGTCTTGGTGGTCTCCGGACGGATGCCGACGATCTCGACTTCCTCGTTCACGTTGACGATGCCGCGCTCCACACGACCGGTGACCACGGTGCCGCGGCCGGTGATGGTGAACACGTCCTCGACGGGCATCAGGAACGGCTTCTCGGTCTCGCGGACCGGGTCCGGGATCGAGTCGTCGACGGCCTGCATCAGGTCCTCGACGGACTTGACCCACTTCTCGTCACCCTCGAGCGCCTTGAGCGCCGAGATCGGGATGACCGGGGCTTCCTCGTCGAAGTCCTGGGCGGCCAGCAGTTCGCGGACCTCCATCTCGACGAGCTCGAGCAGCTCCTCGTCGTCGACCATGTCGGCCTTGTTCAGCGCGACCAGGATGTAGGGCACGCCGACCTGGCGGGCGAGCAGCACGTGCTCGCGCGTCTGCGGCATCGGACCGTCGGTGGCGGCCACGACCAGGATCGCACCATCCATCTGGGCCGCGCCGGTGATCATGTTCTTGATGTAGTCGGCGTGACCGGGAGCGTCGACGTGGGCGTAGTGCCGCTTGTCGGTCTGGTACTCCACGTGGGAGATGTTGATCGTGATACCACGAGCCTTCTCCTCGGGAGCCTTGTCGATCTGATCGAAGGCAAAGCTCTCGTTGAGATCCGGAAACTTGTCGTGCAGGACCTTGGTGATCGCTGCAGTCGTGGTGGTCTTGCCGTGGTCGACGTGACCGATGGTGCCGATGTTCACGTGCGGCTTGGTCCGCTCGAACTTCGCCTTCGCCACTTCTGTGTCCTCCTGGACTTGTTGGTGCTTTTACTTAAAGCATTGTTGATGTATTCAATTTTGGTCGCCGCGGACGGCAACGGGATTTACTCGCCCGTCGCCTTCGCGATGATCTCCTTCGAGACCTGCGCCGGAACCTCGGCGTAGGAATCGAACACCATGGAGTAGTTCGCCCGGCCCTGGGTCTTCGACCGAAGGTCGCCGACATAGCCGAACATCTCCGACAGCGGCACCTGCGCCTTGACGACGCGCGCACCGCTGCGCTCCTCCATGGCCTGGATCTGACCACGGCGGGAGTTCAGGTCGCCGATCACTTCACCCATGTAGTCCTCGGGGGTGGTGACCTCGACGGCCATGATCGGTTCCAGGATGACCGGCTGCGCTTGTCCCGCAGCCTTCTTCATCACCTGCGAACCGGCGATCTTGAAGGCCATCTCCGAGGAGTCGACGTCGTGGTAGGCGCCGTCGAGGAGGGTGACCTTCACGTTCACCAGCGGATAGCCGGCCAACACGCCGTACTGCATGGCGTCCTGGGCACCGGCATCCACCGACGGGATGTACTCGCGCGGGATGCGGCCACCGGTGACCTTGTTCTCGAACTCGTAGGTGGCACCGTCCTCGCCGCTGAACGGCTCGAGGTTGATGATCACCTTCGCGAACTGGCCCGAGCCACCCGTCTGCTTCTTGTGGGTGAACTCGACGTTCTGCACGGCCCGCTTGATGGTCTCGCGGTAGGCCACCTGCGGCTTGCCGACGTTGGCCTCGACCTTGAACTCGCGACGCATGCGGTCGACCAGGATGTCCAGGTGCAGCTCGCCCATACCGCCGATGACGGTCTGGCCGGTCTCCGGGTCCAGGTGCACCTTGAAGGTCGGATCCTCTTCGGCGAGCTTCTGGATCGACAGCGACAGCTTCTCCTGGTCGCTCTTGGTCTTGGGCTCGATGGCCACCTCGATCACCGGATCGGGGAAGGTCATCGACTCCAGCACGATCTGCTGGTTCGCATCGCACAGGGTGTCACCGGTGGTGGTGTCCTTGAGGCCGATCACCGCGTAGATGTGGCCCGCGGCCGCGCTCTCGACCGGGTTCTCCTTGTTGGCGTGCATCTGGAACAGCTTGCCCAGCCGCTCCTTCTTGCCCTTGGTGGAGTTGATCACCTGGGCGCCGGAGTCGACCTTGCCCGAGTAGACGCGCACGTAGGTCAGCTTGCCGAAGAACGGATGCGAGGCGACCTTGAACGCCAGCGCCGAGAACGGCTCGTCGATGGACGGCTTGCGGGAGAGCTCCTCGTCCTCCTTGCCGGGGACGTGACCCTTGACCGACTCGACGTCCAGCGGCGAGGGCAGGTAGTCGACGACCGCGTCGAGCATGGGCTGGACGCCCTTGTTCTTGAACGCGGTGCCGCACAGCACCGGGTAGATCTCGGAGTTGACCGTGAGCTTGCGGATCCCGGCCTTGACCTCGTCGACGGTCAGTTCCTCGCCACCGAGGTACTTCTCCATCAACGCATCGTCGGCCTCGGCGACGGCCTCGAGCAGGTTGGTCCGGTACTCGTCGGCTTTGTCCTGCAGGTCGGCCGGGATGTCGACGACCTCGTAGGTCTCGCCCATCTTGGTCTCGCCCTGCCACACCTTGGCCTTCATCTCGACCAGGTCGACGATGCCCTCGAAGTCGTTCTCGGCACCGATGGGCAGCTGGATCGGGATGGCGCGCGCCCCGAGGCGCTCCTCCATGGTCTTGACCGAGAAGTAGAAGTCCGCGCCGATCTTGTCCATCTTGTTGACGAAACAGATGCGGGGGACGTCGTACTTGTCGGCCTGCCGCCACACCTGCTCGGACTGCGGCTCCACGCCTTCCTTGCCGTCGAAGACGGCAACGGCACCGTCGAGCACGCGCAGGCTGCGCTCCACCTCGACGGTGAAGTCGACGTGCCCGGGGGTGTCGATGATGTTGATCTGGCTGCCGTTCCAGAAGCAGGTCACGGCCGCGGAGGTGATGGTGATCCCGCGTTCCTGCTCCTGCTCCATCCAGTCGGTGGTGGCGGCGCCGTCGTGGGTCTCACCGAGCTTGTAGTTGACCCCGGTGTAGAACAGGATCCGCTCGGTGGTGGTGGTTTTGCCGGCATCGATGTGCGCCATGATGCCGATGTTGCGGACCTTGTTCAGGTCGGTCAGCACGTCTTGTGCCACGGCTAGATTCCCACTCTTTCGCTTGCGTTGTCAGGTGCGGTTGTGGTGTTGCGGGCTCCGATGCCCACCGAGCACCAGGTCACCAGCGGTAGTGCGCGAAGGCACGGTTGGCCTCCGCCATCTTGTGGGTGTCCTCGCGCCGCTTCACGGCGGCACCCAGGCCATTGCTGGCGTCCAGGATCTCGTTGGCCAGGCGCTCGACCATGGTCTTCTCGCGACGGGCCGCCGAGAAGCTCACCAGCCAGCGCAGCGCCAGGGTGACCGACCGCTCCGGGCGGACCTCGACGGGCACCTGGTAGGTGGCGCCACCGACGCGGCGGCTGCGGACCTCGAGGGCCGGCTTCACGTTGTCCAGGGCACGCTTGAGCGTGATCACCGGGTCGGTGCCGGTCTTGTCGCGGGCCTGCTCCATGGCGCCGTAGACGATGCGCTCAGCCAGCGACTTCTTGCCGTCCTTGAGCACCTTGTTCACCAGCTGGGTGACCAGCTGCGATCCGTAGACCGGGTCGTTGACCAGCGGGCGCTTCGGCGCGGGGCCCTTGCGTGGCATTAGCTCTTCTCCTTCTTGGCGCCGTAACGGCTGCGGGCCTGCTTGCGGTTCTTGACACCCTGGGTGTCCAGCGAGCCACGGATGATCTTGTAGCGCACGCCGGGGAGGTCCTTCACACGACCGCCACGCACCAGCACCATGGAGTGCTCCTGCAGGTTGTGACCCTCGCCCGGGATGTAGGCGGTGACCTCGACCTGGCTGGTCAACTTCACGCGAGCGACCTTACGAAGCGCCGAGTTCGGCTTCTTCGGGGTCGTGGTGTACACGCGGGTGCACACGCCGCGACGCTGCGGGCTGCCCTTGAGGGCCGCGGTCTTCACCTTGGCAGCCTTGTCGTGGCGCCCTTTGCGGACCAGCTGGTTGATGGTTGGCATGTACCGGCTTTCTCTGCTTCTTACTACTTTGTTGCTCTTAGGTCTGTGTACTGCGGTTATGCCCCGGTCGCTTACCCCGCTCCCGGGCGTGTCGCATGCGCACGATGCATGTCGATGCATTTCTCGCACATGTGAATTGGCCAGGCGTGCGCCGCGCGCACCTGCTTTTTTACAGCCGCGTACGCTCCTGTGGACCAGGCACGAGCTACCACAATACCAGTCCTGCCCACCCCGACAAAACTTGCTCGACAGCCACCTTATTGCAGGTCAACGTGCGAGCTAACGGCGGTGCTCCAGCCCCGTGGTCAACCGCAGCACCATGTCGGAGAACACCGCGTCGGTGTCCACGTCATCCATGACGCCGGTCATCTCCAGCAGAACGAAACCGTGCATGGCCGACCAGAACTCCAGCGCCGCGTAGAAGGCCTGCTCCCCCTCCAGGCCGTAGGAGGCCAGCACGTCGATCACCGGGGCCGCGGCGTCCTTGGTGGCCGCCGAGTACTCCGGGTCGTCGTCGCCGAACGGCATCCGGGTGAACGCCGAGTACCGGCCGGGATGGTGATGCGCGTAGCTGCGGTAGGCGCCGGCCATCACCAGCACCGCGTCATCGCGGGTGCGGCCCTGACCGACGGTGTTGAGCATCTCGATGATGTCGCCGATCACCCGCATCCGCACGGTGCGCCGCAGGTCGTCGAGGCTGTGCACGTGGTTGTACAGCGACGGGCCCTTGGTGCCGAGGTGATTGGCCAGCGCGTTGATGGTCAGCGCGTCCCAGCCCTCGCGGTCCAGGAAGTTCAGGGCGGCGTTGACGATGACGTCGCGGCTGAGCTTGGTCGACCGGGCCGGCGCGCGACCGCCGTTGCGCGGCCGCGTCCCCGTCTCCGACGGGTCGGGTCCTGCGGCCATGATCGATCCTCACTGATTTATTGCGCCCTGAAGAGCGCCGGGTTTGGTGGCGCCGGTCCGCACCGGACCGAGTCAGCCAGCGTTGAACTCTAGTTGACGGGCGCCGAACCCCGCCCGGTCCGCCGCCCCGGGCCGTACTCTGCGGCGTAAGCTGCGGGACACCCCGGAGCCGGCAGAGGTGGAGGCAACGACGTGGCGGACGACGTGACGAAGGCCAGGTGGGCGATCGGCGCAGCCGCGGCGGTGCTGCTGACCGGGATCGTGCTGCCCGCGACGGCGCAGGCCAACAATGACAGTTACGTCACCGGCGTCGGCGTGAAACAGACCGTCGACTGCGCCGGCGGCACCCTGTTCGTCAACGGTTCCGGTAACTCCGTCACGGCCCTCGGCGATTGCTGGGCGGTGACCATGCAGGGTTCGGGCAACACCGTCATCGCCGACCACGTGATCAACGACATCACCGTCTACGGCTGGGATCAGATCGCCTACTTCAAGAACGGCAATCCCGCCCTGATCGATCGCGGACGCGAACTGGGCATGACCAACCGGCTGGCCCGCGTCGCCGCCTGAGCGCGTGAGCACCGTCCGTTCCGTCGCGGCACTCGGGGTCGCCGTGGCCGGGCTGAGCCTGGTCGGCTGCGGGTCCGGCGGCACCACCGACGGCACCCCCGTGCCGACGACGTCGTCGACCGCCCGGGCCGGCATCGGCAGCGCGTTGCACTACAGCTCGTTCGGCACCGAGGCCGACATCGACTGCGGAGATGGTCGCGCGCTGGACATCTCGGGGTCCAACAACACCCTCACCGTCAGCGGCAATTGCGCACAGGTCAGCATCACCGGCGCCGACAACCGGGTCCGCCTGGACATGGTCACCGACACCCTCGAGGTCGGCGGGCTGAACAACTCGGTGCGCTATCTCGACGGCGACCCCGACGTGGTCAACACCGGCACCGGCAACCACATCCGGCGCGACTGAATCGCCCGGCGCTCACGCCCGCCGGCCGTGCCGACCCGCGCCGTCGGCGAAACGTCGTGCCCCGCGCAGTGATTCGTCGGCCACCCGCGACAGGCTGGTGAATTCGTCGGCCATGGCGTCGGTTTCGGTCCTCCCCCACTGCTGCATCGCCGATGCGCGGTCGGCACGCAGGCAGCCCTGGGGCAGCGCGGCGAGCTCGGCGGCCAGCTCCTCGGCCGCCCGCCGCGCTTGGCCTTTCGGCACGACGCGGTTGGCCAGGCCGATCGCGAGGGCCTCCTGCGCATCGACGGCGCGGCCGGTCAGGATCAGGTCCATCGCGCGGCTGTGCCCGATCAGCCGCGGCAGCCGCACCGTGCCGCCGTCGATCAGTGGCACGCCCCAGCGTCGACAGAAGACGCCGAAGACGCTGTCGGCTTCGGCGATTCGCAGGTCGGCCCACAACGCCAGTTCGAGACCGCCCGCCACCGCGTGACCGGACACAGCCGCGATCACCGGCTTGGACAGGCGCATGCGGGTGGGCCCCATCGGGCCGTCGCCGTCCGGGGTGACGTGGTTGGACCGTTCGGTTCCGAGAGCCTTGAGATCGGCCCCAGCGCAGAACGTGCCGCCCTCGCCCCACAGCACCGCCACCGCGGCGTCCGGATCGTCGTCGAACTC
>JAEWRC010000004.1 GCA_023460175.1 Actinomycetes bacterium
GGCCGCCGTTGCCCCACAGCAGCCCGCCGTTGCCGCCGTTGCCGCCGACCACACCGGCCTCGGTGCTGTTCCACCCGGCGCCACCGTTGCCGAATAACAAGCCACCCCCGACGCCGTTCGGGTTGGCTTGCGTGCCGTCGGCACCATTACAGATCAGCCCGCAACGCTGGCCAATGCCGAACAGAGAGTTGGCCTGAGGAAGGAACGCAGCTTCAGCTATCGCTGGGCCGGCGAGGTGCTCGTCGGCCGGGCTGCCGTTGGTATCGCGCACCGCGGCGCCCAGCAGGGTGACCAGCGATCCGACCGGTGTTGCGGGAGTGGGCTTGTCGGGCTTCGACGGCACCGATGATGCGGACAGTTCGGATGCGGACAGTTTCGGTTGTGTCGTTGCCGACTTCGCTGCCTTGCGCAGAACCAATCGATCACGCAAATCCGTTGACACAGGCGTGGTGTCGCCATCAAGTGCGGCGGTATCGACGGCGGTGGTGTCGCTATCCGGTGTGGCGGTGTCGACGGCGTCGGTGTCGTTGTTGTGTTCAGTTGAGTTTCTGGAGGCTTTGCGCTCGAGTTTTGATTGGCCGTCGGTGGCAGTGGCGGTGTCGTTGTCGGCTTTGGTGTTGTGTTTGGGTGAGTTTCTGGGGGTTTTGCGTTGAGTCGTTGTTTGGCCGTCAGTGGCACTGTCGGTGTCGTTGTCGGCTTTGGTGTTGTGTTCAGTCGAGCTTTTCGAGGCTTTACGTTCGAGTCTTGACTGGCCGTCGGTGTCGTCCTTGCGCGTGTTCCTGTACTTGCCAGATGTTCTGGACTTCGTGCGCTGCGACGACGATTCGGACTTTGAGCGTTGCAATGATGATTCGGACTTCGTGCGTTGCGCTGATGATTCGGACGTCGACGTCCGAGACGCCGAACTGTCCGACGACGATTCAGAGCCCCCGCTCGAGGTCTCTGCAGCGGCGACACCTTGACCGGCCGTGAGGGCGACACCCAACCCCACCGCAACTGCTCCCACGCGGAGCCATTGCACCCAGGACTCGGCGTGGCGAAGGCGATTGGCCAGGGTGCCTGATGCACCATCGTCCCGCGGGGCACCGACGGCGTAAAACCCTTCCCCGGTAACAGAACCCATGACGCCGGTCGTAGCGTCAGAGTTCGATTGAAGCGTTTCCCTGCCGATGCAGGATTGATCTGTGTGGCGCAGTGTCCCCGACGTCGCAGTAATGATGCTCAACTCCCTCGCTGGATATCCGTTGCTATCGGAATGTTGCCTGGATCACAAGCGATCAGGCTTTGCTGTTTATAGAGCTGCGGGACGTGGACGGTCAAGGCATCAACGTCGCTGTAGAGAGGTATCAGTAATGCTCGTATAGCTTTAGCGCCCGAGGCGGTTATTTGTAGCGGCGTGGATCCACACCGCCGGTGGTCCATGTTGGTATTAGCTGTGCGCACATGGACAGTCCATGGTGCGAGGCAATCGCCTTCGGTCGTTCGAGGAACTGCCGGCTTCTGGGAGCGCGCAGGGTGGCCGGATCAGGAAGAAATCAAGCTCCTGTATTGCAACGTGTCTCGTCGCATCGGGCTCTCAGGTGTGCAAGGACGCCGCCACGTCATTCCGGCTGTCCGTACACCGCCACGACCACCGTCCGGTCCAGGCTGTTCTCCGACCACACCCCGACATCCCGGTGCGCGCAGTTCTCCATCGTGGCGTAGTACAACGGGTTGGCGTACCACTGCCGGGCAACCTCGACGCCGCTGATCGCAAGCGCGGGATTGATCGCTACCGTCTCCTCGACGGTGCCGCCGTAGCCCGCGGCCACCGCGCGGTCCTGTGGTGAGGAGCCGTCCGAGCCGGTGGCGCCGTCTAACCGACGCTGATTCAGAACATCGACGGTGTGGCGCCGGGCGGCCAATTCCAACTGTGGGTTGACCCTGATGGAGTCGGGACAACCAGCTCGGTACTGGATGATGGTCACCATCTGGACGATGGCCTTGTTGAGTCTCGAGTTATCGGCATGGGCCCACCCTGGCGCTGCCACCAGGGCGGCGGCAACCATCGACGAAACGAGCACCACCCGTTTCGTCGAAACGATTGCCGGCTGGTCTGCACACTGTGAGAAGCCGAACTCGGGCATGTTGGACCGCCTCCTGGACGTGATCAGATGGGAGCGAAGTCGGAAATGAGCCAACGTCCGTCGACCTTGTCCAACGTGACCCTGACGCTGGATGCCGTCAGCGTGGGCGGATCGTCGGCAACGGTGGTGGTTTGGTTGACAAACACCAGCACGACGGCATGATCCGGGCTCGCCGATACGGTGGCGGTGGCCGGTACAGATGCGGCAGAGAAGATCTGCTGCTGCTTGGCGCCGGGAATGACGACTTCGTCGGCCAATGATGTGAAGGCGGAAAGGAAGTCGCCGGTAAGCCTATCGCGCACGGCGAAAAGGTCACCGTTGACGGTATCGGGTCCGTAGGAGAGCAGCGCCACGGTGCCTTCGGTTGCCGCCCGGGCCGCCTCGGTACTGGCTGGCAACGTGCCGCTGATGGCGGCGTGCTGCCATTTGAGGAATCCGGCGCCCACCGCCAACAGCAAGACCACAGCGGGCAGTGCAGCGAATATCAACGTGTGAGCCCACGTTGGGCGCACCCGTTGCTGAGTCGGCTCTTCGGCATCGATAGTCGGCGCCGCCGGGCGCGGTCGGTCCTGCTTCCTAGGCAACGTACTCAACATGGCTTACCTTCTCGGTTTCATCCACTCGCTCAATGCCGATACGCATCCGCCACACTCGCGTCGGGGCTTCGGCGCCGGCGAGCGTCGTCTTCACCGATACCGCGACAAGGACGTCAGCCTCGTTGTCGCGTATCGCCTCGAGTCCCGCTTCGACGACCGTCCCCTCGGTCTTTGCCTGTGCTTGTTGGACCATCTCGATCAGCGACGGTGAGCGCTGTTGAAAATCCTCGTAGAACAGCCCCGTCGACAACGCCAGGATCTGTTCAACTTCCGCTTCCACCTGGTCGGGGCTGATCGTGGTCAGCCTGGCGGCGTTCTCGCGACCGGCCTCGAGGAAGGCCGCGTGTTGGTGCTGGTTCTGCGCGGCGCCGTAGGTGTGAAATCCCAGGTAGCCGATCAGCCCCGCCAGAGCCGTGAGGGTCAGCAGTCCAAATGCCAATACCAAGCGCGCTCGCGATGCCTGGGCGTCTGTCTCGAATCGGACTGTCATACCAATTCACCTCTACCGGAACATCTTTGCGCGTTAGGCGCGCTACAGCAATGGTGGGTGTGGCGGCTGCCGTGGATAGTTGCTGAGCTGTAAAGAGACCCTCCTTGCGGTGTTTCTCCACGTCAACCCGCGAGACTTCAAATGATGCAACGACCGCCGCGAACGCGGCGCAAGGTGTTGTCGAGCCTGTTCCGCCAGATCGCACTCACCATATGAAATGAGTGTAATTGCCGCCACACCCCCGGCGATGGTCAAATCGTGCGTCGGGGGACGGAAATTCACCCAGCAACACATCAACGTTGCCCGGTCAGAAAGGAGCGGACGATAGCCACCCTGGAATCGTTTGCTAGGCCGATGAGGTCCGTCGGTGGATTCTTTGCCACCGCGATCGACACGGCCGTGCTGGCTCCGCAGCCTCCGTTTGCCTGGCGCGAGTTCATCTACCAAATGTGGTTTGTGGCACGGGTATCCATTGCTCCCACGATTATGTTGTCCATACCCTTCACGGTGTTGGCGGTATTCATCTTCAACATCCTGCTGGTCGAGTTCGGCGCGGCGGACTTCTCCGGAGCCGGAGCCGCGTTTGGGGCAGTGACCCAGATTGGCCCGATGGTGACAGTTCTTGTCGTCGCGGGTGCGGCGGCCACCGCGATGTGTGCGGACCTGGGGGCCCGAACCATTCGCGAGGAACTCGACGCGATGCGAGTGATGGGAATCAATCCACTGCAAGCATTGGTCGTGCCGCGAGTGCTGGCGACGGTCGTAATTGCGCTGCTACTGAATTCGGTCGTGGCAGTGGTTGGTGTAGTTGGTGGGTTCTTCTTCTCGGTCTTTGTCCAGCACGTCACTCCGGGAGCCTTTGTTGCGAGTATGACGCTATTCACCGGACTGCCGGAAATCATCATCTCGCTGACAAAGGCGGCGTTGTTCGGCCTGGTTGCGGCTCTGATCGGCTGCTACAAAGGAATTTCCGTGGGTGGCGGACCTGCAGGCGTCGGCAAGGCGGTGAACGAAACCGTAGTGCTCTCGTTCATGGCGCTGTTCCTCATCAATGTCATCGTCACGGCCGTCGGTGTAAAGGCGACAATGTGACCAGCAGTGTCCCCAGCACGTTGATGCCCAGGCTGCACCGAGCCCGCACCGACTTCGTCGGTGGTTGGAACCGCATTGGGCTCCAGGCCCGCTTCTACGGACTCACGATCAGATCCGTCGGTGACGCTCTTGTCCACTATCGTTCCGAAATCGCCTGCCAGATAGCGCAGATGAGCATGGGCGCGGGAGCACTGGCGGTCGTGGGCGGGACCATCGTGATCGTCGGATTCCTGACGCTCTCCGCGGGTGCGCTCATCGCTGTCCAGGGCTACAACCTGTTGGCCGGCGTCGGGGTCGAGGCGTTGACAGGATTCACCTCCGCCTACCTCAACGTGCGCATCATCGGTCCGCTGGTAACCGGTATCGGGCTGGCCGCCACCATTGGTGCGGGCGCCACCGCCCAACTTGGTGCAATGCGCATCGCCGAGGAGATCGACGCACTCGAGGTGATGGGCGTCCGCTCGATCGCGTACTTGGCTTCGACCAGGCTGCTGGCGGGGATCATCGTGGTCGTCCCGCTGTATTGCGTTGCGGTGCTGATGTCGTTTATCGCGGCTCGGGTGGGAACCACGTTCATCTATGGGCAGTCGACCGGCGTCTACGACCACTACTTCAAGACGTTCCTCAACCCGGTGGATCTGGTGTGGTCCTTTGCGCAGGCCGTGGCGATGGCGGTGACCGTCATGGTGATCCACACCTTCTACGGGTTCACCGCCTCGGGAGGCCCCGCGGGGGTAGGCGAAGCAGTCGGCCGGGCGGTACGCGCTTCGTTGATCGTCGTCGTGTTCGTCACCCTGGTCATCTCGCTGTCCGTGTACGGGCAGTCGGGCAACTTCAACCTCTCCGGATAGCCGCCGTGTTACACGACAACAAGCCACGTATCCATCCCGCATGGTGGACAGCAGCCCTGATCGCCACCGTGGTTCTGGTGATGTTCACCACCGCGGCGTTGTTCAATGGCTGGTTCCGCTCATGGGTGCCGGTCACGTTGACCTCCGACCGCGCAGGACTTGTCATGGACCCGGGCGGCAAAGTCAAGATGCGCGGGCTCCAGGTCGGCCGGGTTGCGCGGGTCGAATCGGCAACAAGCACAGCGACCGTGCATTTGGAGATCGACCCGAACTACGTCGAGTACATACCAGCCAACGTGGGCGCCGAGATCGACGCGACCACGGCGTTCGGCGCCAAGTACGTCGACCTGATCTACCCCGACGATCCCGAACCCGAGCGGATCAAGTCGGGGCAGGTACTGCACTCGCGCAACGTCACCAGCGAAGTCAACACGGTGTTCCAGAATCTGGTGGACTTGCTGGACAAGGTCGACCCGAGCAAACTGAACATGATCCTGACGGCGCTGTCCGAGGGGCTCCGAGGCCAGGGAAACGCCATCGGGGAGGCGACCAGTGCCACCAACGAGGTGCTGCTGGCACTCAATCCGCGCAGTGAAGCCATCCGCACCAATTTCCAAGCGCTACAGGGTTTCAGTGACGCGTACGGGACCGCCGCTCAGGACATTCTCGAGACACTCGACTCGTTCAGTGCCACCGCCGAGACGATCCACAGCCACGCAAGCGCGGTGGACAGCCTGCTGGTGAACCTGATTGGCATGGGCGACAGTGGAATCCAGCTGGTCGGTGCCAGCAAGGACGACTTCGTCCACACCGTCAATGCGCTGGAACCGACCACCGCGGTGCTGTTGAAGTACAACCCGACACTGACATGCATGCTCGTCGGGGCGAAATGGTTCATTGACAACGGCGGTGCGGAAACCTTGGGTGGCAACGGCTATTCCATCAACTTGGACGCCGCGCTGACATGGGGGCAAGATCCTTACCGCTATCCCAACCACCTGCCAATCGTCGGCGCCAAGGGTGGGCCGGGCGGCAAACCCGGCTGCGGTTCGCTACCGGATGTGACCAAACAGTTCCCGGTGCGTCAGTTGATCACCAACACCGGCTGGGGCACGGGCAACGACATCCGCGTCAATCCGGGCATCGGTTTCCCGGGCTGGGCGAACTACTTCCCGGTGACACGGGGTGTGCCCGAGCCGCCCACCCTACGCAATCGGGAGGGCCCCGCCATCGGACCGATTCCGTACCCCGGCGCACCCCCGTATGGGGCGCAGCAGTACGCGCCCGACGGCACGCCGTTGTATCCCGGGTTACCGCCGGCACCGCCGCCGGGGGCGCCGCGTGATCCTGGACAGACCCATGGGTCGGAACCGTTCACGCCTGCCGTGCCGGCACAGACGCAGCCGACGCCACTGCCCCCGGCACCGCCCGGCCCGCCAGTCCCGCAGCCGTGAGCAACTCGCCGAACCACCCGAATTCACCAACAGGAGGGCACCGATGAGAGAGCGTCTCAGCGCAGTGCTTTGGCGACTGGCGATCTTCATGTCCGTCTGCCTGCTCGGCCTGTTTGTCCTCGTGGCGGTATTCGCACAACTGCGGTTCGAACCGACGCGTGGCTACACCGCGGAGTTCAACAACGTCGGTGGTCTCAAAGAAGGCGACATCATTCGGATCGCCGGAGTGGAGGTCGGCAAAGTGGGCAGCATCGCGATCCGCCCCGACGCATCGGTTGCCGTCGATCTCAACGTCGAGGACTCCGTCGAACTCACCGACACCAGCCGATCGGCCATCCGATTCGACAATCTCTACGGTGACCGCTACCTGACGCTGATCGAAGGCGAAAGCGGCGGCGCACCACTGCAACCCGGTGCCACCATTCCGTTATCGCGCACCTCGCCCGCGCTGGATCTCGACACGTTGATCGGTGGCTTCCGTCCGCTGTTCCGCGCCTTGGATCCTGAGCAGGTCAATGCTTTGTCGTCCCAGTTGATCCAAGCCTTCCAAGGCCAGGGTGATGCGATCGGCTCGATGTTCGCCCAAACCGCCACGTTGACCAACACGCTGGCCGATCGCGATGAGCTCATTGGGCAAGTCATCACCAATCTCAACACGGTGCTCGGGACATTTCAGGAGAACAACGAGGAGTTCGGCCAGGTGATCGACGAAATAACCTCTCTCACTGAAACGTTGGCCGATCGCAAGGTAGATATCAGCAACTCCGTCGCGTATGCGGACCGGGCCGCGGAATCCGTGGCCGATCTGCTGGCCCAGTCGCGGCCGGCGCTGCAGAAGATCACCAATGAGACCGACCGAGCGGCCAGCATCGTGCTCAACGAACACGACTACTTCGACAATCTGCTCGACACCCTTCCTGATGCCTACCAGATTCTCGGACGGCAGGGGCTCTACGGAGACTGGTTCGCCTTCTACGTCTGCGAGGTGGTCCTGAAGGTCAACGGCAAGGGCGGTCAACCGGTTTACATCAAGGCGGCCGGTCAGTCGACAGGCAGGTGCACACCCAAATGAAGCCCATGGCCGAACGCAATCTCCTGGTTGTCGGCGTCGTTGGCGCCGCGTTGACCGGTGTGGTGCTGCTGGGCACCCTCAACTACGACAAGGTGCCGTTCGTCAGCGGCACGCGGGACTACACGGCGTACTTCGAGGACGCCGCGGGGCTGCGTCCGGACTCACCCGTCGAGGTCTCCGGCCTGCGGGTGGGCCAGGTCTCCGACATTGCGCTCGACGGAACGAGAGTCGTAATCAAGTTCAACGTGGACAAGAAGGTCCAGGTCGGCGACCGCAGCGAGGCGGCGATCAAGACGAAGACCGTGCTGGGGGCCAAGTTCATCGAGGTCGCTCCGCGCGGCGACGGACAACAGTCTGGTCCGATCCCGTTGGAGCGCACCACATCGCCGTATCAACTCGCCGATGCCCTCGGAGATCTGTCGGTGACCATCAGCGGTCTCGACACCGAAGAACTATCGGCATCACTGTCCACCCTTGCTGAAACCTTCTCGGACACCCCACCCGAGTTGCGCGTCGCGGTGCAGGGCGTTTCACGCTTCGCCGACACGCTGGCCCGACGGGACGAGCATCTGCGATCGCTGCTGTCCAACGCGAACCAGGTTTCCGGTGTGTTGTCCGAGCGCAGCGATCAGATTGTCGCGCTGATAGGCAACACCAACTCGCTGCTCGCACAATTGCGCGCCGAGGCCGGCGCGCTGGATCACATATCCGGCAACATCTCCGCCATCAGCGCACAACTGCGTGGCTTCATCGACGACAACCGGACCACCTTCAAGCCCGCGTTGGACAAGCTCAACGGGGTGCTCACGATCATCGACAACCGCAAGGAGAAGCTTCAGGAGGCGGTCAAGGGCCTCAACGCCTACGGGATGTCACTGGGGGAGTCCGTCTCGTCCGGTCCCTTCTTCAAGGGGTATTTCGTGAATCTCCCGATGGGGCAATTCGTTCAGCCGTTCATCGAGGCTGCGTTCTCCGATCTGGGGCTGGATCCGAATGTGCTCATGCCGTCCCAACTCACCGATCCGCAAACAGGCCAGCCCGGCACTCCCGCGCTGCCGTCGCCGTATCCGCGAACCGGGCAGGGGGGCGAGCCTCGGCTCACGCTGCCCGACGCGATCACCGGCAATCCGGGTGATCCGCGCTATCCCCATCGAGAACCGCCATCGGCACCCGCTCCGGGCGGTCCGCCGCCTGGTCCGCCGCTCGCGCCGGATGGCCTGCAGCCCCCACCGACGCATCGGCCCACTCTGGTTCCCGCTCCCGGGGAACCGGCTGCACCGAATGAGCAGCTCCCGACAGGACAACCGTGATGACCAAACGTAAGTGGACCGTCGGTGTAGCGGCAGCGCTGGTGTTGATTCTGATCGGGGGCGCCGTCACGGCGGCCCGGATGACCGACATGGCCAACCGCACCCGCATCATCGCGTACTTCGCCAACAGCACGGGCCTCTACCCCGGCGACGACGTTCGCATCCTCGGTGTGCGGGTGGGCGGTATCGACACCATCGAAGCGCAGCCGCAAGAAGTGAAGGTCACCTTCTGGGTGGACGACGAGTACAACGTGCCTGCCGATGCCAAGGCCGTGCTCCTGTCGCCTTCGCTGGTCTCGGCGCGGGCCATCCAGCTGGTTCCGGCCTACACCGAGGGGCCGACAATGCAGGACCAGGCGGTGATCCCGATCCAGCGGACGGCCGTACCGGTCGAGTGGGACGACCTTCGTGACCAGCTGTCAAAACTCGTCGAGACACTGCAACCCACCGAGGAGGGCGGCGTCAGCACGCTGGGGTCATTCGTCAACACGGCCGCGGACAATCTTCGCGGCGAAGGCGCCAACATCCACGACACGCTGGTGAAGCTCTCCAAGGCCTTCTCGGCGTTGGGCGATCACAGTGGCGACATGTTCGGCGCGATCGAGAACATCTCACTTGTGGTTTCAGCCCTGCAGGACAGCACCGACCTGATGCGTCATCTCAACCAGAATCTCGCTGGAACAACAGCTTTGCTCACCAACCGGCCCAATGAGGTGGGCCAGGCCGTCGCTGACATCAACGATGTGGCCAAGGAGGTGAGTGGCTTCGTCGCCGAGAATCGTGAACCGGTCGGCATCACCGCGGACCGGCTGGCTTCGATCAGCGGTGCCCTGAACGAGAGCCTCGGAGATCTTGAGCAGACGCTGCACGTCGCTCCGTCGCAGCTGTCGAACTTCGTGAACATCTATCCGCCGGCCGTCGGCGGGTTCGCCGGTGCGCTCAGTTTCAACAGTTTCGCCAATCCGATCCAGTTCCTGTGTGGGGCCATTGAGGCGGTATCGCGCCTCAACTCTGAGCAGGCCGCCAAGCTCTGTGTGCAGTATCTGGCTCCGATCGTGAAGAACCGTCAGCTCAACTTCCCGCCGCTGGGAGGCAATCCCATTGTGGGCGCTTACGCGCGGCCGAACGAGATTACCTACAGCGAGGACTGGCTGCGACCGGACTACATTCCGCCCCCGGATTCACCATCGCCCCAGCAGGTGCAGGCACCCGAGTCCGGCTCAGGCCTCGGCGGGCCGCTGCCGGTAGACCCCCCGCTGGGCGCTGAAATGGCGGAGAGCGGTGCGTCCACTCTGCACGACATGATGGTGCCTCCCGGGGCGGGTTCATGATGACGAGCAGACTCGCTGTCGGCGCCGGATCCGTGCTCACGGTCGCGGTGCTTGTCGCAGGATGTGGGTGGAAAGGTGCGAACTCCGTACCGCTTCCGGGCACCAGCGGTGGTGGCCCGGGGTCGTACACGATCCAGGCACAGATGCCCGATGTCGGTAACATCCAGCAGAACTCACGTGTGCAGGTCGGCGACGTCAACGTCGGCACGGTGACGAAGATCGAGCGCCAGGGGTGGCATGCGCTGCTCACGATGACGGTGGACGGGGACGTGGAGCTCCCCGCCAACGCGACGGCCACGATCGGGCAGACCAGCCTGCTTGGTTCGCTCCACGTTGAGTTGCTGCCCCCAAAGGACGATCAACCCCAAGGCAGGCTCGGTGAGGGATCGCTCATTCCGCTGTCGTCCGGCCGGGCGTATCCGAGCACTGAACAGACGTTGGCCAGCCTGTCGATGCTTCTCAACGGAGGTGGTATCGGTCAGATCCAGGACATCACAAGGTCTTTGAGTACCGCCTTCGCCGGGCGTGAGCAGGAGATTCGGAGTCTGATCGAACAACTCGACATCTTCATCGCCAACCTCGACGATCAAACAGCGGACATCATCGCCGCGACGGACAGCCTGAACAATCTGGCGGGGCAGGTCGCCGAGCAGAAGCCGACCGTGGACAAGGCACTCAAGACAATCCCGCAGGCATTGGCCGTGCTTTCCGATCAGCGTCAGAACCTCGTCGGGGCCCTGGATAGCGTCGGCAAGCTGAGTGCCCTCACGGCGGACACCGTCACCCAGACCAAGGAGAACCTGGTCAAGGAGTTCAACGACCTCGGACCCGTGTTGGAGTCCCTGGCCAACGCCGGGCCGGCGATGGTGCGCTCGCTGAGCTTCCTGTCCACCTTCCCGTTCGTCAAGGAGAACCTCGGCAATTTCTTCCGGGGTGATTACGCCAACTCCACCAACATATTCGACCTGACACTCAGCCGTATCGACGCGGGTTTCTTCACCGGCACCAGGTGGGAAGGACATCTGACGGAGCTGGAGATGCAGTGGGGCCGCACCTTTGGACAGATGCCCAGCCCGTACACGGGGGGCAATCCCCTCGTCGTGCCCTACCAGATGGATCAGGGGCGCTGACATGAGAGTGCCTCGACGGGTGAAGATCCAGTTGGTGATATTCACGCTGGTTTCGCTGGTGGCCGGACTGGTGATGGCGGTCGGCTACATGGGGCTGCCCAGCCTGCTGTTCGGCGTCGGCCGATACAACGTGTCGATGCAGCTGCCCACGACCGGGGGGCTGTACAAGACCGGTAACGTCACCTACCGCGGGCAGCAGGTCGGCCGGGTGACCGATGTGCGCATGACCGATACCGGTATCGAAGCCGTGCTCTCGTTGGCCTCGAATGTGCGGATCCCGGCAGACTTGGACGCAGAAGTACACAGCCGCACCGCAATTGGCGAGCAGTACGTCGACCTCATCCCGCGCGCGGGTTCCGGTGAGGCGCCCCTGGCGGACGGCGACGTCATCCCGCTGGATCGCACCTCGGTGCCACCTGACATCAGTACGTTGCTGGACCAGACCAACCGTGGGTTGGAGGCGATACCGCGGGAGAACCTCAAGACCGTGATCGACGAGGGTGCCGCCGCCGTCGGTGGCCTGGGACCGGATCTTGCTCGACTGGTGAAGGGGTCCACGACGTTGGCCATCGACGCCAAAGCCAACCTGCATGCCCTGACGAACCTGATCGATCAATCGGGACCTGTTCTGGAAAGTCAAAGCGCCACAGCGGATTCCATAGCGGCCTGGGCCGCACACCTTGCCGACCTCAGCGGCCAGGTCAAAGCGCAGGACGCCGCCGTTCGAGGCGTGCTCAACGATGGTTCGACGGCCGCGGCAGAGGCCAAACAGCTCTTCGACCGGCTGCAGCCGTCACTGCCGATCATGCTGGCCAACCTCACGGGGGTGGCCGACGTCGCGCTGACCTACCATGCCGGGCTGGAACAGGTCCTGGTGCTCTTGCCGCAGGCGGTGGCGATCCTGGCCAGTTCCATGGTCCCTGACCTGGGCCTCAAGACGGCGTACAAGGGGCCGTTCGTGACGTTCGACTTGAACCTCAATGTCCCACCCCCGTGCCTGACCGGGTACCTGCCGGCCACCCAGCAGCGAGCCGCGGCCCATGAGGACTATCCCGATCGGCCGGCCGGTGACCTGTATTGCCGGGTGCCGCAGGATTCGCCGTTCAACGTTCGCGGGGCACGGAATCTGCCCTGCGCCACCAAGCCCGGCAAACGGGCCCCGACCGCCGAGATGTGCAAGAGCGACGAAGAATATGTGCCGCTCAATGACGGCTATAACTGGAAAGGGGATCCGAACGCGACGTTGTCGGGCCAGGGGATACCGCAGACTCGTCCGGAAACGCCGACCGGTGCGGAGCCGGAGAGCCCGCCGGGGCCCGGACCTGTGGCGGATGGCTCAGGAGTTTCGTCGCCAGCGATAGCATTCGCCGAGTATGACCCCGAAACCGGCGCTTACGTCGGACCGGACGGCCGCCTCTACACGCAGGCGAACCTGGCTCAGGATCGCAGAGGCCAGACGTGGGAGTCGATGCTGGTGCCTCCTGGGTGATCGGTCAGGGCCCGGCCCGTCGAACACCAGATCAGCTGGCCGGAGTCGTGATTCCGGTGAGGAGTAGCTCCAGGGCGCCCGCGAAGTCCTCGGCCGCCGTCGAGTGCTGACTGACCTTGCTCAGCGCGGCGACGCGTTCATGGTCGGCTCCGGCCAAACCGCCGATGCGCCCGGCGGCCTCGCGCTGTTGGCGATCGCGGTCGGCCCCGGCCAGTGGGCCTGCCAGCTCGATCTGCGCGCTACCCATCACCAGACTCAACACCGCCCGAAAAGCGGTCAGCAGATCCTTGTCGGCCAGGCCGCCTCGGCTCAGCGCCTCGATGAGGTATTCGGCGGCAGGGTAACTCGACGCTGACACGGTGCGGCGGGCGAGCACCAAAGGGACCGCGTTGGGATGATTGCGGATCGCCTGCCACATGGCGGTCGCAATCGTCCGTACGTCGTTGATCCAGTCGCCGCTGGCCTGGGGAACCTCGACGCGGGCGATGACCGCCTCGGCGACGAGATCCTCGAGTTCGGCACGGCTGCGCGTGTAGTTGTACAGCGTCATCGGCCCGGTGCCGAGAGTTGCGGCCAGCGATCGCATGGTCAGGCCCCGAACTCCGTCGGCATCGACGATGCGCAGGGCGGCGGCCTGCACCTCTGCCAGGGTGAATCGCGCTCGCATCCCACCTCCGCTTGACGCGTACAACGTACGTAATGTACAACACGTACATCGTACGTATGAACGGAGGCGGCATGCCGCTCAACACAACCAGCACCGGATTCGACTCCCAGGGCACCCGCTGCGCCGCATGGCTCACGCTGCCCAGCGGGACCGGCCGGCATCCGGTGGTCGTACTCGCTCACGGGTTCGGTGCCAACCACACGATGTCGCTTGGCCAGTACGAGCAGCACTTCGCCGGTGCGGGTATCGCGACATTGGCGTTCGACTATCGCCATACCGGCGACTCCGGAGGTCTACCGCGGCAACGACTCAGCCTGCGTCGACACCGCCAGGACATCTGTGCGGCGATCGAGTTCGCGGGCAGCCTTCCCGAGTTGGACGCCACCCGAATCGCGCTGTGGGGCACCAGCCTCGGCGCCATGCACGTTCTGAAGGTCGCCGCTGGGCGCGATGATCTGGCCGCCGTGGTGGTGCAGTGCCCCATCGTCGACGGCCTCGCGACGGTGCGCCGGATCGGGTTCGGGGCGGCCCTGCGGATCGGGCCGGCAATGCTCGCCGATATCGTTCGACGGCTATTCGGCGCCACGCCGCGCTATGTGCCGATCGTCGGCCCACCGGGCAGCGTGGCTGCAGTGACGGTGGCGGGCGCACAGGAAGGCTGGAACGGTGTCGTATCGCCGGGGGGTTCCTTCGACAACCGGGTCGGCGCCTCGGACGTGCTGGGGATCGCGGTCACCAGCGCGCTGCGCTCGGCCCGCGACATCTCGGCGCCGTCGCTGGTCTGCGTATCGCAGCGGGAGACGTTGATGGACCCGCGCCACGCCGTCACCGTCGCACAGCGCGCCCCACGCGGGCAGGCCCTGCGCTACGACAGCGACCATTTCGAGCTCTACCACCCACCGCTGCTCGACACGCTTCTCGCTGACCAGACGGACTTTCTGCGAAGGAGCTTCGATGCAGTCGACTCGTGAGTTGCTCTACGACAACGACATGCGGTTTCTCGCGGCGGCCCGGGAGTGGCCGGACACGGCCTGGGCGCAGCCGAGCCTGTGCGCGCGGTGGACCAACCACGACGTGCTGGCCCACCTGGCTCTGGGCTACCGCGCGTCCACGGTGCGGATGGCCGTAGAGATAGCACGACACGGCGGATCGTTCGACCGGGCCAACGCGGTGCTGGCACGGCGGCTGGCGCGGCACCGGTCACCGGTGGAGTTGACCGGAGACTTCGCCGCCGGGATGTCGGCCCCGCGTGGCCTGGGGCGGGTCTTCCCGCGACGGCTGCTGTTGGGCGATCACGTGATTCACGAGTTGGACATCCGGTTCGGGATCGGACTCGAGTCCACCGTCGGATTGCCGCAACTGGCCGCGGTCCTCGACACACAGGTACACGTGCCGAACCCGTTCATTCCCTCACGTACCTGGGCCCGCGGTCTGTCGCTGCGGACCGTCGACCTCAGCTGGAGCCACGGCGACGGACCGTCTGTCACCGGAACAGCAGCACATCTGGCCTCGGTACTCGCGGGCCGCCCCTGGGCGCTGCGGCACCTCACCGGCGACGGAGTCGAACTGCTGCGAGGCCGGATAGGCGGCCCATAGGGGATCTCGGCGTAATCAGCTGCTGACGGTCAGCGGCAGTGAGACGAAGCCGTGGTTGCTACTCACCGAGATCAGGTAGCGGCCATCGATGGGCAGCGGTACTTGCATGGGGAAGAAGACGAAGCCCACCTCGCCGCCCAGGCTGGAGTCGGGGACGTCGAGTTGTACGTCCCCCGAGCTGCCGGTCGGATCGGTGATCTTGATGTCGATCTTCGGGTTCTGGTCGGAAGGTTCGGGTTGGATCAACACGACCAGGGTCGCGCGCGCTGCGCGTTCCGGTCCCACTTGGCAGGTGCTGACCACGCCGCCTTCGATGTTGAGCTTGTTGTCCACGACCGATGCGGATTCGGCGAGTAGTGCACCAGTGACTATCACGGGGCTCAACATACAGCGGAAAACCGCGTGAGGGCGAAAGTCTTTGATACTGCGTGTAATTCTGCGTCGATGGCCGGTTGCGTCGCATGAAAATTTGATCGGAGCATGCGCTTGCCCATCTCTGTGCGTCAGGGTGGTTAGGATCACGGTATGTCGGACCAGGTAGATAGGCCTCACGGGGCATCAGGTACCCACGGTGTCACCAACGCAGGCAGCCGGGGGTGGTTGGCTCCGACGGCGTTGGTGGTGGCCCTACTCGCGGCGGGAATTTCGATTTGGTCGGCCACCAATTCATCTGATGACGGATCGTCCGGCGCAACTGAGGCTTTGAGTTCCGAGGATGCCAAGGCGAAGGTGTGCACAGCCTTCGACACAGTGCAACGCGCGGTGATGATGCAGACCAACGCCGACCTGGGGCCGGAACCGGTGGCGCGCGAAGCGGTCGCAGCCAATGCGCGGCTTGCCACCATGGGTGGCGGGCTCTACCTGTTGCACAGCTTGGATGCGGCGGTGCCGCCGGAACTTGGCGACGCCGTTCGCAGTTTCGCGAACGATCTCGTCGAGGTCGGCATGGGGCAGCTTGCAGGATTGCCGAGCACCGATCGGGAGCAGACCAACCGGATGACCTACCTGGAAGCGGCGCGTCCGCAGATCACCGAATTGTGCCGATAGGTCCGTCGTGGGCGGCCGGCGGCACGGCAATTCAAGCGCCATTTCCGCTGCCGTAGGACAGCGTTCACATTGCGGTTCTCAGGTTCCTGACAGGAAATCGGCAGATCTTTAGTGCGGCCAGTCGTTGCGAACCATCGCGTGAGAACTTTGCCTGCTGAGGAGCGCACGGGCGGTGGATCGAGCTATCTGAAACTTCGCTGAAGGCATCGCAGCGCTGCCGTGCTGCTCTGACAAACTGATTCGATCGCGTCGGCGGGCCTTCGAGAGTGCGGCGACTAACAGTGTGTATGCATGGATCTCCGCCCTGGCGAATCGTTTCCGTTGCGCACCTATGCCGGTTCGGCAAGCCTTGCTGTGATTGCTGAAAACCGATCCCCGGTAGCGTCAGCGTTTGGTTAGCAGGATTTCTTCGATCGCAATCAAAAGTATTTTTGGCTGCAAATACATCGTATTGACTTGTCCGAATCGCACCCGAAACTCAGGAAGTTCTCAGCTAGGCTGCCTCGGACATCACACCCCGAAGGGTGTGAGCTGACAGAAATCTCAGAAGCGGGGGACCTTTCGATGGGCTATGCCAATTACGTAGGCGTGTTGGTGCGCTAGCTGTTGCACTCGGGATCGGTACAGCAATTGGAAGTCCAGCGGGAGTCGCCTGGGCGGAGCCGGACAGCGGCAAGGACAGGACCTCTCAGAGTTCAGGCACAGGGTCCTCGGGCAGCGGCGCGAGCACTGGCGCGGATTCTTCTTCCGAGGACTCGGGTTCCTCGGCCGGTACTGCGAATGACACCGACGACGGGCCGAAACGCAATGGCCTCGGCGCCGCCATCAAGGATCGCATCGACTCGATCTCCAGGGACTTCGAGAGCAAGCGCGCCGAGCGACTCGAGAAGAACACCGAGCGGCTCGAGAAGCGCGCCAAGGACTTTGAGGAGCGCGCCAAGGACATTGCAGCCCGGCTGCAGGCTGGGCTCCAGGGCTCCAGCGGCAGCAGCGGAAGCGCTGCCGACCCCGGCACCGATGTGCCGGAACTGGACAGCGATCTCGCCGAGGTGCCGGTAGGCGACCCCGTCGGTGAAGTGATCCCCCCGGTCGAGCCGAGCGAGCCCACCGAGCCCAGTACCCCGACCGATACCGGCGGCTCGACTGGGTCCGACGAAATCGTTGTGCTGCCAGCCGATTCCGACGACGACCGCAGAAATTCCGATACCGACGCGCGGTTCCTATCCACCTCGGCGGCACTGTCGGGGCAGACCGCCGAGAGCGCCTCGGTTGGTGACATTCCCGAAGGCTTGAAGCAGGGACTGGAAGAAGCCGGGGTCCCCGTCACCACCGTTTCCCAGGCAGATGCGATTGACGAGATAGTCGCCGACGAGCTCGTCGAGCCGACCGCGGAACTGCTCCCCACCCCCGACGGTGCCGAGGCTCCCGCCCCCGCCTCGACCAACTTTGTCCTGAGCGGCCTGCTCGATGCCTTCGGCTACAGCCCCTCTGCGTCGCAGGGCGACGGGCAGGACATTCCAAATCCGACGCTCGCGTTGATCTGGGCGGCCTACCGCCGCATCGAGACCACGCAGGCAAACCCCGAGACACTCGGCGGCAATGTTCAGACCCTCAGCACGGGCCAAGCGGGTCCGTCAGCCTTCGCGAATCCGCTGGGCTCGTTCGGCTCGTTCACGGTCGGTCCGCTGGGACTCATCGGTAACGGTACGGCGGATAATCCTAACGGCGGCCTGCTGATTGGTAATGGTTACAGCTGGACCGCTGACACCTGCAACGCCGGTGTTGCTTGCAAGGGTGGCAACGGCGGAATGCTCGGCAACGGTGGCGCCGGCTACAACGGCGGCGCCGGCGGTAACGCCGGCTGGATCGGCGATGGCGGCCATGGCGGCGCCGGGGTGACCGGGCTCAATGCCGGCGCCGGCGGCAACGGCGGCAACGGCGGTTTGTTCATGGGCAACGGCGGTGCCGGCGGTAACGGCGCCGTCGGGGCTGTGAGCGGACGTGGCGGGGCCGGCGGTAACGGTGGCAACGTGGGCCGACTGTCGGTCATGGGCAACGGCGGCAAGGGCGGTGCCGGCGGTAGGGGCGGCGCAGGTGCTGCGGGTACCGCTACCACCGCCGCTGAGGTCGGCGGTATCGGCGGTGCCGGTGGTGCCGGCGGCAATGGCAGCTGGATCTTCGGCCGCGGCGGCGACGGCGGCGCAGGTGGCGTCGGCGGCGTTGGCGGTGCCGGGTACAACGGCCTGACCGGCGCCGTCGGTGGTGGCGATGGCGGTGACGGTGGCAATGCCGCCGCTGGCGGCGCCGGCGGTGACGGTGGTGCTGCGGGTCAGGGCCGGTTCCTGTTCCTGGCCCAGCGCAACGGCACCGATGGTGATGGTGGCGACGGTGGTCGCGGTGGTCGCGGCGGCAATGCGGGCAACGGCGGGGTTGGCACTGCGGGCACCGCGGAAAACCCGGACGGCGGTCGCGGCGGCGACGGCGGTGAACGCGGTATTGCGGGTGTCGGCGGTGCCGGTGGTGCAGCTGGTGGGCCTACGGGTGTTGACGGGAATACCGGTGCCGTGGGCATCGCCGCCGGCGGCGGCAACGGTGGCGCTGGTGGTGCCGGCTGGAACAGCGACGATGTGACCCGCGCCGGCGGCCGCGGCGGTGACGGCGGCAACGCGGGATCCCAAGGCAACGGTGGTGCAGGCGGCCAGGGTGGTGCCGGCGCAGCGGGTGAGAACGGCGAAAACGGTATCGCGCCAGGCGAATCCGGCGGGGACGGCTCGATCGGCGGGGCGGCCGGCAGCGGCGGCGACGGCGGCCTGGGTGGCTCGATCTCCGGTAATGGCGGCGCGGGCGGCAAGGGCGGCACGGGCGGTGTCGGCGGCAGCGGTGGTGACGGCAGCACCGCTCCGGGCGCCGAGCTTGCGGGCAGCGGCGGTGACGGTGGCGTCGGCGGCGCGGGCGGCTCCGGTGGTGTCGGTGGTGAGGCGCAGGGCGCGGGCAGCGACGGTGTTGACGGTGCGTTCGGCGACGGCGGTGCCGGTGGTTCCGGTGGCCAGGGCGGTGCCGTCGGTGACGGTGCGACCGGTGGTGTCGGTGGTGCCGGCGGCGCCGGAGGCGTGGGCACGGCCGAAGGGCCCGGTCTCGGCGGCGGTGGTGGCGGTGGCGGCGGTGCCGCCAACGTCCTGGAAAACGGCGGTGGCACCGTCACTGACAGCACCGCGACGGGTGGTGCTGGCGGGATCGGCGGCGCTGGCTCGACCACCGAGTACGGCGGCAGCGGCGGCACCGGCGGCACAGCCACGGTGAGCGCCGAGGGCGACGACAGCACCGTCACCAACAGCCACGCGGTGGGCGGTTCCGGTGTGACCGGAGATCCCAACGGGGGCAAGGGCGGCGACGGCGCCACGGCGTTGGTGGAGGCCACCGGTGGCGCTGCGATCGAGGGCAGCACGGCGACCGCTGGCGAGAGCTCTAACACTGCGGTCGGTGGCGCGGCCACCATCGATGCCGACGGCGAAGACAGCTCGGTCACCGATAGCTCCGCGACCGGGGGTAACGCCGGTGATGGCGAGGACGGTGGCACTGGCGGTGCCGGTGGTGCGGCCAGCATTGAGGCCAACGCTGGCGGCAGCGTCGATGGCGCCGAAGCGACCGGCGGTGACGGCGGCAACGGCGGCAACGATGGTCTCGGCGGCGACGGTGGCGGGGCTACGGTCCTGGCCTCCGGTATCGACAGCACTGCGACCGGCACTGCAACGGGCGGCGCCGGCGGAAACGCCACCGGGGCGGATAGCACTGGTGGTGTCGGTGGCCACGGCGGCGTGCGGGCGAACTTCGCCGGTGACAGCGTCGATGGCGACGCGACTGGCGGCGCAGGCGGCGACGGTGTCGACGGTGGTCAGGGCGGCGACGGTGGTGGCGGCTGGGTGAACACGGCCGGCTATTTCTCCAATTCGCCGGACGGGGGCGGAAGCAGTGCCGCGGGCACCGGAACCGGCGGGGCCGGTGGCACGGGCACCGGGGTCGGCAGCCTCGGCGGCGACGGCGGTTACGGTCAGGTCGTCGGCTATGGCGGCAGCGCTGATGGCGATGCGACCGGCGGGGCCGGCGGCGATGCCGCCAACGGCGGCACCGGTGGCAACGGAGGTTGGGGGACCGTCCAAGCGGGCAGGACCGACGCCGGTGACCTAGGCAGCGAGGCCGAGGGCACCGCTACCGGCGGCAGCGGCGGCGCGGCCCTGAACGGCGGAATCGGCGGCAATGGTGGCCTTGCCACCATCGACGGCTACAACGGTGGCTCCGCCCGCGGTATCGCCAACGGCGGCCACGGTGGTGAAGCCGGCAGCGGCGCCGACGGTGGCAAGGGCGGCAACGGCGGTACAGCCCGGCTCTACGGCGAGTTCGGCGAAGCCGGTCATGGCACGGTTACCGGCGGCGACGGCGGCGCCGGGGGTGACGACAACGGTGGTGCCGGCGGCGACGGCGGCAACGGAGGTAATGCCAAGGCGCTCAACGCTGAAATCGGCAGCATCGTCACGGGCGGTGCCGGCGGCAACGGTGGCGACGGTACGGCCGGTAACCCCGGCGGCAATGGTGGCGCGGGTGGTACCGCGGACATCAGCGCAGTCGCCGACAGCAGCGCCGGCGGAGAAGCGACCGGTGGCGCTGGCGGTAACGCCATCGGTACCGGTACGGGCGGAAAGGGCGGCGCGGGCAAGATTGGCGCCACAGCCGCCGGCAGCAGCGCCAGCGGCACGGGCACTGGTGGTGCCGGTGGGGACGGCGTCGACGGCGGTATCGGTGGTGCCGGTGCTGAGGGCGGCGTTTTCGCGCAGCGGGTAGATAGCACAGCAACGGGCACAGGCATCGGTGGCGACGGCGGTAACGCCGACGGTGCAGGCAGTACCGGCGGCGCCGGTGCCGGCGGCTGGGTCCAGACCGGCTTTTACGCCGGGGGCGCCGGCAGCGAGGCCAGCGGCTATGCGCGCGGCGGCGCGGGAGGCAACGCGACGACCGGTGGCCACGGCGGTACCGGCGGTTTCGCCACTGTGATCGCCACCGGGGATGGCTCGACAGCCGACGGCAATGCTTACGGTGGTGCCGGTGGTGCCGGCTCCGACGGCGGAACCGGCGGCGCGGGGGCACGCGCGCAGCTAATCGCACAGGGACACGAATCTGAAGTCGGCGGCACGGCCGCCGCGGGCGATGGCGGCACCGGGACCGGGATGACCGGTGGAGATGGCGGTCAGGCCATCATCCTGGCGGGTGCCAGCAGCGGGCTTGGTACCAACACCAAGGCCCAGGGCACCGCGGCCGGTGGTAACGGCGGGGCGGGTCAGAACGGCACCAATGGCGGCAACGCCGGTGGGGCGACGATCACGGTCCGGCAGGACAATGCCTCAATCACCGGCGGTGTCGCGACCGGCGGCGACGGCGTCACCGGAGTCAACGGCAGCGCCGCGAGTCTGAACGCCATCACCGGCTCGATCACCGACAGCTCGGCGGTTGCGGGCGACAGCTCCGCCGGGGGCGTTGGAGGTGCGGCCAAGATCGAAACCAGCGGTGGCGCCACGATTTCCGACAGCTCTGCGACTGGCGGTAATGCCAGTGACTCGGCGGTCGGTGGCAATGCCACTCTCACGGCGTCCGGTGCCGGTAGCTCCATCGTCTATGCGTCCGCGACCGGTGGTAACGCTGGTACCGGCGACGTCAACGGCGGAACTGGCGGCGCCGGTGGAGAGGCTGTAGTCGAGGCCACCTATGGCGGCGCCGTCGAGAACGGGACCGCCATAGGCGGTAACGGCGGCGAGGGCACCGACGGTGGCACGGGCGGAGCCGGCGGTGCCGGCTACGTCTTCGCGGCCGGCGCGAACAGCTCGGTCACCGCTGGTCTCGCGACGGGCGGCACCGGCGGCAGCGGTATTGCCGGCGGCACCGGGGGCGACGGTGGCGTTGCTTCTGTCACTGCGGGCATCGACGAGAACAACGTCCAACTCCCCAACAACACCGTCAGCAATGCTGAAGCCAGTGGCGGTGCCGGCGGTAGCGGCACCGGCCTGGGCAGTGAAGGCGGTGATGGTGGTGCGGCTTACGTGCAGGGCGGAAACGGTAAGGAAGTCACCGACAGCAGCGCTACCGGCGGCACAGGTGGTGCCGCTACCGATGGCGGCACCGGCGGTGTGGGCGGACTCGGCCAGATCATCTCCTTGAGCGGAGGAATTGTCGACGACGGCACCGCGATAGGCGGAGACGGTGGTGCGGGTAGCGCTGACGGCGCCACCGGCGGCGCCGGCGGCCTGGCTCAGGTCATTGGTTGGCAGCAGAACGCCACCGGTAGCGGCCTCGCCACCGGCGGAAATGGTGGTGCCGGCAACGGTGGTGACGGTGGCGCCGGCGGAATGGGCTCCATCTATGCCAACGGAGCGAACAGCATCGCTGGTGGCTCCGCAACCGGAGGAAATGGCGGCGACGGTGGGTTCAACGACGGCGGTCGCGGCGGCGACGGCGGCGTCGGCTCGATCTATACCCCGACAGCCAACAGCAGCGCCACGGGCACTGTGCATGGAGGCCAGGGCGGTGCCGGCGGTGCCAACGATGGCGGCGGCGTCGGCGGTGCAGGCGGTCGTGCCGATATTCGGATCGGCGGCGGCGGTAGCGCCACCGGTGAGGCCACCGGCGGTGCCGGTGGCCAGGGAGGCGACGCCACAGCGACCAACGACGGTGGTGCCGGTGGTGCCGGTGGCTGGGCTAGCCTTGGTTCAACCTGGACTGGCAGCCAGTGGACAGTCGGTTCCGGCACCGTCAGCGGTGACGCGACCGGCGGCGCCGGTGGCGCCGGTGGGGATGCCACCGCCACAGCACCCGGCGGTGCCGGCGGTGCTGGCGGCGACGCAGTCATCACGGCGGTTGGCACGACCAGCAGCGCTGGCGGTGAAGCGACAGGTGGTGCCGGCGGTAACGCCATCGGCACCGGCACAGGTGGTAACGGTGGTCGAGGTGAGGTCACGGCTACCGGTTTGAACAGCTCTTCTAGCGGCACCGGTATCGGCGGGGTCGGTGGTGAAGGTGATGGCGGCGTCGGTGGCAATGGCGGCTGGGGTCGGGTCTCGGCTAATGGCGACAACACCACGGCTGACGGTACCGGTATCGGCGGTGACGGCGGTGACGGAATTGACGGTGGTGTCGGCGGTAACGGCGCCAACGGTGGGATGTTTGCTTGGCGTCCCGGCAGTACCGCCGAGGGCACTGGTACCGGCGGTGCCGGTGGTGACGCCACAGGGGCGGACAGCACCGGCGGTCACGGTGGCGGCGGCTCCATTCAGGTCAGCTACCAAAACGCGGGCGACAATGGCATCGCCATCGGGAACGCAGTCGGCGGCGATGGCGGCGCCGGTGTCGATGGCGGCGCCGGCGGTCGGGGCGGCGAGGGTGTCGTACTCGTCGCCGCGACTGGTGGCAAAGCCAGCGGCGAGGCGTACGGCGGCCATGGCGGGACGGGTACAGACGAAGGCACCGGCGGTGCCGGCCTCACCGGGCAGGTCGTCGCGTTGGGCGTGGACTCCGAAGCCAGTGGCATCGGGACGGGCGGTGACGGCGGCGACGGTACCGGGGCCGATGTCACCGGCGGGAACGGTGGCACCGGCGTGGTCGCGGCGCGCGGCGCTGGCAGCACCGCCCAGGGCGAGGCCACCGGCGGGAACGGTGGCGAGGGCGCGGACGGCGTCAATGGCGCTGGCGGCGGTCAGGGGCATATCAACGCCCGGGGAGCCGGCAGCTCGATCACTGGTGATAACAGCGCCACCGGAGCTGATGCTGTGAACAGCGTCCGAGGATCGCATGCTCAGATCATCACCGACGGTGGCGAGGTCACTGATAGCACCGTTGAGGCAGGCCAGAGCAGTGACACCGCAGTTGGTGGCGCGGCGACCATCACGGTCGACGGTGACAGTACCGTCACCAACAGCTCCGCGACCGGTGGCAACGCCGGGATCGGCGACGCCAACGGCGGTGTCGGCGGTTTTGGTGGAGCCGTCACGATCACGGCCGAAAACGGTGGCACTGTCACCGGGGCCAGCGGGACCGGCGGCAACGGTGGTGACGGCAGCGACGGCGGTATCGGTGGTGCTGGCGGAGCCGTGTATATCGACGCGGTGAACGGCGGCAGCGCCACCGGCAACGCCACAGGCGGTGACGGAGGCGATGGCCGGACCGGCGGCACCGGCGGCACCGGCGGGATCGCCTACATCTACGCGGACGCAGGACAGGCTGGATCCGCAACATCTACCTCGCAAGGTGGACGCGGCGGAGACGGTGTACTGGGTGGCCAAGGTGGCAATGCCGGATGGGCTCAGGTGACCGCGTACGAAGGCGGCACCTCCTACGGCCAGGCAACGGGCGGGGACGGCGGCAACGCACAGGGCCTGAACACGAGGGGCGGCAACGGCGCAGGCGGCGGAATCGAAGCCGCATACCCGGACTACGTCCCTGGCTCCGGACCCGGTGGTACGGCTCACGGTACGGCGCAGGGCGGCCATGGCGGCAACGCGACCAACGACCCTGGCGTCACCGATGAAACCAGGGGCGGCAATGCCACGAATGGTGCGATCCTGGCTGTTGGAGCGGGCGCCGAGGCAAGCGGTGTGGTCAGTGGCGGTAGCGGTGGTGACGGCTACAACGGTGGTACCGGAGGCAGCGCCGCAAACGTGAATCCGCAGATCAATCAGATCGGAGCCATCGGCACTAATTCCAAGGCAATCAACAACACCGTTATCGGTGGCACCGGCGGCGACGGCCGCGATGGTGGAACGGGCGGCGGCTTCGGTTATGTCAACGCTGGTGCCCGCAACGGCTCGACCTGGAAGGAATCCACTGCCGCACCCGGTAGCGGTGGGGACGGCGTGGGTGCCGGAAAGACGGGTCAAGCGGGCCAGGGCACGGACTTCTTGTTCAGCGATGGCGGTGAGCACGGCCCCGGCGCAGACTGGGAGGGCGCGGACGGCGCGAACGTCGGTCCCTAACTGCTGCTTCACGGCAACTTAAGACACAGCCGCGGCCCGGTCGAAAGACCTGGCCGCGGTTGCGTTTTGGGTGGGACTACTTCACGCCCACGGTCAGCAGATCGCTGATCAGCTGCGTCCAGATCGGCCGGTGTACCCGATGCTGTTGGACGTCGGTGAAACCGGCGTCGGTGAACAACTGGCGCAGTTCCTTGGGCGATGGGTTGTAGGCCGGTGAGTGTGCGTCGAGGAACTGGGGCAACGTGAAGGGTTGGCGCGGACTGATCGTCGTCACGGCGGCGACACCGCCCGGCGCGAGCACCCGGTGGAACTCCCGCAGCGCAGCGGGCTGGTCGAAGAAGTGGAACGCCGAGGTGGTGACCACGGCGTCGAGTGCTTCGTCATCGACCGGGAGTTCCTCGGCCGGCGCCTGCTGCCAGTGCACCGCCGAGGAGCGGGCGCGGGCCTGAGCGAGCATGCCGTCGGACATGTCCACGCCGTACACCGCCTCGGTGTCCAGTTCGCGCTCGATCCGGTCGGCCAGAATGCCTGTGCCACAGGCGACGTCGACGATCCGGCGGGACTCGTGGTCGCGCAGCACGGCGACCACCTCGTCCTGGGCGGGGCGGTAGGTCCACTGCTGGAGTACCGGCAGGTTGTAGGCGGGTGCGGCGAGGCTCCAGAACCTGGTGACAGCCTCGTTGAAAGTTCGGCGCGGCGCGGGTGTCATGCCCCGACGCTACGCCGCAACCTCCGCAATCGAGACTGCGTCCCGCGTGGAGAAGTGCGTGTGACCCCCACGCTGCACGCAGCCTTGACGAAAGCGCCAAACGTCAGGTGATGGTGATCCCGCCGTCGACGGCGATGGTCTGACCCACCACGTAACCCCCGGCCGGCGAGGCCAGCCACACCGCGGTCGCGGCCAGCTCGGCCGGATCACCGGTGCGGCCCAGCACCACCCGCGGCATCTGCGAGTCCAGGTAGCCCGGCTTGTACTCGTCGGTCATCTCCGAGAGGAAGAAGCCCGGCGCCAACGCGTTGACGCGAATTCCCTTGCGGCCGCCCCACTGCTGGGCCAGGTCGCGGGTCAGGCCGATGACCCCGGCCTTCGAGGCCGCATACGCCGCCTGCGGCAACTCGGCGGTGGTGATGCCGAGGATGCTCGAGATGTTGATGATCGAACTGCCCGGACCCATCACGCGCCCGCAGGCCTGCGCCATCCAGTACGAGCCGTTGAGGTTGACGTCGATGACGTTGCGGAACTCCTCGGGGGTCTCGCGGGTGGCGGGCACCGCGGTGCCCACGCCGGCGTTGTTGATCAGCACGTCCACGCGGCCGAACTTCTCCACCGCCGCGTCCACCAACCCCTGGCACTGCGCAGGGTCGGCGACATCGGTGGCCACCGCCAGCGCGCGCCGGCCGGTCGCCTCGACCAGTGCGGCGGTATCGGCCATCTTCTCGACGCGACGTGCACCGAGCACCACGTCGGCACCGGCCTCGGCGAAGGCCCGGGCGAAGGACACCCCGAGGCCCGACGAAGCGCCGGTGACGATGACGACCTTGTCGTCGAGCTTGAACGAATCGAGAACACTCATTTCGGATCCCTCAATACTTGGCGGGCAATGGCGTACTTGTGCACCTCGGTCGGCCCGTCGTAGAGCCGGAAGGCGCGCATGTCGGAGAAGATCATCCCAACCGGGGTCTCGTCGGAGATGCCCATCCCGCCGAGGATCTGCACGCAGCGGTCGGCGACCTTGAACAGCTCCTCGGAGACATAGGCCTTGACCATCGAGCTCTCGTGGCGGCCCTTGGCGCCGCCGTCGAGCGTCCAGCAGGCCCACCAGATGGCCAATCGGCACTGCTGCAGCGCGATCTCGTTGTCGGCGATCATGAAGCTCACGCCCTGATGCTCGCCCAGCGGCTTGCCGAAAGCCGTTCGGGCGCGAGCGTATTCGATCGCGATGGACTGCGCGCGGGACGCGGCGCCCAGCCAGCGCATGCAGTGCGTCAGCCGCGCCGGCGCCAACCGAAGTTGGGCGTAGCGCAGCGCCTGCCCGGGCTCACCGAGCAGCGCGGACGCCGGCAGCCGCAGGTCGTTGAACACCACGACGCCGTGGCCCTCGACGTAGTTGCGGTCCATGGTGTTCATCACGCGTTCGATCTCGATGCCCGCGGTCTGGCCGTCGCACAGGAACAGCGTGGGGCCGTCCGGGCCGTGCTCGTTGGGCGCCAGCCGGGCCATGATGATCCAGGTGCGTGCACCGTTGGCGCCGGTGATCAGCCACTTGCGGCCGTTGATCACGTAGTCGGTGCCGTCGAACACCGCCTCGGTCTTGAGCTGGTTGGGATCCGAACCCGCGCCATCCGGCTCCGTCATCGCGAACACGGAACGCTGCCGGCCCTCGATCACGGGGACCAGGAATTCGGAGACCTGGGCCTCGTTGGCGATCTTCGACAGCAGGAACATGTTGCCCTCGTCGGGCGCGGCGCAGTTCAGTGCGACGGGACCCAACGTCGACCAGCCCGCGGCCTCGAACAGCACCGCCTGCTCGACGTGCGAGGGCTCGCGGCCGCCGAAGCGGTTGGGCGCCTGGAACGTCAGCAGCCCGGCCTCCCGCGCCAGCTCGACGAGCTCGGTGCGCATTTCCTCGTTGGGGCCGTGGCGGGTCAGGCGAGGGTCGGTCTCGTAGGGGATCACCTTCTCGGTGACGAACGAGCGGATCTCGTCGCGCAGCGCGGCCAGCTCGTCGGAAATGGTGAAGTCGATCATCGTTCTCCCTCGATCAGTTGCTGTGCGCGTTCGAACAACCGCAGCGTCGCGGTGTGCAGATGGTCGCCAATCTCCTTGGGCGCCAGGCCCGCTGCCGCGCGCGCGTTGCTGCCCTCCAGGATGATGCCGAGTTTGAAACACGCCAGCACGGCGTACCAGTTGATGTGGGTCAGGTCGCGGGTGGTGTTGCGGGCGTACTGCTCGACGAGTTCATCGGGGGTGCACAGTCCCTCGGCGTCCATCAGCGCCTGACCCAGCACGGTGTCCTGGCCGGGGTAGCGCCAGGTCGCCAGCATCCAGCCCAGGTCCAGCAGCGGGTCGCCGATGGTGCTCATCTCCCAGTCGACGATGGCCACCAACTCTGGCCCGGTCCGCGAGAACATCACGTTGGCGCCGTGGTAGTCGCCGTGCATGATGCCCGGCTGCCACTGCGTCGGTCGGCGCTCCTCGAGCCAGCGGGCGACGCCGTCGACGTCACCGATCTGGGGGCCCGGATAGTTCTCCAGCCCCGAGTAGGACTCCAGCTCCGACAGCCAGCGCGGCACCTGACGTTCCAGGAAACCGTCCGGCTTGCCGTAGTCGGCCAGTCCCACCGCGACGTGGTCGACGGCACCGAGACGCGCCAGCGCGTCGGCCATCGACAGACCCATGGCGTGCTGGATCGCCGGGTCCGTGGCGTGCAACTCGGGCAGACCCTCGCCGGCGTTGAAGCCGTCGATCGGTTCCATCAGGTAGAACACCGCGTCGCCGAGCACCGAGGTGTCCTCGCACACCGCGATCAGCCGGGGGTGCGGGACGTCGGTGCCGGCCAGCCCGGCCAATACCTGGGTCTCTCGCAGGATCACCTTGTTGCTGATCGGACGCAGGTGCCGCGGTCCGCGTCGGAAGACGTACGGGCGGCCCGAGCGCTCGAAGCGGAGCATGATGTTCTGAGTGCCGCCGCCGATCTCGGCGATGTTCTCCAGCGGTCCCTCACCGAGACCCTGGGCGTCCATCCACGCGGCGATTTTGTCCTGGTCGTCCACGGTGCTCAAACCTACCGGTTGGTTGACCGGCACCAGCCGGAGGCCGTGGACTCACTGCGCGGCGGGCTCGACGGGCGCGGGTGCGGGGACGGGTTCGCCGCCCCACTTCTGCCACGGCCAGCGGCCGGTGATCTCCAGTTCCAGCGACCAGCTCAGGAAGGTTCGGATGAGCACGATGCCGGCCAGCACGCCGATGCTCTCCATGGTCGGGGTGATGGCGACGGTGCGGATGATGTCCGCAGCGACCAACAACTCCAGACCCAGCAAGATCGCCCGGCCCAGCTGGCCGCGGAACAACCGGTAGGTGTTCGGGGTCCGGTTCAGCAACCGGCCGACGGCCACCCCCGCGGCGATCACCGCGCCCAGGGCGATGACGGCCACGCCGACGCCGTCGATGACTTTGCCGACGGTCTCGATGGCCTCGTAGAATCCCATGTCAGGCAGGCTATCTGGGGAACACCGGATCAGCGCTGCGACTAGCCGAGGGACTCCCAGAACGACGTCAGCGCGGCCGCGGCCCGCTGCGGGTCCTCGAGCATCCACCAGTGACCGAGTCCGTCGAGCACCGCGGTGCGGGCCCCGGCGCGTTCGGCGGCGCGGCGCCGGAGTTCGTCGCTGCCGACGTAGACGTCCTCGGTGGCCAGGATCGACAGGCCCGGGCGCGCGGCGGCGTTGGCCAGGTTGGCGCGCGCTTCGTCCAGGCCCGGCGGCACCGCCGAGCGATACAGCGCCAGGATCGCCTTCCCCATCGCCGCGTCCTGTCCGGCGGCTACCTGCGCCGCGACGTCGGCGGGGAACCCGAGCCCGCCGAGGCTCTCGGCGCGCTCGTCGGCCGTGCCACCGAGCATCTGCTCGACGAGTTCCTCGCCGGCCCCCGGGGTTTGCCACACCTGGGCCATGTCGTGCCACACGTACTCGGGGTCGAACAAGCCCAGCACGTCGGTCGCCCAGCTGCGCACCAGTTCGGGACGCTGGATCACCGCGTTCATAGCGTGCCCGCCGCCCCAGTCGTGCCCGAGGAGGTCGACGGGCTGGGAGAACCCGGACAGTTCGCCGACCAGCCAGTCGCGGTACTCGTCGTGGGTGGCGCCGAACCCGTCGGGCAGCGGGGCGCCGAATCCAGGTGGGGATAGTGTGACGACGTCGGTACGGTCCAGCGCGTCGATCAGCGGCCCCCAGAGGGCGGCGGTCTCCGGGTTTCCGTGCACAAGAACAAGCGTCATGACCGAATCCTGGCACAGGGCAGGTCCGCCCCGGCAGCGTACACACGGCCCGGAACAGCGCTTTCACAGCCGGCGCATAGGATGGGCACAGCGTCGACCCATTGAAAGACGAAACACTTGTTGGTCATGGCCTCCACAACAGCCGAACGTGTCGTGATGCGCCGCGCGGACGGCAGCCCGATCAACGTCCTGGTGGTCGACGACGAGACCGTGCTGGCCGAGATGGTGTCGATGGCGCTGCGCTACGAGGGCTGGTCCATCAGCACCGCCGGTGACGGGGCCGGAGCCATCGCCGCGGCCCGCACCACCCGCCCCGACGTGGTGGTCCTCGACGTGATGCTGCCGGACATGAGCGGACTGGACGTGCTGCGCCGGCTGCGCGAGCAGAACCCGGGCCTGCCGGTGCTGCTGCTGACTGCCAAGGACGCCGTCGAGGACCGCATCGCCGGGCTGACCGCCGGCGGCGACGACTACGTGACCAAGCCGTTCAGCATCGAAGAGGTCGTGTTGCGGCTCCCCGCGCCGGTGAGTCGATCTCGCTGACCTCCACCGAGTTCGAACTCCTGCGCTTCATGATGCGCAATTCGAAGCGGGTGCTGTCCAAGGCGCAGATCCTGGACCGGGTCTGGAGCTACGACTTCGGGGGCCGGTCCAACATCGTCGAGCTCTACATCTCCTACCTGCGCAAGAAGATCGACAGCGGCCGCGAGCCCATGATCCACACCCTGCGGGGAGCGGGGTATGTCCTCAAGCCCGCGGCCTGAGCGGGAGTCCCGAATATCCGAGCCCACCAGCTGGCGTTCGCCCAGCACGTGGTCGCTGCGTTCCAGGCTGGTCGTCGGGCAGGTCCTCCTGCTGACGCTGGCCTTCGTCGTCGTCGGCGTGGCCACCGAGTTGGCGTTGCGGCAGTACCTGATGAACCAGCTGGACTCCGCGTTGCGGGACACGGCGCACCGGTCGGTGATGATGTCGGGCTTTCCGCCCCCACCGGACTTCCCACGCCGCCACACCGTCGGTCCCGGACCGTCGTTCCTCGATGCCCCCGGCCAGCCCATCGGATTGGTCGCCGCGGTGATCCACGCCGACGGCACCATCGACGCCGGCGTGCTGACCAGCTCCGGTGAGCGCGGCGAACTCGACGACGAGGCCATCGCCCAACTCAGCGCGGTGCCGTCGCGACGCTTCCCGGAGACGCTGGTGGTCGACGACGTGGGCCGCTACCGCGTGCTGGCCATCCCCGATCATCGCGGCAACGTCGTGGTCACCGGACTGCCCAAGGCCGAGATCAACGAGACCATGATCCGGGTGGCGGTGATCTTCGCGACGGTGGCCGCGGGGGTGCTGTTCGCCGCGTCGATCCTGGGGATCGCGATCACGCGGCGCACGCTGGCCCCGCTGAACCGGGTCGCGGCCACCGCACGCGAGGTGGCGAACCTGCCGCTGGACCGCGGCGAGGTGACGATGCCGGTGCGGGTGCCCGATCGCGACATCCACCCCGCCACCGAGGTCGGCCAGATGGGGTCGGCGCTCAACCGGATGCTCGACCACATCTCCGCGGCGCTGTCCACCCGCCAGGCCAGCGAGACCCGGGTGCGTCAGTTCGTCGCCGACGCCAGCCACGAGTTGCGCACCCCGCTGACGGCCATCCGTGGTTACGCCGAACTGGCCCAACGACATCGCGGCGATCTGCCCGAGGAGGTGGCCCACGCGATGGGCCGGGTGTCCTCGGAGTCCGAGCGGATGACCAACCTGGTCGAGGACCTGCTGCTGTTGGCGCGGCTGGATTCCGGGCGGCCGCTGGACCGCGAGCAGGTCGACGTGTCGCAGTTGGCCGTCGACGCGGTGGCCGACGCCCACGTCGGTGGGCCCGATCACGTGTGGAACCTGGATCTGCCCGACGAGCCCGTGGTGATCGTCGGCGACGGCGCCCGGCTGCATCAGGTGCTGGCCAACCTGCTGACCAACGCGCGCGTGCACACCGCGGCGGGCACCACGGTCACCGTCGCGCTGACCGACACCGCCACGGAAACCGTTGTGGTCGTGCGTGATAACGGACCCGGCATCCCGCCGGAGCTTCAGCCCGAGGTGTTCGAGCGGTTCGCGCGCGGCGACTCGTCGCGCTCCCGCAAGGGCGGCAGCACCGGACTGGGCCTGGCGATCGTGGCCGCCGTCGTCAAGGCCCACCGCGGCAGCATCGAACTGCGCAGCGTCCCCGGCGACACGGTTTTCACGGTGCGGCTGCCGCACAACCCCGACGCCTGACCGGCGAATCGCCGTTTCGCACGACCGACGGCGAGCGGCGGGGAAGACTGGGGTCATGGAACCTCAGGCACCGTCACCCAGCATCGAGGCCGCCCACCGCGAGCACCGCAACACGCTGCCGTTCGGGGACACCCGGGATTTCGAGGACGCCGACCGTGGATTCATCGGCACGCTCGAACCCTGCGTCATCCGCGCGGCCGACGGGCGGGTGGTGTGGGACAACGACAGCTACGCATTCCTCGACGGCGAGGCCCCGACCACGGTGCACCCGAGCCTGTGGCGGCAAAGCCAACTGTGCGCCAAGCAGGGCCTCTACGAGGTGGTCGAGGGCATCTACCAGGTGCGCGGCCTGGACCTGTCGAACATCAGCTTCATCGAATCGGACACCGGCATCATCGTCATCGATCCGCTGGTGTGCACCGAGACGGCCGCCGAAGCCTTGGCGTTGTACCGCAAGCATCGCGGCGACCGTCGGGTCATCGCGGTGATCTACACCCACAGCCACGTCGACCACTTCGGCGGCGTGCTCGGCGTGACCACTCAGGCCGAGGTGGACGCCGGCAAGGTCGCGGTGATCGCGCCCGCCGGATTCACCGAACACGCGGTGCAAGAGAACATCTACGCCGGCACCGCGATGGCGCGCCGGGCCGGCTACATGTACGGCGCCGCCCTGCCCCGCGGCCCGCAGGGGCAGGTGGGATGCGGGCTGGGGCAGACGCCCTCGGTCGGGGAGGTCGCGATCATCGTGCCGACCCTCGACATCACCACCACCGGTGAGACGCACAGCATCGACGGCGTCGAGATCGAGTTCCAGATGGCCCCGGGCACCGAGGCGCCGGCCGAGATGCACTTCTATTTCCCGCAATTCCGGGCGCTCTGCATGGCCGAGAACGCCACCCACAATCTGCACAACCTGTTGACGCTGCGCGGCGCCCTGGTGCGCGACCCGCACGGCTGGGCCGGTTATCTCACCGAGGCGCTGGACTGCTTCGCCGACCGCACCGACGTGGTGTTCGCCTCGCATCACTGGCCGACCTGGGGTCGCGAACGGATCGTGGAATTCCTTTCGCTGCAACGGGATCTGTACGCCTACCTGCACGACCAGACGTTGCGTCAGCTCAATCAGGGCTACACCGGGATCGAGATCGCCGAGGACTTCCAGATGCCGCCGGCGCTGCAGGAGGCCTGGCACACCCGCGGCTACTACGGCTCGGTGAGCCACAACGTCAAGGCCGTCTACCAGCGCTACATGGGCTGGTTCGACGGGAACCCGGGCCGGTTGTGGGCACATCCGCCGGAGGCGATCGGCCCGCGCTACGTGGCGGCCATGGGCGGCGCGGACCGCGTCGTCGAGCTCGCCGCGCAGGCCTTCGAGGACGGCGACTACCGATGGGCGGCAACCCTGTTGGATCACATCATGTTCACCGACGCCGAACACGCCGAGGCCCGCAAGCTCTACGCCGCGACCCTGCAGCAGCTGGCCTACGGCGCGGAGAACGGGCCGTGGCGCAACTTCTTCCTGGCCGGGGCCACCGAACTGATCGACGGCAACTTCGGCACCCCGACCCAGGCCGGGTCACCGACGATGATGGCCCAGCTGAGTCCCGAGCAGATCTTCGACGCGCTGGCCATCAGCATCAACGGACCCCGGTCCTGGCATCTGGACCTGGCCTTCGACGTCACCTTCGACGACCTCGGCGTCAACTACCGGCTGACCCTGCGCAACGGCGTGCTGGTGCACCGCAAGGTGCCGGCCGATCCGTTGAGCGCGACCGCCACGCTGAAGCTGGCGGCCAAGACCCGGTTGCTGAGCCTGGCCCTGGGAGATCAGAGCTCACCGGGGCTCGAGATCAGCGGCGACGCCGCGGCGCTGCAGGAGTTCACCGCGGTGCTGGACGCCCCGGACCCGGCGTTCAACATCGTCACGCCGTGAGTCAGCGGGCGCCGATCCCGCGCAGGCAGAAGTTCACCACGTGCTCGATGTCGCCGGGTTCGGGGCGCCGCCCGGCGCCGAAGTAGCGCCGCATGGTGCCCGTAGCGCACTGGAACACCAGTTCGGCATCGCGGGGCGAACGGCCCAGGGCGGCAACGGGTTCGGCGAGTAGATCGCGCATCGGCGCCATCATCTCGCTGTGGGCGACGCTGCGGTTGGCCGCCGCCGACATCTGCGCGGTCGTGGCGCGGCTGGTGCTCAGCAGGTCCGGGTCGGCCACCTGCTCGAGCACTCCCTCGACCCAGCGGGCGATCTTCTGCGCCGGGTCGGTCTCCTTGGCCATCTGCCGCTCCAGCGACGCCACCGTGCGCGCCACCCCCCGCTCCATCACCGCCACGAACAGCTCGTCCTTGCTGGCGAAGTAACGGTAGAAGGCCTTGTTCGACGAGTTGGCCGCGGCCACGATGTCGCTGACCCGGGGCGTGGCGGGGGCCACCCGCTGCATCACCTCGACGGCGGCGCCGAGGATGCGCTCGACCTCGTCGACGGCGCCGTCGGTGCCCTCGTCGGTACCGCTCTGCGTCGTCACCCCTGCTCACCACCCCTGCGTCCGCGTCCGCGCATGGGCCTTATCGTTGCACGGGCACGCCAACCCATTGGGACCCAGCGGAGGATGATCGGGATGCAACTGCTGTTGATACGGCACGCCCTGCCGCATCGCAGCGAGCACGGCAACGGTTCGGACCCCGAACTGGCCGATGCCGGCTGGGAGCAGGCCCGACGGTTGCCGGCGGCGCTGGAGCGGTATCCGCTGTCGCGTCTGATCAGCAGCCCGCAGCGGCGCGCCATGCAGACCGCCGAACCGCTGGGGACGGCGCTCGGGCTCGAGATCGAGGTCGAGCCGCGGCTGGCCGAGTACGACCGTGACATGGCCGGCTACGTGCCCATCGAGCAGTTGCGCAGCGAACGGCCCGAGGACTGGGCCCGGATGGCCGAGGGCCGGCTGCCCGACGGCGTCGACGAGGGCGAGTTCAAGGGCCGGATCAGCGGCGCGGTCGCCGACATCGTCGCCGCCGCCGACCACGACGACACGGTCGCGGTCTTCAGCCACGGCGGCGTCATCAACGTCCTGCTGCACGAGATCCTGGGCACCCGGCGGCTGCTGTCGTTCCCCATCGACTACGTCTCGGTGACGCGCCTGCTGATCTCCCGTACCGGTGCGGCCAGCGTGGCCGCCGTCAACGGCACCGAGCACGTCTGGGACCTGCTGCCGCGCAATCAGCGGCGCCGCTGACCCGTCCGGCTCAGTAGCCGGTCCCGAATTTCCGGTTGAGTTTGGCCGCGCGGCGCAGCTGGAACATCCGCACCGCGCCCACCGCGACGGTGATCAGCCCGCCGGCGACCGCGGCGAACAGGATGGCCACCCCCAACGGGAGCGTCCAATGCCAGCCCAGGAAGGCGAACGCCGTCGACGCCGTGTTCTGCGCGATGAAGATCAGCAACACAATCAGAATCAGGAAACCCAAGATCAGCGCGGTCCACAGCGCCGCGGCCTTGGTGAACTTCGTTTCGGCACCCGGTTCCTGCGACACGGTGGGGGACGGGCCGTCGGGAGTCGGTGGCACAGTCGGATCACTGCTCATACCGCCATCTTTGCCCTTTCTGGCAAAGAAGCAAACAGCTTCGCGGTGTGTTCACGCTGAGACATACCGCTCCGGATCGCGGAGTCAAACCGCCCCGGATCGCGGAATCGCCCACTAGTGTCGCCCGAATGACCACGCGGGCGCCACGTTGGGCTGCTGCGCTGCTGGCTCTCGCCCTGGCCCTGGTGGCCTCGGCGTGCGGCAGTTCCAATCCGCTTGGCGGGGGTGCGGCCTCCGGTGATCTCAAGACGGTGGTGGTCGGTTCGGCCGACTTCCCCGAGTCGAAGATCCTCGGCGAGATCTACGCCCAGGCCCTCGAGGCCAACGGGTTCACGGTGGGCCGCCAGTTCGGCATCGGCAGCCGCGAGACCTACATCCCGGCCCTGCAGGACTATTCGATCGACCTGGTGCCGGAGTACACCGGCAACCTGCTGAACTATTTCGATCCGGAGGCCACCGCAGCCACCCCGGAGGCCGTCGAGTTGGCGCTGCACCGCGCGCTGCCGGGCGGGCTGGCCATGCTGACCCCGTCGCCGGCCGCCGACGTCGACACCGTCGCGGTCACCGCGCAGACCGCCGAACGCTGGAACCTGACGAGCATCGGCGACCTCGCGCAGCACTCCGCGGAGGTGAAGTTCGGTGCGCCCTCGGAGTTCCTGAGCCGCCGCGAGGGCCTGCCGGGGCTCAAGGAGATCTACGGCCTGGACATCGCGCCGCACAACTTCGTCGCGATCAGCGACGGCGGCGGCCCGGCCACCGTGCGCGCCCTGGTCGACGGCACCGTGACCGCGGCCAACATCTTCTCCACCTCCCCGGCGATCGCGCAGAACGACCTGGTGGTGCTGGCCGACCCGGAGAACAACTTCCCCGCGGCCAACGTCGTGCCGGTCGTCAACGCGCAGAAGATGTCCGACGAGCTCAAGCGCATCCTCGACGCCGTGTCGGCCGCGCTGACCACCGAGGCGCTGATCGACCTGAACACCTCGGTGTCCGGCAACGCCGGCATCGACCCGGACGAGGCCGCCCGGAACTGGGTGCGGGACAACGGGTTCGACCAGCCCCTGGCGGACAAGTGATCCGCTTCCAGGACGTCACCAAGACGTACCCCGACGGCACCGTCGCCGTCGACCGGCTGACACTGGAGGTCCCCACCGGGACGCTGGCCGCGTTCGTCGGGCCGTCCGGCTGCGGCAAGACGACCTCCATGCGGATGATCAACCGGATGATCGAGCCCACCTCGGGCACGCTGACCGTCGACGGCCGCGACGTCTCCACCGTCGACCCGGTCAAGCTGCGCCTGGGCATCGGCTACGTCATCCAGAGCGCGGGGCTGATGCCGCACCAGCGGGTCATCGACAACGTCGCCACCGTGCCGGTGTTGCGCGGGGAGTCCCGGCGCAAGGCCCGGCAGCAGGCCTACGGCGTGCTCGAACGCGTCGGCCTGGACCCCAAGCTGGCCAAGCGGTATCCCGCGCAGCTGTCCGGCGGTCAGCAGCAGCGGGTCGGGGTGGCCCGGGCGTTGGCCGCCGACCCGCCGATCCTGCTGATGGACGAGCCGTTCAGCGCCGTCGACCCGGTGGTCCGCGACGAGCTGCAGGCCGAGATCCGCCGCCTGCAGGACGAGCTGCACAAGACCGTCGTGTTCGTCACCCACGACATCGATGAGGCGCTCAAGCTCGGCGATCAGGTCGCGGTGTTCGGCCGCGGCGGGGTGTTGCAGCAGTACGACCCGCCGGCGCGGCTGCTGTCGAATCCGGCCAACGACTTCGTCGCGGGCTTCGTCGGCGCCGACCGCGGCTACCGCGGGCTGCAGTTCTTCGGAGCGACCGGGCTGCCGCTGCACGAGCTGCGCAGCGTCGACGAGGACGGCATCGACGCCCTGGAACTGGCCGCCGGCGAATGGGCGCTGGTCACCAAGGCCGACGGCAGCCCGTACGCCTGGATCGACGCCGAGGGGGCCGCCCTGCGCCGCTCCGGAAAGTCGTTGTACGACAGCACCATCGCGGGCGGATCGCTGTTCGGCCCGGACGGCACACTGCGGCAGGCGCTGGACGCGGCGCTGTCGTCCCCGTCGGGTCTGGGCGTGGCCGTGGGGGCCGACGGCCGGGTGCGCGGCGGGGTGCGCGCCGAGGACGTCCTGGCGGCGCTGAGCGCCCAGCGCGAGCAACGGGCGCCGCGGCAGGCCTGATCGTGAAGAACACCTGACCCGTGCGCTACCTGCTGACCCACCTCGACGACGCCTGGGCGCTGACGGTCGTGCATCTGCGGCTGTCGCTGATCCCGATCGTGCTGGGCCTGCTGATCGCGGTGCCGCTGGGCGCAGTCGTGCAGCGCAGCACCGCGTGGCGGCGGCTGACGACGGTGACCGCCAGCATCATCTTCACCATCCCGTCGCTGGCGCTGTTCGTGGTGCTCCCGCTGATCATCCCGACCCGGATCCTCGACGAGGCCAACGTCATCGTCGCGCTCACGCTCTATACCGCGGCGCTGCTGGTGCGCGCCGTCCCCGAGGCGCTGGACGCGGTGCCCGAACATGTCCGCGACGCCGCCACCGCCGTCGGTTACAAGCGGATCACGCAGCTACTCAAAGTCGAACTGCCACTGGCGATTCCGGTACTGGTAGCCAGCCTGCGGGTGGTGGCGGTCACCAACATCTCCATGGTGTCGGTCGGTTCGGTGATCGGCATCGGCGGCCTGGGCACCTGGTTCACCGAGGGCTATCAGGCCGACAAGAGCGATCAGATCATCGCCGGCATCATCGCGATCTTCGTGCTGGCCGTCGTCATCGACGCGCTGATCATGCTCGCCGGCCGGGCCATCACGCCGTGGGCCCGGGCCACCCGCGCGCCGCGGCGCCGCGCCCGCAGCGGGGCGGCCACATGAACTTCCTCTCCGAGGCGTTGTCGTTCATCTTCACCGCCGCCAACTGGGCCGGCCCGGCGGGCATGACCGCCCGCACCGTCGAGCATCTGCAGTACACCCTGATCGCGCTGCTGTTCTCGGTGCTGATCGCCGTCCCGCTCGGGATGCTCGTCGGGCACACCGGCCGCGGCAACTTCTTGGTGGTCACCGGCGTCAACGCGCTGCGGGCCCTGCCGACCCTCGGCGTGCTGCTGCTCGGCGTGCTGCTGTGGGGCCTGGGACTGGTGCCCCCGACGGTGGCGCTGATGCTGCTGGGCATCCCGCCGCTGCTGGCCGGCACCTATGCGGGGATCGCCAACGTCGATGCGGCGGTCGTCGATGCGGCCCGCGCGATGGGGATGACCGAGTCGCGGGTCCTGCTCCGCGTCGAGACCCCGATCGCGATGCCGTTGATCCTGGGCGGGCTGCGCACCGCGACCCTGCAGATCGTGGCGACCGCGACGGTGGCCGCCTACGCCAGCCTCGGCGGCCTGGGCCGCTATCTGATCGACGGCATCAAGGTGCGCCAGTTCCACATCGCGCTGGTGGGTGCCCTGCTGGTGACGGCGCTGGCGCTGATCCTGGACGCCGCGTGCGCGTTCGCGGTGTGGTTGTCGGTGCCCGGATCGGGGCGCCTGGGACGGTGGGGCGGGCGGATGCCGCAGCCCCTGCTGGGCGACGAGGTGGCCCTCGAGGCCGGTACCGGGACCGGTTCAGGCGCTGACCGGACTACGCGTCGACGACCCCGTCGCTTACGGTAGACGGGTGAGTGCTCCCGACAACGCGAAGGACAGCGCCTGGCCGGCGATTCTGACCTGGCGCGCCCATGATCTGCCTCGGATGGAGTCGGTGCGGATTCAGCTGTCCGGCAACCGAATCAAGGCCAACGGCCGCATCGTGTCGGCGGCCACCCCGCAGACGCCGGCCTTCGGCGCCTCCTACGACCTGGTGACCGACGAGTCCGGGGCCACCAAGCGGCTGTCGCTGTCGGTCACGCTCGCCGAGCGCGAGCGGCAGCTGTCGATCGCGCGCGACGAGGAGAACATGTGGCTGGTGCAGGACCACACCGGCCAGACCTCCCGGGCCGCATTCGACGGCGCGCTGGACGTCGACGTGGTCTTCAGCCCGTTCTTCAACGCGTTGCCGATCCGGCGCACGGGGCTCAACCGGCGCAAGGACTCGGTGACGCTACCCGTGGTCTACGTGTGGTTGCCCGACCTGACCGTCGAGCCCGTGACCATCGGCTACGCCAGGACCGCCACCGGGATCAAGCTGCAGTCCCCGGTCTCGCAGACCACCATCACCGTGGACGACGAGGGCTTCCCTATCGACTATCCGGGCCTCGCAGAGCGGATCTGATCACCCAGCCGGCCCGGCCGGCCGCGGCGAGTTCGTCGCGCCAGTTCTCTTCGCCGATCGCGATCCCCACCACGTCGGGTCGGCTGAAGCTGTCGTAGCGGGTGCGCGCGGCGTGCCCGGCCTCCACCAGTTCGCCCACCGAACCCGCATCGGCCAGGGTGTCCCGGGCCGCGGTCAGCAGTTCGATGGCGCGGTCCAGCAGCGGCAGCAACTCCGCGCTGTTGGTCTCGCACATGGCGCGCACCAGGTCCGGGGCGGTGGCCGCCACCCGGGTGCCGTCGCGGAACGAGCCGGCGGCCAGCGCGAAGGCCAGCGGTACGTCGGAGGCGGTGATCGCCATCGCCTCGGCGGTCAGATGCGGCAGGTGCGAGATGGCGGCCGCGGCGGCGTCGTGTTCGTCGGAGCGCGCCGGCACCACGAACGATCCGCAGTCCAGCGCCAGCCGCATCACCTGGGCCCACGCGTGCGGGTCGACGTGGTCATCGACCGACACCACCCACGGCGCGTCGACGAACAGCCGTCGGTCGCCGGCCGCCCAGCCGGAATGGGCGGTGCCGGCCATCGGGTGCCCGCCGACGTAGCGCGCCAGCAGGCCGGCGTCGGCGACCGCGTCGAGGACCGCGGCTTTGACGCTGATGACGTCGGTCAGCGGGTTGCCGGGGGCGGTCTCGGCGATGTGCGCCAGCATCGTGGGCAGGGCCGGCATGGGGACCGCGATCACGATGAGCGCCCCGGTCTCGGCGGCGCGGGTCAGCGTGGCGTCGATGTCGGCGGACGCGTCGAAGCCGTCGGCGGTGGCGGCCTGGACGCTGTCGATCGACCGGTTGTAGCCGAAGACCGGGCGGCCCGCGGCGGCCCCGGCGCGCAGCAGCGAGCCGCCGATGAGACCGAGGCCCAGGACGCAGACGGGGGTGGCTGTCACGCTGTCCAGATTGGCACACCGGCGGCCCGGGTATCGATCGCCTGGTCAACCGGTAGGTCTGGGACTACCGTTAGCGCGCATGGGGCCCCAGAGGTCGAAGCAGGACGTATCCACCGACGCCGGCAGCACGGACGGCTTCGGGGTCGCGGTGGTGCGTGAGGACGGGCGTTGGCGCTGCACGGCGCTGCACGGCAAGGCCCTGAGCAGCCTGACCGCGGCCGAGACCGAGCTGTGTGAACTACGCAGCGCCGGTGCGGTGTTCGGGCTGCTCAACGTCGACGACGAGTTCTTCATCGTGATGCGGCCCGCGCCCGGCGGCACCCGGATGCTGCTGTCGGACGCGACCGCGGCCCTGGACTACGACATCGCCTCCGATGCGCTGGACACCCTGGACGCCGAGATCGACGACGACGACCTCGACGATTCCGATCCGTTTGCCGAGGGAGACCTGGCGGTGCTCTCGGACCTCGGGCTGCACGAGGACGTGCTCAACGCGATCCTCGCCGAGACCGACATGTATGCCGACGAGCAGCTCAGCAGCATCGCCCGGGAGATGGGGTTCGCCGACGAGCTGTCGGCGGTGCTGGACAAACTCGGCCGGTGAGCCGCGTTCCCGACGACGAGTCGCTGATCCGCGCCGCGCTGGCGGCCGCCGAGGCGGTCGGTCCGCGCGACGTCCCGATCGGTGCCGTCGTCGTCTCCGCCGAGGGGGTGGAGCTGGCCCGCGCCGCCAACGCCCGCGAGGCCCTGGGCGATCCGACCGCGCACGCCGAGATCCTGGCGCTGCGCGCGGCCGCCGGGGTGCTCGGCGACGGCTGGCGGCTGGAGGGCGCGACCCTGGCGGTGACCGTCGAGCCCTGCACGATGTGCGCCGGCGCGCTGGTCATGGCCCGCATCGCGCGGGTGGTGTTCGGGGCGTGGGAGCCCAAGACCGGCGCGGTGGGCTCGCTGTGGGATGTGGTGCGCGATCGTCGGCTCACGCATCGCCCGCAGGTCCGCGGCGGCGTCCTGGCCGACGAGTGCGCGGCGCCCCTGGAGGCCTTCTTCGCCCGCCAGCGCTAGCCGCTCGCCACCAGCGCCGCCGAGAGTGCGTGTTCCCGGCCGCCACGCCGATGGTTTTTCGTAGTTTGCGCCCGCTCGCCACCAGCGCCGCCGAGAGTGCCTCCAGGGTCGTTCCCACGCAGAAGGCACAACCCTGGCCGCAACTTCGCGCGCAGGTCAAGCCGCGATTATGTGCGCACGGACCGCGGCCGGTAAGCTGCCCCACGGTGGCGTGTCCGAGCGGCCTAAGGAGCACGCCTCGAAAGCGTGTGACGGGTAACCCCCGTCCGTGGGTTCAAATCCCACCGCCACCGCCAGAGCCCCTCGCCTGCGAACGCAGGTGCGGGGCTTTTTCATGCCGGGGAGAGGAATTCCGGCCGCCTCGCGCACACAGTCCAGTTGTAGACAGGTCTGCCCACACTTGAAATCGTCGATCAACTTTTCAAGCTTGGATGGGCAACCTTCTTGAAATGGCGCGGTTGGATCGCAAGCTGGATCGCCGGCCGCGGACCTCGACGGCAGGAGCGCGGCAACCCTGGCGGTCACCTGACCCGACCGCTACCAGATCACCGCAATCCCGGCCGTGATCAACACCAGCACCCCCACGGCGTAGAACATCCCGCGCGGGACGGCCTGCCCGGTGCGCTTCTGCCGCGCGCCGCCGGTGCCGATCAGCCCGCCGATGATCACCAGTAGCACCAGCTTGATGCCGAGCTTCGGGTAGTTCAGCTCGATCCCGGCCGGCCACGGCGCGGCCAGGGCCAGCCCGGACAGCAGTGACACCAGCAGTCCGTAGTCCATGACGCGGCTGACCCGGAAGCGGCGGGACACCAACTCGGTGATCCAGGCGCCGAAGAGGGTGGCGAACCCGACGAGATGAACCAGCACAACTACGTCGCGTAGTAGTTCCATGTCGCAGATCGTACGGTCAAACTGGGGTTCCCCTGAAAAAGTGGACACGGTTAGCTTGATTGCTGATTGATCCGTGCGGTGATCTCGAAGTCGATGGGTGAGATCATTCCCAGTGAACTGTGCCGCCTGTCATGGTTGTAGTAGCGAA
>JAEWRC010000005.1 GCA_023460175.1 Actinomycetes bacterium
GCCACGGCCCGCTGACCGGAGCGTTCGGCCATCCCGGCCGCCTGCCGCGCGGCCGTCACCGCCGCGTGCTCGTCGCGCCCGGCGGCCAGCCGCCACGCCCGCGCCATCCCGAGCTCGGGGGCGAACAGCGCCGACTTCGTCCCGTGTCGAGATTCGGCCCGCGACAACACCTTTGCGGCCTCGGCGAGTTCCCCGAGCCGGGCCAACGCTGTCGCCGACAACATCAGCGACAGCGGCCCCCAGGAGTAGCCGGTGCGGTCCAGCATCGCCGAGGCGGGGCCGAGCAGTGCCGCGGCCCCGGCGAAATCACCGCGGGCCAGCCGGACCTGGGCGAGTAGCACCTCACCGATGGCGCGGCCGGGCTGCTGCAACTCGGCGAAGTCGGTGTACTGCTGGGCGATTCGTTCGGCTCCCTCGGTGTCGTCGTTCATCAGCAGGGTGGATATCAGCGCCAGCCCGACGGTGAACCGCAGCAGTCCCGGATGTTCGGCGCCGGCGGCGCGTCGCGCGAAGCCCTCCACGTCGCCCAGGCGGCCCAGCCGCGCCGAACTCAGGCTCGCCGCGCTCGCGGCCCACGCCACCGCGGTGTCCCCGGCCTCGGGGGCGGCCGGCACGTCGGTGGCGATCTGCAGCGCCCGCTGCGGGTTCCCGGCGTTCATCGCGAAGGTGGCCGTCAGCGCGTCCAGCGTGACCCGGTCCGCGGGAGCGTGCAGGCGGCCGCGGGTGGTGTTGAGGAACGCCGTGGCGCGCTCCGGCTCGCCGAGCATCCAGAACTGGTTGGCGGCGCGCGGCAGGGCCCAGGCCAGCAGGTCGGATTCGGACAGGGCCGCCGGGTCGACCGCGGACAGCACCTCGTCGGCGTCGCGCCCCCGGCCCTGCCAGGCCAGCGCGTGTCCGAGCAGCAGTCGCGCATCCAGGCCGCCCGAGCGCTGCAGGGCCGAGCGGGCCAACCGTTCGGCCAGCGGCAGGTCGCCCAGGCTCAGCGCCTGCCCGGCGCCCGCCACGGTCTGGTCGGCCGGCAACGGGTCCGCGCTGTCGAGGGCGAGCACCGCCAGACGCAACTGGTCGCTGGGGTGGTCGCGGGCCCGTCGCCCCGCGGGTTCGAGCAGCCGGCTGCGTAACCGGCGGGCGCCGTCGTCGCCCAGCGCGGCCAGCGCCCACTCGGCGAAGCGCGGATGGGCGGTGAACACCATCGGCTCGCCCCGGTCGACGATCTCGGCGACGCCCAGGTGCTCGGCCTCGGCCACCGCGTCGGTCGATGCCAGCTGCCGCAGGTCGGCCAGCGGGATCGGCTCCTGCACGCTGAGCAGGTCGAGGACGTACCGCGTCGGGGCGGGCAGCTCCGCCAGGAATTCGTCGACGTCGATTGCGGCGTCGGAACTTTCGATGTCGACGCGCTGCAGCACCGCGTCGTCCCACAGCGCCCGGATGGTCGGCGGGGCGGTGTCGGCGCGCGCCGTCACGATCATCCGGGTCTGACCGGCCAGCGCCAGCTGATAGGTCAGCGTCGCCGAGAGCGCGTCGAGTTGGTTGGCGTCGTCGACGATCAACAGGTCCTCAGGGGCGGCACGCAGCGACCGGCGCGCGGCCCGCAGCAGCGCCGCGGGCTTGCCGATGTCGGCGAGATCGACCAGATGGCTGAACGCGCCGAAGGGCACGGCGCGCTCGGTGGGGGTAGCGGTCACCCAGCGCAACGTCGCGCCCGGATGTGCCGCGGCGTACCGCTGGGCGACCTGGCGCGCCAGCGTCGACTTGCCGATGCCGTCGGGGCCGGTCAGCACCGCCCCGGGCACGTCGGCCAGCGCCGCTTCCAGGCGTTCGAGTGCGTCGGCATGGTGCGGGACGCTCCACTGCTTCGCCACCGTGCGGATCATATTGGCGAGGCCCCGCGCAGACCGGTGATCGCGCCAAATACCCTCACCGTGTGCAACGGCGTGAGTGGGCGGTGTGCGTGTACTGCGCATCGGGACCGAGACATCCGGAACTGCTGGCGTTGGCCACCGAGGTGGGCCGTGCGATCGCGGACCGGAACTGGGCGTTGGTCTCCGGCGGCGGCAACGTCTCGGCGATGGGGGCCCTGGCCGACGGCGCCCGGGCCCGCGGCGGCCGCACCATCGGGGTGATCCCCAAGGCGCTGGTGCACCGCGAGGTCGCCGACGTGCACGCCGACGACCTGATCGTCACCGACACCATGCGGCAGCGCAAACAGGTCATGGAGGACCACGCCGACGCGTTCCTCACCCTGCCCGGCGGGATCGGGACCATGGAGGAGATGTTCGAAACCTGGACCGCCGGATCGTTGGGCATGCACGACAAGCCGGTGGTGGTGCTGGACCCGAACGGCCACTACGACGGGCTGCTGTCCTGGCTCGAGGGTTTGGTGAGCTCCGGCTACGTCGCGCAGCGGTCCCTGGACCGGTTGCTGGTGGTCCGGGAGCTCGACGTTGCGCTGGATCTTTGCGCCCCCCGGTCGGTACCGCCGGTCACATCCCGTGATTAGGCTGAGCACCATGTCAGCCACCGATGCCCGTAGCTCCGTCGGCCTCCTCGACATCGCCGGCCAGGTGCCCGGCGTGCTGATGGATACCCCGTCCATCCTGCGCGGTGTGACCACCGGCCTGCTCGCCCGGCCGACTTCGAAGACCTCGATCGGCAAGGTCTTCCAGGAACGCGCCAAGAAGTACGCCGACAACGTGTTCCTCAAGTTCGGTGACCAGCAGCTGACCTACGCGCAGGCCAACCAGACCGTCAACCGCTACGCGGCGGTGCTGGCGACCCGCGGGGTGGGCCACGGCGACGTCGTCGGACTCATGCTGCGCAACTCGCCCAATGCGGTGCTGCTGATGCTGGCCACGGTCAAGTGCGGCGCGGTCGCCGGCATGCTCAACTACCACCAGCGCGGCGATGTGCTCGAGCACAGCATCGGCCTGCTCGACGCCAAGGTGCTGGTCGTCGAGGACGATCTGTCCGACCACGTCACCGAGTGCGGCGTCCAACTCGACGCCGGTGTGTTGGTCTCGGTCACGGAGTTCGAGGGCCTGGCCGAGACCGCGCCCACCAACAATCCGGCGTCCGCGTCGGCGGTGCTGGCCAAGGATCCGGCCTTCTACATCTTCACCTCGGGCACCACCGGCCACCCCAAGGCGAGCGTGATGACCCATCAGCGGTGGCTGCGTGCGCTGGCCATCTTCGGTGGCCTGGGCCTGCGCCTGACCAGCGACGACACCCTGTACAGCTGCCTTCCGCTGTATCACAACAACGCGCTGACGGTCGCGGTGTCCTCGGTGCTCAACGCCGGGGCGACGCTGGCGCTGGGCGAGAAGTTCTCCGCCTCGAAGTTCTGGGACGAGGTCATCGCCTACGAGGCGACGTCGTTCGTCTACATCGGCGAGCTGTGCCGCTATCTGCTCAACCAGCCCGAGAAGTCGACCGACCGCGCACACAAGGTACGGGTGGTCGCCGGCAACGGCCTGCGCCCGGAGATCTGGGACGAGTTCACCGGGCGGTTCGGCATCGACCGGGTCTGCGAGTTCTACTCGGCCAGCGAGGCCAACACCGCGTTCATCAACATCTTCAACGTGCCCAAGACCACCGGCATCTCCTTCATGCCGCTGGCCTACGTCGAATACGACGCGGACACCGGTGAGCCCACCCGCGACGAGAACGGCCGCGTCCGCAAGGTTCCGTCCGGCGAGCCCGGACTGCTGATCAGCCCGGTCAACCGGCTCTCGCCCTTCGACGGCTACACCGACAAGAAGGCCAGCGAGAAGAAACTGATCCGGGACGCGTTCAAGCAGGGCGACGTCTGGTTCAACACCGGGGACGTGATGAACCCGCAGGGCCTGGGCCACGCGTCGTTCGCGGACCGACTCGGCGACACTTTCCGCTGGAAGGGGGAGAACGTCGCGACCACCGAGGTGGAGGCGGCCCTGACGGCCGATCCGCAGATCGAGGAGTGCACCGTCTTCGGCGTGGAGGTGCCCCGCACCGGCGGCCGCGCGGGCATGGCCGCGGTGAAGGTCCGCGACGGCGCCGAGTTCGACGGCGTCGAGCTGGCGGAGACGCTTTACGACAAGCTGCCGGTCTACGCCGTGCCGTTGTTCATCCGGGTGGTCGACGAGCTCGAGCAGACCACGACCTTCAAGAGCCGCAAGGTGGACCTGCGCGAACAGGGCTACGGCGACGACGTCACCGACCCGCTGTTCGTGCTGGCCGGCCGGCGCGAGGGCTACATCCCGTTCCACGACGAGTACCCGGAACAGGTCGCGGCCGGGCAGCGTCCGAAGGGCTAGCCTCGCCGAGATTGCCGTGCGGGTCGTGACACCTCGCTCGAGGACGACCCTGAGCGCACTTTCGGCCGCTGAGCACTTGCCCGTTAGCCTGGGCAGCGTGCAATCGACGTTCCTGGGCAAGCCGGTCGCGGGGGACCGCGCCCTGATCATGGCGATCGTCAACCGCACACCGGACTCGTTCTACGACCGGGGAGCCACCTTCACCGACGAGGCCGCCAAGTCGGCGGTGCACCGCGTGGTCGCCGACGGCGCCGACGTCATCGACATCGGCGGCGTCAAGGCCGGCCCCGGACAGGTGGTGGACGCCGACGAGGAAATCGCCCGCGTGGTGCCGTTCATCGAATGGCTGCGCGCGGCCTACCCCGAGCAGGTCATCAGCGTCGACACCTGGCGCGCCTCGGTGGCCAAGCTGGCCTGCGCAGCCGGCGCGGACCTGATCAACGACACCTGGGCCGGGGCGGATCCGGGCCTGCCGGAGGTGGCCGCGGAGTTCGGCGCCGGGCTGGTGTGCTCGCACACCGGCGGCGCGGTGCCGCGGACCCGCCCGTTCCGGGTCAATTACGGCACCACCACCCGCGGCGTCGTCGACGACGTCATCCGGGAGGTGACCGCCGCGGCTGAGCACGCGGTGTCCGTCGGGGTCGACCGGGACGCGATCCTGATCGACCCCACCCACGATTTCGGGAAGAACAGCCACCACAGCCTCAGTTTGTTGCGGCACCTGAAAGACCTTGTAAACACTGGATGGCCGGTCCTGATGGCCCTGAGCAACAAGGATTTTGTCGGGGAGACTCTGGGTGTGGGTTTGACCGAGCGCCTGGAGGGCACCCTGGCCGCGACCGCGTTGGCGGCCGCCGACGGGGCGCGGATGTTCCGGGTGCACGAGGTCGGTCCCACTCGGCGCGTACTCGACATGGTCGCGTCGATCCAAGGCCGGCGGCAGCCGACGCGCACCGTGAGGGGACTGGCATGACGACGACACCGGAGCTATCCGCCCAGAACGCGTCACCCGGCGACACCTGGTGCAGCGACCACAGTTGGAGCCGGCCCACCTGGACCGTCGCCGAGTTGGTCGCCGCGAAGCGGGGCCGCACCATCTCGGTGGTGCTGCCCGCGCTGAACGAGGAGGAGACCGTCGCCTCGGTGGTCGGCAGCATCTCCCCGATGCTGGGCGGGCTGATCGACGAGCTGGTGGTCCTGGACTCCGGTTCCACCGACGACACCGAGATCCGGGCCGTCACCGCCGGGGCGCGCGTCGTCAGCCGTGAACAGGCGCTGCCGGAGGTCCCACCGCAGCCCGGCAAGGGCGAGGTGCTCTGGCGCTCGCTGGCCGCCACCAGCGGGGACATCGTGGTGTTCATAGACTCGGACCTGATCGACCCGGACCCGATGTTCGTGCCGCGGCTGGTCGGGCCCATCCTCACCGGTGAGAACATCCACCTGGTCAAGGGCTACTACCGGCGCCCCCTCAAGGTCAGCGGCGAGGAGGACACCAACGGCGGCGGACGGGTCACCGAACTGGTCGCGCGCCCGCTACTGGCCGCGCTGCGCCCTGAACTGGGCAGCGTCCTGCAGCCGCTGGGCGGCGAGTACGCCGCAACCCGCGAGCTGCTGACCGCGCTGCCGTTCGCGCCCGGCTATGGCGTGGAGATCGGCCTGCTGATCGACACCTACGACCGGTTGGGTCTGGCCGCGATCGCCCAGGTCAACCTGGGGGTGCGCGCGCACCGCAACCGCCCGGTCACCGAACTGGCGGTGATGAGCCGGCAGGTGATCGCGACGCTGCTGACCCGGTGCGGGGTGCCTGACTCGGGCGTCGGTCTCACCCAGTTCTTCGCCGACGGTGACGGTTTCACCCCGCGGACCTCCGCGGTCTCGCTGCAGGATCGACCCCCGATGAACACGTTGCGCTGAGTCCGGAGTTCATCCACAGGCGCTCGCCGCGGCGCCCTCGGGTGTCACGCCGATGAGGCAAACTCGACGGTGTGACGATGGTTCTGCTCTACCTCGTGGTGCTGGTTCTGGTGGCCGTGGTGCTGTTCGGCGTGGCCAGTGTGATCTTCGGTCGCGGTGAGCAACTGCCGCCGCTACCGCGCGGCACGACGGCCACGGTGCTGCCGGCCTCCGGGATCACCGGCGCCGACGTCGACGACGTGAAATTCGCCCAGACCCTGCGCGGCTACAAGACCAGCGAGGTGGACTGGGTGCTGGAACGCCTTGGCGCCGAACTCGACTCGCTGCGCGGGGAGCTCGCCATCCTGCGCGGCGTCCACGGCGAGCTCGACCAAGGGTCGGAGCCCGACGAGGACGGCGGGGACGAGGAGCTGACCGAGGCCGACCGCAGCCACCAGGACGCCCGGTGAGCGCCGCCGCCGACGGCCGCACCCGGTGCGGGTGGGCCGAGCTGGCCTCGCCGGCTGACGCCCAGCTCTACCGCGACTACCACGACCAGGAGTGGGGCCGCCCGCTGCGCGGCACGGTGCCGCTGTTCGAGCGGGTGAGCCTCGAGGCGTTCCAGAGCGGCCTGTCGTGGTTGACCATCCTGAAGAAGCGGGAGAACTTCCGGGCCGCCTTCGACGGCTTCGACGTGGAGACCGTGGCCGGCTACGGCGAGGCCGATGTGGCACGGCTGATGGCCGACGCCGGCATCGTGCGCAACCGGGCCAAGATCGACGCGACGATTGCCAACGCCCGCGCCATCGCCGAGCTCGACGGCGACCTCTCCGAGCTGCTGTGGTCGTTCGCGCCGGCGCCGCGCCCCAGGCCGGCGAGCCTGGCCGAGGTGGCGGCCAAGACTGCCGAGTCGGCGGCGATGGCCAAGGAACTCAAGCGCCGCGGCTTCCGTTTTATCGGTCCTACCACTGCTTATGCGCTGATGCAGGCCACCGGAATGGTCGACGATCACGTCGTGACCTGCTGGGTTCCGACGGTCGCAGCGGTTTAACGGCCGGGTCTTGCACACGTTGGTGCGTGCATAGGGAAGAATGGAGCAGGCAATCGGCAGTTCGTGCTGACCAGGTCCGGACCCATGGACCGGCTCAGATGTGGAGGGAGCACTCGATGGCGGCCATGAAGCCCCGGACCGGAGACGGTCCTCTGGAAGCAACCAAGGAGGGGCGCGGCATCGTGATGCGGGTACCACTGGAGGGCGGTGGCCGTCTGGTAGTCGAGCTGACGCCGGACGAAGCGGCGGCCCTGGGCGAGGAACTCAAGAACGTCACGAGCTGACCGCCGCCGCGGTCAACTCGACACCTTGCGGTAGATCTCCAGCGTTTGCTCGGCAACACGCGACCAGGAGAATTCGTCGACGCACCGCTGGCGGCCGGCTCGGCCGTAGGCTGCGGCCCTGGCGGGATCGGCGACCAACGCGTTGACCGCCTCGGCCAGGCCGGACTCGAACGCGCGCGGATCCGCGGCGTCGTAGTGCACCAGCGTGCCGGTGGTGCCGTCGTCGACGACCTCGGGGATCCCGCCGACGTCGGAGGCGACCACCGCGGTGGCGCACGCCAACGCTTCGAGGTTGACGATGCCCAGCGGCTCGTACACCGACGGGCAGACGAAAACGCTTGCCGCCGACAGAATCTCGCGAATGTCGGCGATCGGCAGCATCTCCCGCACCCAGAACACCCCGCTGCGAGCCGCGGCGAGTTCTTCCACCGCGGCCGTTGTCTCGGCGGCGATCTCGGGGGTGTCGGGGGCGCCCGCGCACAGCACCAGCTGTACCTCGGGCGCGAAGCGGTGGGCCGCGGCCACCAGGTGCCGGACCCCCTTCTGCCTGGTGATCCGGCCGACAAAGGCCACCATCGGCCGGGACGGGTCCACCCCCAGGCCCGCCAGCACCGACTCCTCGGCCACCTCCGCGCGGGATACCGGATGCCAGACATCGGTGTCGATGCCGTTGTGCACCACGTGCACGCGGCCGGGATCCAGCTCGGGATAGACCCGCAGCACATCCTCGCGCATCCCGGAGCTCACCGCGATGACGGCCGCGGCGGCGCCCAGCGCGGTGCTCTCCACCCAGGACGACACCCGGTAGCCGCCCCCGAGTTGCTCGGCCTTCCACGGCCGCAGCGGCTCGAGGGAGTGCGCGGTCACGACGTGCGGGACGCCGTGCAGTAGCGCGGCGAGGTGCCCGGCCATGCCCGTGTACCAGGTGTGCGAGTGCACGACAGTGGCCTGCGCGGCGTCGTGGGCCATCACCAGGTCGGCCGACAACGTCGTCAGGGCCGCGTTCGCGTCGGCCAGGCTCGGGTCGGGCTGGGCGACGGTGACGCCGGGGCGCGGGGCACCCATGCAGTGCACGTCGACCTCGCAGAGCCGGCGCAGCTGCGCGACGAGCTCGGTCACGTGCACGCCGGCGCCGCCGTAGACCTCCGGCGGATATTCCCGAGTCATCATCGCCACCCGCATGTGCTTGACGGTAGTGGCGCGGCCGCGAAGCCGCACCGCCGCCCGGGGTTCGGCGGCCGAATCCGTCACCGGGTGGGGGTCGCTCGGCGTTTGGCCTAGCCGCATCCGGCGGGTGGCGATAGGTTTGAGGCCATGAGGGAAGCGCCACATGTGCTGGGCATCGTCCTGGCCGGAGGTGAGGGGAAGCGGCTGTATCCGCTGACCGCGGATCGGGCGAAGCCGGCGGTTCCCTTCGGCGGCGGCTACCGGTTGATCGACTTCGTGCTGTCCAATCTGGTCAATGCTCGGTATCTGCGCATCTGTGTTCTCACGCAATACAAGTCGCATTCACTGGACCGTCACATTTCGCAGAACTGGCGGCTATCCGGTCTGGCCGGGGAGTACATCACGCCGGTGCCCGCCCAGCAGCGGCTCGGTCCGCGCTGGTATACCGGTTCGGCCGACGCGATCTATCAGTCGATGAACCTGATCTACGACGAAGATCCGGACTACATCGTGATTTTCGGTGCCGACCACGTGTACCGGATGGATCCCGAGCAGATGGTGCAGCAGCACATCGAAAGCGGTGCGGGCGCCACCGTCGCGGGGATCCGGGTGCCGCGCGCCGAGGCCAGCGCCTTCGGCTGCATCGACGCCGACGACTCCGGGCGCATCCGGCAGTTCATCGAGAAGCCCACCGACCCGCCCGGCACCCCGGACGACCCCGAGCAGGCGTTCGTGTCGATGGGTAACTACATCTTCACCACCAAGGTGCTCATCGATGCGATCAGGGCCGACGCCGAGGACGACCACTCCGATCACGACATGGGCGGCGACATCATCCCGCGGCTGGTCGCCGATGGGATGGCTTCGGTCTACGACTTCAACAACAACGAGGTGCCCGGCGCCACCGAACGCGACCACGGCTACTGGCGCGACGTGGGAACTTTGGACGCGTTCTACGACGCGCACATGGACCTGGTGTCGGTGCACCCGATCTTCAACCTCTACAACAAGCGCTGGCCGATCCGGGGCGGGTCGGAGAACCTGGCGCCGGCCAAGTTCGTCAACGGTGGCTCGGCGCAGGAGTCCGTGGTGGGCGCCGGCAGCATCATCTCGGCGGCCTCGGTGCGCAACTCGGTGCTGTCGTCCAACGTCGCGATCGACGACGGCGCCATCGTCGAGGGCAGCGTGCTGATGCCGGGGGTGCGGGTCGGCCGGGGCGCGGTGGTGCGCAAGGCGATCCTGGACAAGAACGTGGTGGTGGGCCCGGGCGAGATGGTCGGGGTGGACCTGCAGAAGGACCGCGAGCGGTTCTCCATCAGCGCCGGCGGCATCGTCGCGGTCGGCAAGGGCATCTGGATCTAGCTCCCGCCCTACGGCTGCGGCTCATGCCAATCGTCGGCGACGTTGACCGGCGGGGCGTAGCGCTCGTCCTTCTTGCGACGACGGATGCGACGCCACAACCGCCAACCCGCCCAGATCAACGCCGCCAGGATCACCAGCACCAGGACCGGCAGCAGCAACGCAACGAACACCAGCCCGAAACTGGCGACGTCCTCGACCGTCGACAGCACCGGCGCGGCCACCCCGGCGGTGGCGACGTTGGCCGCGGGCCGGACCGCCGATTTCGTCAGCGAGACCACCAGCGCCACAACAACTCCGATGAGCACCGGGACCCACTGCCCGGACTGGGCCCACTGGCCGGGGTCGGACACCGCCGCGGTCTGCGCCGCGGTGCCGGAGCCGAAGACGATGCCGCCGGCAGCAGGGCGTACGAACGTCTGCACGGTGTCGTTGATCGAATCGAGCGCCGGGACCTTGTCGGCGATGACCTCGACCACCAGCAGCACCGCCACGATCGTCAGCACCCAGCCGTTCTCGAGCCACGACCAGCCCTGCGGCAGGCTGACGATTTCGGTGAACCGCGCCAGCACCCCGAGCAGCAGCATCGGGATGTAGGCGTTGAGGCCGGCCGCGGTGGACAACCCGAGGCCGGTCAGCAGTTGCTCCATGGGATCAGTATGCGGACCGGAACGCCGCCGGGTGCCGGATCACCACAGGTAGGGCACCACCCGGAACCGCACCCGGGTTCGATACTCGGGATAGCCGGGCAGATCGTGCACCAGCATCCTCTCCTCGTCGACGGTGCGCACGACGAGCGCCACCGCGCCGAGCAGGCCGGGCAGCAGACCCCAGAACGATCCGAGGCCCAGCGGGATGCCGGCCAGCATCAGCGTCGCGCCGAAGTACATCGGATGGCGGACAATCCCGTAGAGCCCGCGGGCGACGAGTTCCTGCCCGGTCTGGATCTCGATGGTTCCTGCCGCCCAACTGTTCTGCAGCACAACAAGGATAGAGATCCCCAGCCCGACGGCGACCAGGCCGAGGCCGACGACGCAGAGCCAGTTGGGCACGTGTGACCACCCGAATCGCCGGTCCAGCGCGCTGAGGACCATCGCGGCCAGGACCGAGGCCTGCAGCCCGAATACCGCGAGGCGCTGGACCGTTCGGGTTTCTGCGGCCGGGCCGACCCGCAGCCGCCGTTCGAGCACCTGCGGATGCCTGGTGGCCAGGTACACCGTGTACGGGGTGCTCAGCGCCACCATCACCGCGATGAGCGCCCAGGCCTGCCAGTAGGCGAAGGTGCCCGCCGGCCAGAACAACAGCGCCGCGGTGGCCACCAGGCCGACGACACCGGCGGCGATCGCGCGAAGGCTGAGGTTCATGTTGCTGCCTTTCTCTTGGGATTTCGGCGTGATCTCACTCGCTGGGCGTGTCAGATCACGCCGAAATCGCTTGTTGAGTTAGGTGGCGTCGCGATTGCGGTACAGGTAGCCGGCCAGCACCGCCAGCGCGGCTCCCACCGCGGTCGGCACCACCAGCGAGAGGACGGACAGGTCGATGGGTGCGGTGATCTGGCCTACCGGGGACAGGTCGAGGAGCCACTGCGGCAGCCGCAGCAGCGCGCCCAGATACAGCGTCGCCACCACGAACGTCACTGCGGCCCAACCGATCCAGGTCAGGCGCAGCGCGACCGCCACCGCGGCGACGCCCGCCATGGCCACCAGCGCCGGTACATAGGCCAGGCCGGCCGCCGTCAACCGCAGGACGGTCGCGGGTTCGCCGAGCACCAGCCCCGCGCCGAGACCGTTGCCCGCGCCGGCGGCGAGCATCAGCACCGTTGACCCGACCACGGCCGCGACGACCGCGGTGAGCAGCCATCGCCACCGCGACACCGCGCCGGCCAGCACGGGTTCGGCCAGGCCGCTGCGTTCGTCGGCGGCCAACCGCAGCACGGCCGCCACGGTGAACGCCGAGGCCGCCGCGGCCAAGAACTGGGTCATGGTGGTGTAGACCCCGTCGGTGCCGTCGGCGGCGAGCATCCGGGTCATCAGCTCGTTGCCCTCGGCGGCCTCGAGCATCGAGTTGGTCAGTGAACCTAGGCACAGCCCGGCCAGGAACAGCCCGACCGACCAGCCCAGCACCTGTCCGCGCTGCAGGGTCAGGTGCAGACCGAGGACGCCGCCGACGGGCCGGGCGTTCGGTCGCTCGCCGGTCGACGGGAACGTCCCGGCATCGTATTGACGCCGGTTCTGCAGCACGGCCGCGAGCGCCCCAAGCGCCACGGCCAGCCCGATCAGGAGCGGCAGCGGCCACCAGCGCAGGTCCGCGAACGGACGCATCTGTTGGGTCCACGCGATGGGGGAGAACCACGAGAGTGCGCTGCCGGAGCTGTCGATGACGTCGCCGACGCCGCGCACCAGCACCGCCACCGCCAGTACCGCCAGCGCGGCGCCGGTGGCCGTGCGGGACTGCCGCCACAGCTGGGCGGTCACCGCGGCCACGGCCGCGAACACCATTGCGGCCGCGGCCACTCCGAGTGCCATCCCGGCGCTGTCGAGCAGCGCGAAGCCGTTCAGGGCCAGCGCAGTCGTCATCAGCACCGCCAGCACCGCGTTGACGCCCGCGGCCAGCAGCAGCGCGGCGGCGGTGCGCGCGTCGCGACCGACAACGGAGGCCAGCACCAACTCCGCCGCGCCGGATTCCTCCTCGGCGCGGGTATGTCGGAGCACCGTCAGTACCGCCAGGATCGAGGTCGCCACGATCAGCGTGAGGGTGAGCTCGGTGGCCATCATGACGCCCATGTCGGTTTCGTTGATGCCGAACATGGGGCCGGCCAACATCATTGCCGCCGGCGTCTTCAGCAGATCGATGCGGGCGATGCGCGCCGCCTCGTCGGGATAGGCCAGTTCGAGCGCGCCCGGCGTGTAGGCCACCAGCAGGATCACCGCACCGATCCAGATCCCGAGCCGGAGGCGGTCGCGCCGCAGCGCCAGAAGCAGCAGGCTCCAGGTGCCGGTCAGGGCCGATCCGCGCGCGGGGGTCTGATGGCGGGCCGGGCGCCGGGTCGCGGCGGTGGCGGTCATCGGCCGACTCCCTGGTACTCGCGCAGGAACAGGTCCTCGAGAGAGGCCGGCGTGACGGTGAGTTCCGTCAGGCCCAGTGCGGTCAACTGTCCCATCGCCCGGTCGAGATCGGCACGGTCCACGGTGAATCGGACGGTGCCGTCGGCAACGGTGAAGTCACGGACCTCGGGAATGCTCTGCAGGACTGCGGGATCGCTGCGGGTGCGCGCGGACACCGTGGTGCGCATCAGGTGCCGCAGCTGGGTGAGCGTCCCGGACCGGACCGTGCGACCCGCCCGGATGATCGTGACGGTGTCACAGAGTTTTTCGACCTCGGCCAGGATGTGGCTCGACAGCAGCACGGCGGCCCCCTCGGCGGCGACCTCGGCGACGCAATCCTGAAAGGCTCGTTCCATCAAGGGATCCAGGCCCGAGGTGGGTTCGTCGAGGATGTACAGATCGGCGGGCACGCTGAATGCGGCGACGATGGCGACCTTCTGCCGGTTGCCCTTTGAGTAGGTGCGGGCCTTCTTGTGAGGGTCGAGTTCGAACCGGTCGATCAGTGCATCGCGGCGTCGGGTGTCGGGGTCGGGCGCGCCGCGCAGACCCATCAGGAAGTCGATGGCCTGCATGCCGGTCAGGTTGGGCCACAACGTCACATCGCCGGGCACGTACGCCAGCCGGCGGTGCAGATCGACCGCGTCGCGCCACGGGTCTGCGCCGAGTACCCGCACGGCGCCCGCGTCGCTGCGCAGCAGGCCGAGCAGGACGCGGATGGTGGTCGACTTGCCCGCCCCGTTGGGGCCGAGGAACCCGGCGATCTCACCGGGGGCCACCACCATGTCCAGGCCGTCGACGGCCTTGGTCTTCCCGAAACTCTTCGACAGGCCTTCGATTTCGATGGTGTGCGGTGAGTTTGGCATGGCGGATCCCGTCAGTTGTGGTGGATGGTGCCGTCCGTGTCGGCCCACTGTTGGGCGGCGAAGGTGTCGTACATCGTGCTGTCGGCCATCAGCCCTTCGGTGTAGATCTCGAGGGCGGGCATGGTCACGTCGCGCGCGTAGTCGCGCAGCACCGCGCGCACATCGTGCGGGGTGTCGTGCATCTGTAGGTAGAGCAGGAATCCGCCGCCGCCGGCGACGGTCAGGTAGTGGGCCCGGCCCCGCGGGTCGCGGCTGGGCTTGATGGTGCCGGCCCGCACGCCTTCCTCGAGATACTGCTCGGTGTTGTCGATCATCCTGCGCCACAACATCTTTGCCAGGTCACCGCCGGTCTGCAGGCTGCGGGTCAGATACCCCATGATGGGGGCGAAGGATTCGAGTTCGTCCATGGCGGCCAGCCAGGCGGCCGGATCTGACGTGCGCATCGAGTCGGTCTTGGCCTCGGCGATGGCCGCGGCGACGTGATCATCGCAGGCCTTGCGCAGGCCGTCCTTGGAGCCGAAGTGGTGGATGACCAGACCGGGACTGACTCCGGCGGCGGTCGCGATGGCGCGCACCGGCACGCCGAAGCCCTGCTGCCCGAACTGCTCGATGGCCGCATCGCGGATGCGGGCCGTCGCGGTCAGATCCTCGGTTGAACGCACGTTTAACAGCCTAAACGCCCGTTCAGTCCCCGGTCAATGGTGTGACGGCTCCGAAAAGGCGGAAAGTTTCAGTCGCGCGCCGCGGCCAGGATGCCGTCGCCCAGCGGCACCAGCACCGGGGTCAGCCGTTCGTCCTCGGCGATCAGCCGCGCCGCCTCGCGCACCGCGGTGACCTCGGCGTCGTTGGCGGTGGGATCCCCGGCCCGGCCGCCCAGGGCGGCGCGGTGCACCACGATGACCCCGCCGGCCCGCAGCAGGCGAACGCCCTCCACCACGAACTCGGGCTGATCGCGCGGGTCGGCGTCGATGAAGACCAGGTCGTAGGACTCGTCGGCGAGGCGGGTCAGCACCTCCTGGGCGCGGCCGCTGATCAGCCGGGTCCGCGACGGTCCGATGCCGCCGTCGGTGAAGGCCTGCTTGGCCAGCCGCTGATGCTCGGGTTCGACGTCGATGGTCGTCAGCACGCCGCCGTCGCCCATGCCCGCGAGCAGCCAGAGCCCGCTGACCCCGACGCCGGTGCCGACCTCCACGACGGCTTTGCCGCCGGACAGCCGCGCCAGCAGGCTCAGCAGCGCGCCGACGGCCGGGGTCACCGCGCCGCAGCCGGTGTCCTCGGAGCGCTCCCGGGCGGCGGCCAGCACCGCGTCTTCGGAGATCGAGCCCTCCGCGTGGGCCAGCATCGCCTCGGCGCGACTGGGGGTCGCGGCGCCGCTCGGTTCGTCTTCAGAGGCCATTCCCGCAGCGTAGAGCCAATCCGCCGCAGCGGGGAACAGGCGCGCCCGTCACGGCGTCCCGTCGACACTCCCGGTGGCGAACTCGAATATGGCCGTCGGCGGGTGCATCTTCGCAGCTGACGGGCGGTGCGAAGGCATTCTCAGTGAAACTTCAGTTTGCTCACACCCCCGCCACAAGCCGATCAACGACGGTATTGCCATGGAACGTGGCGCACGGTGGTCGGGAAACAATCCCGGGAATAGCCCCGCGCATTTCGATGTTGGTGAGGGCAATGCTCTGCGGACTTCACTCCGCAGCCACGACCAGGAGGATGCGACGACCACCCCACTGATGGCCCCGACCAGCATGGCCCACCTCGAGCAGGACACGACGGCTTGGGTTGAACCCAGTGACGAGCCGCAGGGCACCGCCGTGTTCGACGCCACCGGTGACCTGTCCACCATGCCGTCCTGGGACGAACTGGTGCGGCAACACGCCGACCGGGTGTACCGACTGGCCTACCGGCTCTCCGGTAACCAGCACGACGCCGAGGACCTGACCCAGGAGACCTTCATCCGGGTGTTCCGGTCGGTCCAGAACTATCAGCCCGGCACCTTCGAGGGCTGGCTGCACCGCATCACCACGAACCTGTTCCTGGACATGGTGCGGCGCCGCAGCCGGATCCGCATGGAGGCGTTGCCCGAGGACTACGACCGGGTGCCCGCCGAGGACCCGAACCCCGAGCAGATCTACCACGACGCCCGGCTGAACGCCGACCTGCAGGCCGCCCTGGATTCGTTGCCGCCGGAGTTCCGCGCCGCCGTGGTGCTCTGCGACATCGAGGGGTTGTCCTACGAGGAGATCGGCGCCACGCTGGGCGTCAAGCTCGGCACGGTCCGCAGCCGCATCCACCGCGGCCGGAACGCCATCCGGGACTATCTCGCGGCCAACGAGGCTGCGGCCGACCCGGTCTGAGGCGGGAAAGTCGGCTGTGCAAGTGGACTATCGCTATCAAGCTGCCCGGGCAGCGCGCTACATTCGAGGTGGATCTGTCAGGCGGGCCCACCGCCGAGTCGAGGGTAGAGGAGTGCGGGTGATGATCGAGCGTGGACATTTGTTCCGCCGAGCCTTCTCGTGGCTGCCCGCCCAGTTCGCCTCGCAGAGCGACATGCCCGTCGGCGCGCCGCGCCAGTTCGGTTCCACCGAGCATCTGTCGATCGAGGCCGTGGCCGCGTACGTCGACGGCGAACTGCGGATGAATGCCCACCTGCGCGCCGCCCACCACCTGTCGCTGTGCGCCCAGTGCGCCGCCGAGGTCGAGGCGCAGCAACAGACCCGCGAGACGCTGCGCGAGTCGTCCTGCCCGATCAGCATGCCGAGCACCTTGTTCTCCGCGTTGTCGCAGATCCCGAACGCCCCGCTGACGCCCCCGGACGATGCCGTGGGCCCACTCGACGAACACTTGCCTGACGACCGGACCCGCGGCTGGCGCCGCCGCCGGTAGGGTGGACGACGCCGGACCCACAGCACGGCCGGGCCTCGAGGAAACCAGCCCGTGCTCCGTGAGCGCCAGAAGAGGATGACTTGAGCCCTAACCAAGACTCCGCGCCGGGGTCCAGCGGTCCGCGCCTGGCGCCGCGTCCCGTATCCCGACCGCCCGTCGACGACGCCTCCCGCCGTGCCTTCGGCCGGCCCGCGGGTGTCTCCGGGTCCTTCATCGCGGAGAATCTGCGGTCCAAGAAGTTCCGCGAGGACGACGAGTTCGCCCCGCGCGACCTGCCGCCGGATCCCGTGCTGGCCGAGGCCTTCGGGCGCCCCTTCGCCGGCGCCGACTCCCTGCAGCGGCATCCGATCGACGCCGGTGCCCTCGACGGCCAGAACGGCGAAGCCGAGGCGCCCGACGACCCGTGGCGCGACCCGGCCGCCCCCGCGGCCCTGGGCAGCCCCGCCGTCGACCGGCAGGCGTATCAGCCCGTTGCGGCCGACACCAAGCAACTCGGGGTCCGCGACGTGTTGTTCGGCGGCCGGGTGTCCTACCGCGCGCTGGCCATCCTGGCGGCCCTGGCGTTGGTGATCGGCCTGGTCGGCGGCTGGTTCGGCCGCAAGACCGCTGAGGTCGTGGAGGCGTTCACCACCTCGAAGGTGACGCTGGAGACCAGCAGCGGCGGCGAGGAGCCGGCCGGCCGCTTCGCCGAGGTGGCCCGCTCGGTGGCCGACTCCGTGGTCACCATCGAAGCGACCAGCGACCAGTCCGGTTCGCAGGGGTCAGGGGTCGTCATCGACGGCCGCGGCTACGTCGTCACCAACAACCACGTCATCTCCGAGGCGGCCAGCAACCCGGCGCAGTACAAGATGACCGTCGTGTTCAATGACGGCAAGGAGGTGCCGGCCAATCTCGTCGGCCGGGATCCCAAGACCGACCTCGCCGTCATCAAGGTCGACAACGTCGACAACCTCACGGTGGCCCGGCTGGGCGACTCGGAGAAGGTCCAGGTGGGCGAGGAAGTCATCGCGGCGGGCGCCCCGCTGGGGCTGCGCAGCACCGTCACCCACGGCATCATCAGCGCGCTGGACCGGCCGGTCCCGCTGTCCGGCGACGGATCGGACACCGACACCGTCATCGACGCCATCCAGACCGACGCGTCGATCAACCACGGCAACTCCGGCGGTCCGCTGATCAACATGAACGCCGAGGTCATCGGGATCAACACCGCGGGCAAGTCGCTCTCCGACAGTGCCAGCGGCCTGGGCTTCGCCATCCCGGTCAACGAGGTGAAACTGACCGCCGAGGCATTGATCAAGGACGGCAAGATCGCGCATCCCACGCTGGGCCTGAGCGCCCGGTCGGTGAGCAATGACCTCGCCTCCGGGGCGCAGGTGGCCAACGTCAAGGCCGGCAGCCCTGCGGAGCGCGCCGGGATCCTCGAGAACGATGTGGTGATCAGGGTGGCCGACCGCAAGGTCGCCGACGCCGACGAGATGATCGTCGCCGTGCGCAAGCTCAAGATCGGCGAGGAAGCCGAGATCGAGGTGGTGCGCGACGGCCGCAACGTCGTCCTACGGGTGACCCCGCAACCGGACCACTGAGATGTTCGCCAACGTCGGTTGGGCCGAGATGCTGGTGCTGGTGGTCATCGGCCTGGTGGTGCTGGGCCCCGAGCGGCTTCCCGGCGCCATCCGCTGGACGGGCAACGCACTGCGGCAGGCCCGCGACTACGTCTCCGGTGCCACCAGCCAGCTACGCGAGGACTTCGGCCCGGAGTTCGAGGAGTTCCGCGAGCCGCTGAGCGAACTGAACAAGCTGCGCGGAATGACGCCGCGCGCCGCGATCACCAAACACCTTCTCGACGGCGATGATTCGATCCTCACCGGCAAGTTCGACGGGACCGAGTCGCGGCCGCAACCGCCGAGCGTGGAGCCGTCGACCCCGGCGCCGGAACGGCCGACCAAGTTCGATCCCGACGCCACCTGACCCGAGCGGTTATCCGCGGCGGGCGGTGTCCAGTCCCAGCGACATCCCGGCCAGCCCCCGCTTGCGCGCGGACAGCGCGTCGGCGATGGACTGCAGTTGTTTGCCGGCCGCCGAATCCGGCGCGGAGAGCACCAGCGGTACCCCGGTGTCGCCGGCGGTCACCAGCGCCGGGTCCAGCGGGACCTGGCCCAGCAGCGGCACGTCGGCGCCCACGGACCGCGACAGGCTCTCGGCGACCTGCTGGCCGCCGCCCTCGCCGAACACGGCCATGGTGCTGCCGTCGGGCAACACCAGCCCGGACATGTTCTCCACCACGCCGACGACCCGCTGCCGGGTCTGCAACGCGATGGCACCCGCGCGCTCGGCCACCTCGGCGGCCGCGAGCTGCGGGGTGGTCACCACCAGGATCTCGGCGGTGGGGATCAACTGGGCCACCGAGATGGCCACATCGCCGGTGCCCGGCGGCAGGTCGAGCAGCAGCACATCCAGGTCGCCCCAGTACACGTCGGCCAGGAACTGCTGCAACGCGCGGTGCAGCATCGGCCCCCGCCACACGACGGGGGTGTTGCCCTGGGTGAACTGGGCGATCGAGATCACCTTCACGTCGTGCGCCACGGGCGGCACGATCATCGAGTCGACCTGCACGGGCCGGTCGTCGGTGCCCATCATGCGTGGCACCGAGTGCCCGTAGATGTCGGCGTCGACCAGGCCGACCGACATCCCGCGCGCGGCCATGGCCGCCGCGAGGTTCACCGTGACGCTGGACTTGCCGACGCCGCCCTTGCCGGAGGCCACGGCGTACACCCTGGTCAGCGAGTTCGGCTGGGCAAACGGGATCACCGGCTCGGCGGAGTCGCCGCGCAGTTGCTTGCGCAACTCGGCGCGTTGCTCGTCGTTCATCACGTCGAGGCTGACGGTCACCGGACCGGTGCCCGATACGTCGGCCGCGGCGCGGGTGACCATGTCGCTGATCTCGGACTTCTTCGGACACGCCGCGGTGGTCAGGTAGATCTCGATGTGGACGGCCGCGTCGGCCCCCACCTCGATGCTTTTCACCATGCCGATTTCGGTGATCGGCCGGCGGAGTTCCGGATCGATCACCTTCGACAGTGCGGAGCGCACCGCCGCCACGAGTTCAGGACTGTCAGTCATCACCGACAAGTCTAGGCCGACGGGAAATTGCGGCTCCTACCGCTGGTCGGCGGGCGCGCTTTCGACGACGAAGCTTGATCAGGCGGCGGGCCCGGGGGCGGGACCCAGCGGCGCCCCGGGTGCGGGCGCGTCCGGCGCGGGCAGGCCCGGTGCCGGCGGCGGGGCCATCC
>JAEWRC010000006.1 GCA_023460175.1 Actinomycetes bacterium
GGCCCCGGTGGTGCCGCAGGTGCCCGAGAAGCCGCGGCTGCGCGACCGCATCCTCGACAAGATCCCGGGGCTCAACCGGTTCAACTGACGCGGGTGCCGCCGCGGTAGTCGACCTGCCAATGCTTGATGCCGTTGAGCCAGCCCGAGCGCAGCCGCTGCGGCTCGCCGAGCGGGGTCAGTTCCGGCATGTGGTCGGCGATCGCGTTGAACATCAGGTCGATGGTCATCCGCGCCAGGTTCGCCCCGATGCAGTAGTGCGCCCCGGTGCCGCCGAAGCCGACGTGCGGGTTGGGGTCGCGCAGGATGTCGAAGGTGAACGGGTCGTCGAACACGTCCTCGTCGAAATTCGCTGAGCGATACGACATCACCACCCGCTGACCCTTGTTGATCGGCACCCCGGACAGCTCGTAGTCGGCCAGTGCGGTGCGCTGGAACGACGTCACCGGCGTGGCCCACCGCACGATCTCGTCCACCGCGGTCGGCGGGCGCTCGCGCCGGTAGAGCTCCCACTGCTCGGGGTGTTCGGCGAAGGCGATCATGCCGTGGGTGATCGAGTTGCGGGTGGTCTCGTTGCCGGCGACGGCCAGCAGCACCATGAAGAAACCGAACTCGTCGTCGGAGAGCTTGTGTCCCTCGACGTCGGCCTCGATCAGGGTGGTGACGATGTCCTCGCCCGGCTGCTCGGCGCGCAGCGCCGCCAGCTGCATCGCATACATGATCAATTCCGTTGCCGCGCTGCGGTTGTCGTAGTGGGCGAACTCCGGGTCGTCGTCGCTGACCATCTGGTTCGACCAGTCGAACAGCTTCTTGCGGTCCTCGAGCGGCACCCCGATCAGTCCGGCGATCGCCTGCAGTGGCAGCTCGCAGGCGATGTCCTCGACGAAGTCGCCCGGGCCGTGCTCGGCCGCGGCGCGAGCAATGTTCTGCGCGCGCTCGTCGAGGTCGGCCCGCAGCCGCTCCACCGCGCGCGGAGTGAACCCGCGAGAGATGATCTTGCGCAGGTGGGTGTGGTGCGGCGCGTCCATGTTCAACAGCACGAACTTGCCGGTCTCCAGCTGCTCTGCGGTGGAGCCCTTCGGGTAGCGGGGCAGCGCGGTCTTGGCCTCGCTGGAGAAGACGTCGCTGCGGATGGAGATCTCCTTGACGTCCTTGTGCTTGGTCACCACCCAGAAGCCGCCGTCGTCGAAGCCGCCGTCGCCGACGGGTTGCTCGTTCCACCAGATCGGCGCGACGCGACGCAACTCGGCCAGCTCCTCGACCGGCAGACGCTCGCGGTTCAGGTCGGGATCGGTGAAGTCGAAACCGGGGGACAGGGTCGGTCCGGGCATCCTGCTGGCTCCTCGCTGCGGTGAACTCGGAAAGGAACTAGAACCTGTTCCTACACCGAATGCGGCGCCGCCTCGCCGGTTTTCCCGGCATTGGCTCACTCGTTCTGTGGAACCCGGTTCGCGGGTGGGGACGACGGCGGATACTGAGGCGGATGTAACAAATGGGACCCGCGGGGTGAACACCGAGTATGCGCATTCGATCAGTCCTACTCGGCTCGCTGAGCGCAGCCGTCGCGATCACCCTTGCGCCCGTCGCGGGCGCCGACCCCGCGCCCCCGCCGCCGGATCCGGCGCCGGGCGCCGCCGATGGCGTCCCGCACCTGGCCAGTCCGGACAATCTGCCACCCGGCAGCACCAGCACCCCGCCGCCGGAGGGCCGCGGGCTCGGCTACCTGCGCGACCTCTGGCACGCGGTGCAGACCCAGGAGGTCAGCGGGGCCGACGCGCTGTTGCTGTTCACCCAGCGGCCGATGAACCCCGACGCGAGTTCGCCGCGCGGATTGCCCGCCGGTCCGCAGTCAGCGCCACCATCATCGGCAGCGCCGCCTCCCGCAGTGCCGTCGGTGCCTTAGCGCGTCGGCGCCGAACTCGTCGGAGTCGCAGTCGAAGTCGTCGTGGGAGTGGCGGTGACGGTCTTGGTCGTGTCCTCGGATTCCGCGGAGAAGCTCGGGGCCTCGTAGAACGCCCAGGTGTCGCCGTAAATCAGCTTGCCGCCCGAGGTCACGGTCAGCTCCTCGGGCGAGACGCGGTACCGGGAGCCCTCGCTGTTCGCGACGAAGGTGCCGTCACCGGTGGACTGGGCTTGGGTGGTCAGCATCGCGCCGTCGCTGATCCGCACGCCGCGGTACTCGTAGTCGCCGCTGGAGTCCGCACACACCACCACCATCGACCGCTGGGTGCGACCCAGCGCGACGGCGCTCTGCCCCTCCTCGCACCGCGCCTTGGACCCGATGAAGCCCAGGTCGTCGGTGTCGGTGCCGGCGGTGCTGGTGGTCGAGTTCGGCGAGGTCGTCGTGGTGGTTGTCGTCGTGGTCGTGGGCGCCGCCACCGCGGTCGGCAGCGCTGGGTCGGCGCCGGGTTGTGTCGTCATCCCGGCGAACAGCACGACGATCGCCAGCAGCGCACCCGATCCGGTCAGCATCAACACCTTGCGACTGGACAACACCGGGGGCCTCCTGTGCCTCGTTGGACCGCGTGCGTCCAGCAAACCACCCTGAGCAGCAATTTCGGCGCTGCGACGACGGTGTTTCGCGCAGAAGTTCACCGATCGCGCCGCGGCAGCGGATAGGCTTCGCGAACGGGCCGACGGGAAGGCGGGACATGATTCGCGACGCAGCCGGCGCTGTTGCCGTCCTGGCCGCGGCGGGCGCCCTCGCGCTCGGCGGCGCGGGAGCGGCCGCGGCCGATCCCGAACACGCCTACGCCGACGTCCCCGGGATGGCCCACGACGTGCAGCTGAGCACCAAATGCCACAGCTGGGAACGCTTCATCTTCGGCCGCGGCGTCGAGGGGCAGACGTATGCCTGCCACTACATCCCGAACCAGTGGCCGCCGGTCGACTCCGGCTTCTGGGTCTGGTCACCGCCGCTGTACGGCGTGCAGGAGATCGGGGCGCCGTGCCCGACCAACCGCGGCGCGGCCGCCCAATCCCCGGACGGCCTGCCGCTGGAGTGCGCCGGCGACTTGGGCTGGCAGCAGGACTTTTACGCCTAAACCCCTAAGCTCACCCGGCGTCGTTGAGCTCGTTGAGCGTCGCGGTCGCGTCCAGGTATTCCTGCACCCAGCGTTCGATGACCGCGGAGGTCTTCTCCACCTTGCTGAACTGCCCGACGACCTGACCGACGGGGTTGAACGCCACGTCGACGCTCTCGTCGGGGTGCTTGTGGGTGGCGGCGACGGCCATCCCGGAAACCATGTACTGCAACGGCATTCCGAGCGGCTTCGGGTTCTCCGGGTTCTCCCAGGCCTCGGTCCACTCGTTGCGCAGCATCCGCGCCGGCTTGCCGGTGAACGACCGGCTGCGGACCGTGTCGCGGCTGGTGGCCTTCGCGTAGGCGGCCTGCTGCACCGGGGTGTTCTCGGCCTCCTCGACCATCAGCCACTGCGAACCGGTCCACGCGCCCTGGGTGCCCAGGGCCAGCGCCGCGGCGATCTGCTGACCGCTGCCGATGCCGCCGGCGGCCAGCACCGGCACCGGCGCGACCTCCTTGACCACCTCCGGCCACAGCACGATCGAGCCGACGTCGCCGCAGTGGCCGCCGGCCTCGCCGCCCTGGGCGATGATGATGTCGACGCCGGCGTCGGCGTGCTTGCGGGCTTGGCGCGCCGAACCGCACAGCGCCGCCACCACGCGACCCTCGTCGTGGATGTGCTTGATCATCTCGGCCGGCGGGGTGCCGAGCGCGTTGGCGATCATGGTGACCTTCGGATGCTGCAGGGCCACCTCGACCTGCGGGGTGGCGGTCGCCTCGGTCCAGCCCAGCAGCTGCAGGGCGTCGTCGTCGCTGTGCTCGACGGGCACGCCGTGATCGGACAGGATCTTCTTGGCGAAATCGATGTGCTCCTGGGGCACCAGGTCATTGAGCGTCTTCTTGAGCACCTCGGGGTCCAGGTCGGTGGCGTCCATGCCCTCGTACTTGTTGGGGATCACGATGTCGACGCCGTAGGGATGGTCGCCGATGTTCTCGTCGATCCACTTCAGCTCGATCTCGAGCTGTTCGGGGGTGAATCCGACCGCGCCGAGCACGCCGAAGCCGCCGGCCTTGCTCACCGCCACCACGACGTCGCGGCAGTGGGTGAAGGCGAAGATCGGGAACTCGATGCCCAATTGGTCACAGAGGGGAGTGTGCATAGTCGGCTCCTGGTGAGCGTGTGGCAGGGAAGCAGCGCAAGACTGGAACGTGTTCTAGTTTATCGCAGTCGTCCCGCCGGGCACACGCCCCCGCCGACTCAGCGCAGCGTCGCGAAGAAGGTCCGGACGTCGTCGACGAACAGTTCGGGCTGCTCGAGGGCGGCGAAGTGGCCGCCGCGCGGCATGGTCGTCCAGTGCGTGATGTTGTAGGACTGCTCGCACCAGTTACGGGGCGACCGCAGGATCTCCTTGGGGAAGGCCGCCACCCCGGTCGGGATCTCGACCCGCTCGCCGCGGCCGAACCCGCGGTAGCTCTCCCAGTACAGCCGGGCCGAGGACGTCGCCGAGTTGGTCAGCCAATACATCATGACGTCGTCGAGCATCTCGTCGCGGCTGAGCACGTTCTCCGGATGCCCGGCGCAGTCGGTCCAGGCCCAGAACTTCTCCACGATCCAGGCCAGCTGCCCCACCGGGGAGTCGGCCAGGCCGTAGCCGAGTGTCTGGGGCCGGGTGGACTGTTGCTGGGCGTATCCGGTACCCCAACGGCGATGCTCGGCGGCTGCGGCCAGCGCTTGCTGTTCGGCTTCCGACCACGCTCCGGTCGGCTCCTTCGGCGGGCGTCCCAGCGGCATGTTGAGGTGAATCCCCATGCAGCCGCCGCGATTTCGGCCGATCTCACTGGTCACCGCGGCGCCCCAGTCCCCGCCCTGGGCGCCGTAGCGGTCGTAGCCGAGCCGCTGCATCAGGGTCTCCCAGGCGGCGGCGATCCGCTCCACGCCCCAGCCGGCGCTGTCGGGCTTACCGGAGAACCCGTAGCCGGGCAGCGACGGGCAGACCACGTGGAAGGCGTCCTCGGCGCGTCCGCCGTGCGCTGTCGGGTCGGTCAGCGGGCCGATCACCTTGTGGAACTCGACGACCGAGCCGGGCCAGCCGTGGGTGAGCAGCAGCGGCAGCGCCCCGTCGTGCGGCGACCGCTGATGCAGGAAATGGATGTCCAGGCCGTCGATTTCGGTGTGGAACTGCTCGATTTCGTTGAGCGCGGCCTCCCGGGCGCGCCAGTCGTAGTCGTGCTCCCAATAGCGCGCCAGCTCGCGGGTGTAGGACAGCGGGATGCCCTGACTCCAGTCCTCGACGCATTCGGCCTCCGGCCAGCGGGTGCGGGCCAGACGCTCGCGCAGGTCGACCAACTCCGCGTCGTCGACGGCGATCCGGAACGGGCGGATGGGCGGTACGGCAGTGGTCACGACATTCCCTTCGGGCCGACATTCCCTTCGGGTCGACTTGGCGCCCGAGCCTACCGCCGGCCGTCTCCGCCAGCGCGCGGCCGCGATCCTGAACTATGGTTGCGTCATGGCCGATCACGACATTGCCGCCGCACGTCGGGAGATCACCGACGCCATGCTGAGCGCGCTGGACCGCAGGCACGAGCTACTCGACGCGATCGTCGAGGCCGAGGACCGCGGCGCGGCCGTCGACGTCATCGCCGAGCTGCTGGGCACCTCGCGCCAGTCGGCCGAGGCGGTGCTCGGCCTGTCGTTCGAACTGCTGACCAAGAGCTCGCGCCGCAAGATCGCCGCCGAACTCGAGGATCTCAACTCGCAACTGAGCTTCACCGTCAGCGAGCGGCCCGCCGCCAGCGGTGAGACGTTGGCGTTGCGGCCCTTCGACACCGCTGCGGACCGCGACATCTTCGCCGCGCGCACCGAGGACACCCACACCGCCGGGGACGGCTCCGGGGCTCCGGCCCGCGATCTCGACGACGAGCTCAGCGCGGCCAAGACCCGGCTGTTCACCGAGGACGCCGCCTGGTTCGTCGCGGTCGAGGGGCCGCAGAAGGTGGGTCTGGTCTTCGGCGAGCTGGCCGGGGGTGAGGTCAACGTGCGGATCTGGATCCATCCCGAACACCGCAAGCGGGGCTACGGGACGGCGGCGCTGCGCAAGTGCCGCTCGGAGATGGCGGCCTACTTCCCGGCGGTCCCGATGGTGGTCCGCGCGCCCGGGGCGACGCCGTAGCCGTGGGTACCCGCGCGGGAATCGTCGTCACCGGAACCGAGGTCCTCACCGGCCGGATCACCGACCGCAACGGCCCCTGGCTGGCGGATCAGTTGCTCGAACTCGGGATCGAGCTCGCCCACCTCACCATCTGCGGCGACCGGCCCGACGACATCGCGGCGGCGCTGCGCTTCCAGGCCGACGCCGGCGTCGACGTGATCCTGACGACCGGCGGCCTGGGTCCCACCGCCGACGACATGACGGTGGCCACCGTGGCCGAATTCAGCGGCCGCGAACTGGTTTTGGACATCGAGCTCGAACATCGCATCGCGGCGATCCTGCGGCGGCTGATGGAGCGCTATCCGGGTGCGGACTTCGAGGCCGTGATGGCGGCCAACCGCAAGCAGGCGCTGGTGCCCGCGGGCGCCACGGTGCTCGAACCGGTGGGCACCGCGCCCGGGGTCGTCGTCGCCGGCACGCCGACCGTCGTGGTGCTGCCCGGTCCGCCGCGCGAGTTGCAGGCGATGTGGCCGGCCGCGCTGGCCACCCACACCGTGCAGCAGGCCATCGCGCAGCGCACCCGGTACCGCCAGGAGACGCTGCGGATGTTCGGCGTGCCGGAATCGGAACTGGCCGACTCGCTGCGCCAGGCCGAGACCGAGGTCGCGGGCTTCGACCAGCTCGAGATCACCACCTGCCTGCGTCGCGGTGAACTCGAGATCGTCACGCGCTACGAGCCGGCCGGTGAGCCCAGCTACCGCAAGCTCGTCGAGTTCCTGCAGGCCGAGCACACTCGCGCGCTGTACTCGACCGACGGCGCCACCATCGACGAGCAGGTTGCGGCCTTGCTGGCGGGGCGGCGGGTCGCCACGGCCGAGTCGTGTACCGCGGGCATGGTGTCGGCCCGGCTGACCGACCGCCCCGGTTCCTCGGCGTATGTGGCCGGCGGCGCGGCGGTCTACTCCAACGAGGCCAAGACCGCGGTGCTCGGGGTCGACGCCGGCCTGATCATCGAGCACGGTGCGGTCTCCGAACAGGTGGCCGAGGCGATGGCCGAGGGTGCGTTGCGGCGCTTCGAGGCCGACGTCGCGGTGGCCATCACCGGCATCGCCGGGCCCGACGGCGGAACCGACGAAAAGCCGGTCGGCACAGTGTGTTTCAGCGTGACGACCGCCGACGGCGCGGGCCGGACCGAGACGCTGCTGCTGCCCGGCAACCGCGCCGACATCCGGGAACGGTCCAGCACGGTGGCGATGCACCTGCTGCGCACGGTGCTGATCGGGTCCTGACCGGTCGCTTCAGGCGATATCGACTCAGGCGATATCGGCGACGAACACCCCGACGCTGCGCACCGCCAGGCGGGGGATCAGCGGCAATCCGGTGCCGTCGGAGCCGACAGGAAGGATCCGCGGGTTCACCAGGTGCAGTTTGCGGCGCAGCAGCCGCGCGTCGGCCTCGCCGGCGGCCAGCACGTTCTTCACCCAGTTGGTCTTGCCGTGCGCCAGCAGCACCGCGAACACGTTGCCCTTGCGGTACGACGTCACGATCGTCTCGTACGGGGTCCCGGACGTGCGCCCGGTGTGCTTGATGATCGTGAAGCCGGGCAGCCGCTTGGCGAAGGGCCGCATGGCCGGGTTGACGTACTTGATCTGAAGACGTTCCACCGCAGGCGGGAACAGCATCGGCACGTCGGTGGTGTGGTTCGGGTGATCTTCGGCTCTCATGGCTGCTTCCCGGTCGGCGGGCGAATTCAGTTCTGGGCGTGGAGTTCCCACAGCTCGGACATGGACCCGAGGATCTCGTGGGCGTAGCCGAGGCCGGCGAGGTGGCTCTCCCCGGGCAGCGTGAACAGCTCGGCATCCGGCAGCTGGGCCACCACGTGCTCGCCGTGCGAGTGCGGGATGATGTGGTCCTTGTCGCCGTGCCACCACCGCACCGGCACCTTGACCTCGTCGAGGCGGAATCCCCAGTCCCGGGCGAAGTTCACCACGTCGGCGAACGGGGCGCCGAGTTGCTTGCGGCCGCCGTTGAGCAGATCGTCGAGGAACATCGCCTTGAACTCGGGCCGGGCCAGCAGCCGGCGGTCGCCCTCCGGGGACACCCGGGCATAGATCTCGAGAGCGGGCAGCGCCACGGGTTTGATCAGCCGGACCAGCCCGGTGGCCACGCTGCCGATGGGCTCGCCGACCACCTCGAGGACCGGGGCCACGGCAGTGCCCAGCGTCATCGCCCCGCCCTTGATGGCATCGGGGCCGACGGTCGGCGCGACGCCGCCGAGCACCCCGACGGCCACCACCCGGTCGGGCATGGCGGCCGCGGCGGCCAGCGTGTAGGGCCCGCCGCCGGAGAGGCCGACGACGGTCATCCGGTCGATGCCGAGCGTGTCGGCGATGATCTGCAGATCGTCGGCGAAGGCGCCGATGTTCTCGTACTGGTACGGCGTCGACGAGCCGATGCCCGGCCGGTCCACCCCGATCAGTCGCAGCTGGTTCTGTTCGGCATAGATCCGCGCCTCGGTCGGGATCTGCCGGCGCGCCCCGGGCGTGCCGTGCAGCCAGAACACCGGCCGGCCCTGCGGGTCGCCGAACTCGGCAAACCCGACCCGTCGCAAATCGCCCACGGCGATGGTGCCCTCGAGCTTCGGTCGCGCCAGTTTCGGCGCACCGAGTGGATTTCGCATGGCAAAAGTGTCGCACGACACATTTCAGCGACGAAATCGCTACCGCGACCGTCGGCGCGCCGGTTCCTCGACGCGCTTGACCCGGCGCCGATACGACGACGGCGTCTCGCCGCTGAACTGCGCGAATGCGCGGGTGAAGGAGCTCAGGTTGTCGAACCCGACGGCGCTGGACACGTCCTGCACGCTGGTGTCGGGCAACGCCAGCAAAGCCATCGCCCGCAGCATTCGGGCGTGCAGCAGGTAGGTCCGCCAGGAGATGCCGAGGGTGTCGTGGAACAGTCGGCGCAGGGTGCGTTCCGAGACCGCGACCGCGCGGCTGACGTCCTCGGCGCTGACCGACTGCAGGTGTTCCTTGGTGTAGGCGGTGGCCGCGGCCACGATGGGGTGCTCGGAGGTGGGCAGGCTCAGCGGTGCCTCGTGGTCCAGCGCATCGGTGACCAGGTGTGCCAGGGTGCGGAAGAAGCCGTCGGAGACCTCATCGCCGGCGGGGCGGTCGATGGGCCAGCGCAGCGCGTAGATCATCATCTCGCGGATCAGCGGCGACACCGCCAGGATCCGGGCCCGGTCCCCGGCGTGCGGGAGCAGTTCCGGATCGAACATCACCGCGATGGTCTTGACGTCGGGATTCATCGTCGCGGAGTGTTCGAGGCCGACGGGTAGCCAGGCGGCCTGCTGGGGCGGCAGCAGGTAGTGACCGGCCGGGGTCTCGACCTCGACGACGCCGCCGATCGCGTATTCGATCTGGTGCACGTCGTGGGAATGCCAGCCGGTCAGCAGCTTGTCGCCCTCGTACAGATAGCTGCCCGCCAGCGCCCGGCCACCCCGGCGCAGATCGATCTGACGCGGCTTGGCCGATTCTGCATCATGTCTGTCCGATAGCGCAGAGACGGTCATGGTGATCGAGGGTACAAGTGGAGGAAGGGAATGGGCCAGCCCACCCTCGCACAACCGCGGCCTGATTAAGGAGACCGATGAACGTCGACGATTTGATCCTGGTGAGCATTGACGACCACGTGGTCGAACCGCCCGACATGTTCCTCAACCACGTTCCCGAGAAGTACAAGGCGGATGCACCGATCGTCGTCACCGACGACAAGGGTGTCGACCAGTGGATGTACCAGGGGCGCCCGCAGGGCGTCAGCGGTCTCAACGCCGTGGTGTCCTGGCCGGCCGAGGAGTGGGGCCGCGACCCCGCCGGATTCGCCGAGATGCGCCCCGGCGTCTACGACGTGCACGAGCGCGTGCGGGACATGAACCGCAACGGCATCCTGGCCTCGATGTGCTTCCCGACCTTCACCGGGTTCTCGGCGCGGCACCTGAACATGACGCGCGAAGACGTCACCCTGGTCATGGTGTCGGCCTATAACGACTGGCACATCGACGAGTGGGCCGGCAGCTACCCGGATCGCTTCATCCCGATCGCGATCCTGCCCACCTGGAGCCCCGAGGGCATGTGCAACGAGATCCGCCGGGTCGCGGCCAAGGGCTGCCGCGCAGTCACGATGCCCGAACTGCCGCACCTCGAGGGCCTGCCCAGCTACCACGACGAGGACTACTGGGGCCCGGTCTTCCGGACGCTGTCCGAGGAGAACGTGGTGATGTGTCTGCACATCGGCACCGGCTTCGGCGCGATCTCGATGGCGCCCAACGCGCCGATCGACAACCTGATCATCCTGGCCACCCAGGTCTCGGCGATGTGCGCCCAGGACCTGCTGTGGGGCCCGGCGATGCGCAACTACCCCGACCTGAAGTTCGCCTTCTCCGAGGGCGGCATCGGCTGGATCCCGTTCTACCTGGACCGCTCCGATCGCCACTACACTAACCAGAAGTGGCTGCGCCGCGACTTCGGCGACAAGCTGCCCTCGGATGTGTTCCGCGAGCACTCGCTGGCCTGCTACGTCACCGACAAGACCTCGCTGAAGCTGCGTCACGAGATCGGCATCGACATCATCGCCTGGGAGTGCGACTACCCGCACAGCGACTGCTTCTGGCCCGATGCCCCCGAGCAGGTGCTGGCCGAGCTCAACAACGCCGGGGCCAGCGACTCCGACATCAACAAGATCACCTGGGAGAACTCCTGCCGCTTCTTCGGCTGGGACCCGTTCAAGTTGACCCCCAAGGAGCAGGCCACGGTGAAGGCGTTGCGCGCCAACGCCACCGACGTCGACACCTCGATTCGGCCCCGCGCCGAGTGGGCCCGGCTCTACGAGCAGAAGCAGCTCGCCAAGGCCTGAGACCGGCGAGCCAGGTGTAATAGCTACGCGGCGACGACCACCGTCAGGTGGTTGTCGTCGCGTTCGACGGTCATGCCGGCCCGCCGCGCGATCTCGCAGACCTTCGCGGCGGTGCCCGGTTCGGCGCGGCTGGTCGCGAGCACGCGGGCCAGCCGCCCCTTGTGGGCCTTGTTGAAATGACTCACGACGGTCCGGTGCCCGTCGGCGTGCTCGGCCACCACGTCGACGTCGACGGCACCGGGCAGCCGGCCGAGGCCGGCATAGGAACCCGAGCGCAGGTCGACGACGAGCTCGTCGGCGGCCAGTTCGGCGAGCACCGGTTCCAGCACCGGCCGCCACCGCGACGCCAGCGTCGGTTGCCCGGGCAGCTTGGAGGCCGCCGAGAGGCGGTAGGCCGGGACCGCGTCGTCGGCGCGCAGCAGTCCGAACAGCGCGGAGCCGACCGCCAAACGCGCGTCCGCGCGGGAACGCGCTGCCGCACTCAGGGATTCGATGTCCAGCGCGTCGTAGAGGACCCCGGTGTAGCGCAGGATGGCCGGGGCCGTCGGTGAGGTCCGCAGCGCCGCGTTGCGTTCGATCTCCGCGTCCTGCTTTGCCGACAGGCCCAGGGCACGGCGGCTGGCATCGCGGTCGGCGGCGAGCGCGACGAGTTCGTCGACGAGGTTGTCGCGCAACGGATTGAGCGCGGGGAAGCTCAGCGACTCCCATTCCAGCGGCGGGCCCTCGCCGCCGACACGTTTGGTTTCCGAGGGCGGCAGCAGCACGATCACGGTGAGACAGGCTATCCGGCGCCCGTCAGCCGTAGGCGAGCAGCAGCGGGACGCGCTGCTCGGCGCTGGTCAGTGAGCCGTGGTGGCCGACCAGTGCCGACTCGAGCGGTTCGACGGTGCGGCGCAGCAACACCGCCGAATCGCGGGCCGCGGCCACCACATCGCCGATGCGCGGCCGCACCGCGTCGCGCACCCGAGGCCCGAACCAGCCGGCGGCGATGGCCTCGTCCCGCGAGACCACCCAGGCGCTGGGCCCCAGCCTCGCGCGCCAGACCTGCAGCACGTCCTCGGTGGCGCCGTCGCGGGTGTAGACGTGGCGGGCGCGGGCTTCGCCGCCGACGGCGTCCACCCCGTCGAACAGCGCGGGCTCGGAATCGAGGTCGACGGCGGCCGCCGGGTCGGCGGTCACCATCCCGTGGTCGGCGACCACCGCGAGCAGCCCGCCCGGCGGCAGCGTCTCGACGACGGACTCCACCAGCCGGTCGACCTGCCGCAGCTGCATGCGCCAGGCCGTCGACCCGGGGCCGTGCAGGTGCCCCACCAGGTCCAGTTCACTGTGATAGCCGTAGCAGAAGCCGCCCTCGGCGATGGTCGAGCTGACCGACGCCGCCAGATCACCCAGGGCGTGCACCCCGACGTAGCGGCCGCCGCGCAGCACCGCCCGGGTCAACCCGGAGCCGGTGAACTCCGCGCCCGAGATCACGCTGACCGCAACGCCGGCCGTCGTTGCCCGCTCGAATGTGGTTGGCAGCGGCTGGATTTCCTCGGGCACCACCTGATCGCGCAGATCCGGCCCCCACGGGTGGGGTCGCCAGCGCAGCGCGTTGATCACCCCGGTGTCGGGGACCAGGAACGTGTAGCCGACCAGCCCGTGTTCACCGGAGCGGTGACCGGTGCCCACGGCGGCCAGGCCGGCCGCGGTGGTGGCGGGGAAGCCGACGTGCACCGAGGGGCCGCGCAGCCCGGCCAACACCGGGGCGTCCTCGGCGTGGTCGTCGAGCAGGTCGGCGCCCAGCCCGTCGACGAGCAGCACGCACGCCCCGGATAGCTCGGCCGCCAACGGGATTCGTGCCTCGAATCCGGCGACGCCCATGGCGGCCAGCACCGCGGGCACCACGTCGGCCAGATGCGGTTGGTCGGGGTCGGGCCGGGGGAGATCCACGACGCCCGCTAGCCGACGCGCTGCCGGGCGGCGTCGCGGATGCGGGCCGGCAGCGCGTCGACGTCGGTCAGGCGCGGCAGCAGGTCCGGTTCCAGCAGCATCGCCCGGAACACCAGGCCGACCGTGATGTCGTGGTCGGGGCGGTCGGTGACGACGATCCGATCGCCGGCGCGGGCGGTGCCCGGGCGCACGACCCGCAGGTACGCGCCCGGGACCGCCGCCTGGGTGAAGGTCTTGATCCAGCCGTCGATGCCCAGCCACTCCACGAACGTCCGGCACGGCGTGCGGGGCGAGGTGACCTCCAGGACCAGCCCGTCGTCGCCGACCTGCCAGCGCTCACCGATCCGCGCCCCGGTGACGTCGACACCCGCGGTGGTGAAGTTCTCGCCGAACATCCCGTCGGTCAGCTCTCGGTCGAGCCGCTGCTGCCAGGCGTCGAGATCCTCCCGCGCATAGGCGTATACGGCCTGATCGTCACCGCCGTGATGCTTGCGGTCGCCGATGGTGTCGCCCGCCAGCCCGCTGCCGGCGCCGTCGCGTCGCGAACCCGGGGCCGTGATGGCGACCGGCTCGGTGGTGGGCACCTTGTTGATGCCGGTCGGCCGCGACGTGGCGGCGGGGTTGGTGTGCGGGTGGGCGAGATTCAGTGATGTCAGGGTCGCCATCGGCGACAGTTTAGGCGGACTTGCTCAGCAGCGGCAGCAGCAGGGTGCGGCGCCGCTGGGTCTCGTCGGCGAAGTAAGTCAGCGCCTCGGGGACCGAGCCCGCGATCGGGTAGGCGTCCGGCGTGCCGGCCAGTACGTCGATCACGGCGTCGCTGGCAATCAGCACCCAGTCCTGTCCGGTCTCGGCGCAGTCCTCGTCGAACGCGCGCAGCAGCGCCAGGCCGTGATCGTCCATGTGCAGGACGCCGCTGAGGTCCAGCACCACCGAGGTGGCGGCCAGGACGTAGCGTCGGGCATGTTCGGTGACTCGATCGACATTGACCATGTCGACCTCGCCGCTGATGGTGACAACGGTGGCCAGTCGGCGACTCTGCGCCCGCAGCCGCGCGCCGTTGCAGTCGAACACAGGATTTCCGTAGCGGTTCATGTTCGGCCTCATTTCGGTGGCGTGTTGTTCTGTGCCTCCACCGCGACATTAAGTGGCGACTCTAAGGTCACCGGGTGCACGGTCTAATTCTTTGGTAAGGGTTGGGCGGCAATGCGCTCGTCGAGGGCACCCGAGTCGCGGCCCAGGGCCACCGTGGCCGCCGCCAGCGCCACCAGCGCGCACGGCAGCGCCACCAGACCCAGCCCGTGGGCGGTCAGCTGCTCGCCGAGCACCACCGTGCCCAGCAGCACCGCGGCCACCGGTTCGAGCACCAGCATCGCGGGTACCGAGGCCGGTAGCGCCCCGGCGTGCAGCGCCGACTGCTGCAGCACGGTGGCGACGACGGCCAGCACCACGAGCACGTACGGCGCCGGGGTCTCCAGCATCGCGCGCCAGGATCCGACCTGCAGCCGGTGCGTACACAGCTTCGTCAGCACCGCGATGAGGCCGAACAGGACGCCGACGGCGGTGGCCAGATACAGGGCGCGCTGGGTGCCGACGGCCCGCGATGCGCACACCACGCATCCGAGGACCAGCGGCACCAGGATCGCGCTGACCACCAGCCAGGTCTGCGGCGACGGCGCGTTGTGTCCCTGGCGGGGATGGGCCACCAGGACGAAGACCGCCAGCGACGCGGTGAGCAGCACGGCCCAGCCCCATTCGGTGCGGCTGACGCGCCGGCCGGCCAGTCGCGCGCTGATCGGCAACGCGAACAGCAACGCGGACACCAGCAACGGTTGCACCAGCATCAACGACCCGAATGACAGTGCCAACGCCTGGAAGCCGTATCCGGCGGCCGCGGTCGCCAGGCCGGCCCACCACAGCGGGGTGCGCAGCAGCGAGGTGACGATGGCCGAACTCATGCCGGCCTCGGCGGGAACGTCCCTGGTGGCCAGCTGGCGCACGACGATGCCGAGGGCCGCGCACAGCGCCGCGATCAGCGCGAGCGCGACGACGACCGGCTGTGACATGGATTCCTCACTGGTGGGGCGCGCACCGACGAAAAGGTCTGGCAAACAACGACAATACTGACGGCGTCGCGGGACGGCCGCCGCGCGGCGTGGACGACCGAATGTGCGCCGCAACGCTGTTACGCTACCGACTGCCGGTTGTCAGGTCGTGTGACTCCGACCGCCCGGATGGCTCGCCGAAGCGCGAGAGACCAAGCAGCCTCACGGGAAGTGTGTTTCGTGCGCGGTGGAGAGATCAAGGCCCTGACCGGGTTGCGGATCTTCGCTGCGCTGTGGGTGGTGCTGTTCCATTTCCGGGCGCTGCTGGCCGAGGCGGCACCGGAGTTGAGTGCGGCGCTGGCGCCGCTGCTCGACTGTGGCGCCCAGGGCGTGGATCTGTTCTTCATCCTCAGCGGTTTCGTGCTGACCTGGACCTATCTGGATCGCCTCGGGCCGGCGTGGTCGACGCGGGCCACCGTGCACTTCCTGTGGCTGCGGCTGGCCCGGGTGTGGCCGATCTATCTGGTCACCATGCATCTGGCGGCCGCCTGGATCATCTTCACGCTGCACGTCGGGCATGTGCCATCGGAAGAGGCGTCCTCGCTCACCGCCATCAGCTACCTGCGGCAGTTCTTCCTGGTGCAACTGTGGTTCCAGCCCTACTTCGACGGGTCCAGCTGGGACGGCCCGGCCTGGTCGATCAGTGCGGAATGGTTGGCGTACCTGCTGTTCGGCGTGCTGGTGCTGGTGGTCTTCCGGGTCGCGGCCGTCACGCGGGCGCGCAGCCTGGTACTGCTGGCCGTCGCGGCGTCGGCGCCACCGGTTCTGCTGTTGCTGGGCAGCGGCGAGTTCTACACGCCCTGGAGTTGGCTGCCGCGCATCATCATGCAGTTCCTGGCCGGCGCGTTGGCCTGCGCGGCGGTGCGGCGGCTGCGGCTGAGCCATCGGCATCGGCAGGTCGCCGGGGTGCTGTCGCTGCTGCTGGTCGGCGTCATCATCGCGCTGCTGTACTGGCTCGACGCGCGCCCGATTCCGGGGGTGATCGACAGCGGCGGCGTGGTCGACCTGCTCTTCGTCCCGCTGGTGGTCACCCTGGCGATCGGCGTCGGCGCCCTGCCGTCGCTGCTGGCCACCCGGGCGCTGGTGTACGGCGGGCAGATCTCGTTCGCGCTCTACATGGTCCACGAGTTGGTGCACACCGCCTGGAAGTGGGCCGCGCAGCAGTTCGAGCTGACGCTGCAGGGCGGTGAGGGCCCGTGGCTGCTGCTCGGCATCGTGGCGACGGCCGTCGCCGGCGCCGTCGTGCTCTATCACGGCGTGGAGGAACCGGCGCGCAAGTGGATGCGCAGCATGGTCGATTCCGGGCCGCATCCGCCGCGCCCCGCGTCGTCCGAGGAGGCCGTCGCGGCGCGGACCCCCGTGCGGGTCGGCTGAGACCGACGGGCAATTGCGCTGTGGCGCCGCGGTTCTCCGGTGTTGCCGACCGTAGGATGACGCGGGTGAGGGTGTCGCGGGTGGGTGCGTTGCTGATCGCGTCGGTGCTGCTGCTCGGCGCGACACCCGGTACCGCGATCGCGCCCGCGACCAGCGAAGCGCCGCTGCTGCGCGTCGCGGTGATCAGCGATTCCTACACCACCGGCACCGTCGATGGCGGGATGGGACCGCGGAACTGGACCGCGCTGGCCTGGCAGCGCCTGGCCCGGCGCGGCATCGACGTGGTCGCCGACGTTGCCGCCGAGGGCCGCGCCGGCTATGACACCGTGGGCAACCGCGGCAGCGTCTTCGCCGACCTCATCGTGCGGGCGACCCGCGCCGACGACGCCGTGGTGGTGTTCTTCGGGTCGCGCAACGATCAGGAGGTGCCCCCGGCACGGCTGCGCACCCGCGTGCGCCAGGCGTTCGACCTGGCCCAGCGCCGCGCACCGCGGGCACGGCTGCTGGTCATCGGGCCGGCCTGGCCCACCCCGGACGTGCCGCCGGTGATGCTGGGCATCCGCGACATCCTGCGGGCCGAGGCCGCGGCGGCTGGGGGAAGTTTCTTCGATCCCCTCGCCGCCGGCTGGTTCATGAACCAGCCGGGCCTGATCGGACCCGACGGGGTGCATCCCACCGACGCCGGCCACGCCTACCTCGCGGCCCGGATCGCGCCGCTGATCGCCGCGCGGCTACCCCGGCCGGACTGAACCGAGAACGACGCCTCAGCCGAGAACGACTCAGCCGAGAACGACAGTGCCCCGCGAGCCGAAGCTCGCGGGGCACCGCATCGAGGGCTGCAGTCAGGCTCCCTTGCCGATGTCGTAACGATCGGCGTCCATCACCTTGGTCCAGGCCGCGACGAAGTCCCTGACGAACTTGTCCTTGGAATCGTCCTCGGCGTAGAACTCGGTCAGCGCCCGCAGCTGCGAGTTGGAACCGAACAGCAGGTCGACCCGGCTGGCGGTGTACTTCTGCTCGCCGCTGAGGAGGTCCTTGCCGACGTAGGTGCCGTCGTCGGCCGACGACGGCTCCCACTTGAGGCCCATGTCGGTGAGGTTGACGAAGTAATCGTTGGTCAGCTGCCCCGGCCGCTCGGTCAGCACACCGAGCTTCGAACCGCCGAAGTTGGTGTCCAGGGCGCGCAGACCGCCGACGAGCACCGTCATCTCCGGCGCCGACAGCTTCAGCTGGTTGGCCCGGTCGATGAGCTGGTACTCGGCCGGGACCTCCAGGCCCTTACCGAGGTAGTTGCGGAATCCGTCGGCCCGCAGCTCCAGGTAAGCGAAGGACTCGACGTCGATCTCATCCTGGGTGGTGTCGCCGCGACCCGAGCTGAACGGCACCTCGATGTCGTGTCCGGCCGCCTTGGCCGCCTTCTCGACGCCGACGTTGCCGGCCAGCACCACCAGGTCGGCGAAGGACACCTTCACCCCGGCGCTCGCCTGGATGTCTTCGAGCTTGCCGATCACCCGGGCCAGCTCGTCGGGCTCGTTGGACTCCCAGCCCAGCTGCGGCTGCAGCCGGATCCGGCCGCCGTTGGCACCGCCGCGCATGTCGCTGGCGCGGAACGACCCGGCCGCCTTCCACGCGGTCGAAACCAGCTGCGCCACAGTCAGATCCGAGGCCTCGATGGCGCCCTTGAGGGTGGCGATGTCGGCATCGGAGAGCTGCTTACCGGCCGGGGTGACGTCCTGCCACAGCCAGGTCTCCTTGGGGGCCAGCGGTCCGAGGTAGCGCGAGACCGGGCCCAGGTCGCGGTGCAGCAGCTTGAACCACGCCTTGGCGTACTCCTCGCGCAGCTCCTCCGGGTTGTCCAGCCAACGGCGGGTGATCTTGCCGTAGATGGGATCGAACCGCATCGACAGGTCGGTGGTGAGCATCGACGGATGCGTCCGGCCCTTCAGGTCGGGCGTCGGCACCGAGTTGGCCCAGCCGTTGTCCTTGGGCCGCCACTGGTTGGCACCGGCGGGGCTCTTGAACAGCTCCCACTCGTTGCTGTAGAGGATCTCCAGGAAGCTGTTGTCCCACTTGGTCGGGGTGTGCGTCCAGGTCACCTCCAGCCCGCTGGCGACCTTGTCGTTGGGGTTGCCGGTCTCGTTGGGGTTGGTCCAGCCCAGGCCCATGTTCTCCAGCGCGGCGGCCTCGGGCTCGGGGCCCAGGACGCTGGCGTCGCCGTTGCCGTGGGTCTTGCCGAAGGTGTGCCCGCCGCAGATCAGCGCCGCGGTCTCGACGTCGTTCATCGCCATCCGGCCGAAGGTCTCGCGGATGTCGATGGCCGCTGCCATGTAGTCCGGATTTCCCTCGGGGCCTTCGGGGTTGACGTAGATCAGGCCCATGGTGGAGGCGGCCAGTGGGTTCTGCAGCCGGGTCCGGTCACCGTCGGAGTCGGCGTAGCGCTCCCGGGTGCCCAGCCACTCGGCCTCCGCGCCCCAGTAGATGTCCTCCTCTGGCTCCCAGTAATCCGGGCGGCCGAAGACGAATCCCGCGGACTTGAAGCCCATCTGCTCCTGGGCCCGGTTGCCGGCGTAGACGAGCAGGTCCGACCAGGACAGCTTCTTGCCGTACTTCTTCTTGATGGGCCACAGCAGCCGGCGCGCGTTGTCCAGTCCGACGTTGTCGGGCCAGCTGTTGGTCGGGGCGAAGCGCTGCTGGCCCCGGCCCGCGCCACCGCGGCCGTCCTGGACCCGGTAGGTGCCGGCGGCATGCCACGTCATCCGGACAAACAGCGGGCCGTAATGTCCGAAGTCGGCCGGCCACCAGTCCTGGGCCGTGGTCATCAACTCGTCGAAATCGCGTTCCAGCTCATCGAAGTCGATGGTCTGCACGGCCTGGCGGTAGTCGAAGCCCTCGTCGTTGGGATCGATGACGTCGGGGTTCTTCTGCAGGATCTTCAGGTTGACCGCGTTGGGCCACCAGTCGCGGTTGCTGCCGCCCTCGACCGGCCGCCTGATGACCATCGGGCAACCGCTGGTCTCTGCCGGTTCGGTCTGGGCCTCGCCAATCGGGGGATGCTCTACGGCATTGTCCTCAGGCACTGCGTTTCCTTTCGGGAGTGGTGTGACGGGCTGTGATCACGGGTGTGATCCCGACATATGGGTAGCTACGCAGGCGGGGCACAGGCCCCAATAGATGACCTCGGCCTCGTCGATCGAGAAGCCATGGTCATCGGAGGCGGACAGGCAGGGGGCGTCGCCGACGGCGCAGTCGACGTCGGCGATCTCGCCGCACGAGCGGCACACGATGTGGTGGTGGTTGTCGCCGACGCGGGATTCGTAGCGGGCGACCGATCCCGACGGTTGGATGCGCCGCACCAGCCCGACGGCGGTCAGCGCGTTCAACGAGTCGTACACCGTTTGGTGCGAAACATCGGGCAACTCCGCGCGGACCGCGCGGATGATGGTGTCGGTGTCCGCGTGGGCGTGCGCGTGCACCGCGCCCAGGACCGCAATCCGGGGGCGGGTCACCCGAAGATCGGCCGCACGCAGTTGATCTGCGTACTCGGTTGCCGAGGTCATGTGGACATGCTTACGCGCTTTTCTGGAATCGGTCAAGAGAATGCGAATATTCGTGTCGGATGGCGTCGGACCGGCCGCGATCTGGGCTAGCGTGCCGTGATTGTGCAGACTTTGATCGACTTCGACCGCGCGCGGACCTTCGCCATCCCGCTGGCCGACGGCACCGGGGTGCGGGAGGGGATGCTCCTCGAGGGGCCGCAGGGCTGGGGCGAGTTCAGCCCGGCCGAGGCCGCGGACCCGGCCGAACTGGCGCGCTGGCTGACCGCGGCGACTGAACCCGGCACGGTCGGCTGGCCCGACGCGGTGCGCGGACGGGTCCCGATG
>JAEWRC010000007.1 GCA_023460175.1 Actinomycetes bacterium
GGCTCTGGCTGCCGATCTGGATCCTGGTGGCGATCTTCAGCGCGGGTTCGGGATCAGCGGTGGCGATCGGAGGCGCGGGCGGGGCGGTCGCGCGTGCGACCAACCGTCGACCGCTGATGGTCGCGGCTGCGGTCTTCGGCGGGCTGATGGTGCTCGGCACCGCGGCGCAGCACCCGTGGCTGTTCGTGGTCCTGGCGATCCTGGGGATCGCCGGCGGCTACGGATTCTGGGCGCTCAGGTCGGCGCAGCAGCGTGAAGAACAGCAACGCCAAGAACAGTTCCGGCGCGACATGCTCGCCGAGCGCGCCGACTACGAGGACCAGCTGTACCAGGAGGGCGACCCGCGGGGAGTCCACGGCCGGTACCTGCCGCCCGAATCGCTGTGAGAGCGAATCCTGTCAGTGCATGCCGGCGCTGTCTAAAATGCGGAAATGGCGCCCGGTATGAACGACCCCGACACCGATCGGCTCGCCCAGCAACTCGCCGCGATCGGTCGTCGTTGCGCGGCGTTAGAGGTCAAAGATGACCGCACCGCGGACGAGATTTTGGGTTATGACGACCGCGGTCTCCCATCGGCTGCCGAAGCGGCACGCGTGGTGGCTGAGCGTTCGACAGAGCTCAACCGCCGCTTGCAGTGACTGAACATCTCGACCGAGCCGGCGTCCTCACCGTCTTCATGAACGACGTGGCGACCTCCGAGCGAGACCTGGACTCCATTGCGTCTGAGCTGGCCGGCTTCGCCGTCGCCCCAGCGTAGAGCGCCCGCCACACTCCGCTCGACGCGCGTCGAGACTTCTTGACGGATGTCCAAACTGTGCCTACAGTCGGTCCCAAGACAGTGGTTCAACTCACAGCACGCCGGCGACGCCGCGCGGCTCACGCCGGCGGTCGCCAGAAAAGGACACCCGTGACCACGACTGCACCGCGCCCCCGCACGGCCATCATCGGCGCCGGCATCAGCGGCCTGACGGCCGGCAAGATGCTCTCCGACTACGGCATTCCCTACGAGTGCTTCGAGTCCTCGGACCGCATCGGCGGCAACTGGGCCTTCGGCAACCCCAACGGGCACTCCAGCGCCTACCGCTCCCTGCACATCGACACGTCCAAGGAACGCCTGTCGTTCAAGGACTTTCCGATGCCCAAGGAGTTTCCGGACTTCCCGCACCACACCCAGATCAAGGACTACCTCGAGCGTTACGCCGCGGCGTTCGACCTCAAGCGAAACATCCACTTCCGCAACGGCGTTGAGCACGCGCGCCGCAACCCCGACGGCGGCTGGACGCTGCGCACCCAGGACGGTCAGGACCGCGAGTTCGACTTCCTCGTCGTCGCCAACGGCCACCACTGGGACCCGCGCTACCCGAACTTCCCGGGCACCTTCACCGGCGAGAGCCTCCATTCGCACCAGTACATCGACCCGAGCACCCCGCTGAACCTCACCGGCAAGCGCATCCTGGTGGTCGGCATCGGCAACAGCGCCGCCGACATCATCAGCGAGCTGTCCCAGAAGACCTTCCAGAACACGGTGTACATGTCGACGCGCTCGGGCGCGTGGGTCGTTCCGAAGTACATCTTCGGCCTGCCCACCGACCGGATCGCCCGCACCTTCCCGCAGATCCCCGCCAAGTGGCAGCGCATGCTCATCCGCAAGCTGCCCACGCTGATCTCCGGCCCGCCCGAGCGCTACGGGCTGCCGCGCCCGGATCACCACTTCCTCGAGGCGCACCCCACTCAGTCCAGTGAACTGTTGCTGCGCCTGGGATCCGGCGACGTCAAGGTCAAGCCCAACGTCGCCAACCTCGACGGCCAGACCGTGCACTTCGTCGACGGCACCCACGAGGACTTCGACGCCATCGTCTACGCCACCGGGTACAACATCACGTTCCCGTTCTTCGACAAGGACTTCATCAGCGCCCCCGACAACAAGATCCGGCTCTACAAGCGCATGCTCAAACCCGACATGGACGACATCGCGTTCGTCGGGTTCGCCCAGGCGGTGCCGACGCTGTTCCCGTTCGTCGAGTGCCAGTCCCGACTGCTCGGCGCCTACCTGGCCGGCACCTACCGGCCGCCGAACCCGGACGAGATGGAACGCGTCATCGACGCCGACGACAAGGCCAACATGGGGCACTTCGCCGACCGGCCGCGTCACACCCAGCAGCTCGACTACTACAGCTACGTCCACGAGATCGAGAAGAAGGAACTGCCCGCCGGCGCCCGCCGTGTGGCGCAGTACGGCCCCGTCGACCTCGCCCGAAAGGTACCCGCATGACCACCGTCAGCCCGGTCGAGTCCGACGCCCCCGACCAGCCCCGCGACGACCTGACCTTCCGGGTCGACGGCGACACCGTCCACGCCTGGCACTACCCGGGCCGCGGCGACACATTCGCCGGCCCGAACGGCCGACCCGCCGTCGTCATGGCCCACGGTCTCGGCGCCACCAAGGACAGCGCCCTGCCCGCCTTCGCCGAACGACTCAGCTCGGCCGGCCTGGACGTGGTCGTCTTCGACTACCGCAACTTCGGCGACAGCGACGGCCAACCGCGCCAAGTCCTTTCGATCCCCGGACAACTCGCCGACTACCGCGGCGCCGTCGCGGCCGCCCGCGCGCTGCCCGGCGTGGACCCCGACAAGGTCATCGTGTGGGGCGTGTCGTTCGCCGGCGGACACGTGTTCAACGTCGCCGCCGAGGACCCCCGCATCGCCGGCGTCGTCGCGCTGACCCCGGCCCCGGACGGGCTGGCCGCCGCGCTGCAGCTGACCCGCAACCAGGGCGTGGCCCACCTGGCCCGCAGCATGCGGGTCGGTCTCCGCGACGCGATCAGCGCGGCGCTGCGCCGCCCGCCGGTGCTGGCCCCGATCGTCGGCGAACCCGGCACCATCGCCGCGCTGAATGCCCCCGGCGCGCTGGACAAGCACCTGCAGATGGCCGGCCCGACATGGCGAAACGAGTTGGCCGCGCGCATCTTCCTGCAGGTCGGCAACTACCGCCCGATCCGCCGCGCCAAGGACGTGCGGGTACCGATGCTGATGCAGATCGCCGACTACGACCGCAGCGCCCCGCCGGCGGCCGCGATGAAGGCCGGCGTGCGCAGCCGCGCCGAGATCCGGCACTACCCGTGCGACCACTTCGATGTCTATCCGGACGAGGCGTGGTTCGAACCGGTGATCACCCACCAGATCGACTTCCTGACACGGCATTTCGGTAACCCGGAATGACCGCCGACCCGCAGGCCCCACAACTGGCCGACCGGCGCGGACCCTACCGCGGCGAAACCCGCCGCGCCGAGATCCTCGCCGGGCTGGCCGACCTGCTCGAGCAGCGCCGCTTCGACGAGATCAACGTCGCCGACATCAGCGCCGCGGCCGGGGTCAAGCGCAACACCTTCTACTTCTACTTCCCCAACAAGTCGGTGGCCGTCGCGGCGCTGCTGTCCGACCTGTTCACCGAGATGTTCGCCGGCACAGCACCGTTCATCGCCCACGCCGGTGACCCGCACGACAACGTCAAGGCCGGCATCGACAACGTGGTGGAGTCCTGGCAGAGGCACACCAACCTCTACATGGCGATCCTGGATGCGCGGCACACCGATGCGGCCGTGCAGCAGTTCTGGGACGACTGGCTGGCCCAGTTCGTCGGGCCGATCGCCGAGGCTATCGAGGTCGAACGCGACGCCGGGCGCGCCCGCCCGGGCCCCGACGCCACCACCCTGACGGTGACGCTGATCGGCATGAACGTCAGCCTGCTGGACCGCATCGGGCGCAGCGGCTTCACCCCAGAGTCCAGCGAGGGCGCGCGGCAATCCCTGTTCCACATCTGGTACCACGCCATCTACGGCTGAGCTACCGCGGCCGATCCACCGCGTAGGTGCCCGCGTCGTCCTGGAACACCGCCAGCACGCTCTGGGGTTTGTCGTCGACGACCACCTCGCAGCGGAACTCGGCCCCGGCGGCGACGACGGGATCGTCCCCGTCGTTGCACCGGATCTTGGTCAACCCCGTCACCCCGTAGCCGTCGACCGGGTCCAGCAGCACCGCGGAGACATCGGCCTCGACCTGGGAGACCTCGAGGACGTTGTCGCGCACCGGATTCAGCGTCGAGAACCCGACCCCCAACGCCACCCCGCCGAGGACGACGACCGCGGCACCCGCGACGATCCACCACCGGGAGCCCTTGGCGGGCGCCCGCTGCACAACGGGAGCGGGCACCTGCCGCACAACGGGCGCCGGCGGGGGCGGCGGCGGTGCCGGGCGCTGGTTCACGGTGCGCCACCACGGTTCCTCGGGCGGCGGGGGAGGCGGCCGACGGAACGCGACCGTCGGATCGTCGGGGCCGGGGCGGGGCCCGCGGGGGCCGCGAGGGGGCCGCTCCCCATACGGGCCGGCCACTACGGGAACCTCCGGAAGCAGTCGTCGGCGTCGCCGACCAACCCGGAGCGGAACGCCGAGATCCGGGTGAAGCCCGAGGGCACCACGCCGCCGCGCACGTCGCTGGCCACGATGCCGTTGGTGAGGATGCCCGACACCGCCTCGTCCAGATCGCCGGTCCCCAACACCAGCGGCAGATCGGAGCCCTGGGCCATCTCGCTCTGGGCGACGCCGGTCAGGCACGCGGTCCGCATCCCCGCCACACCGGATTCCAGGCCGACGCCGCGTTCCTGTTGCAGCGCGAGGACATAGCGGGACGCGACCGCCGATAGGGCGGTGTTGTCACCCTGCAGCAGCACCTGTTCGCTCTCGTCGGCCGGGGTGCCGATCTGCGCCAGCAGCCCGAGGTTGACGCTGACGGTGTTGGTGTCCGGGCAGTAGGCCGTGGGCTGGCCCACGGCCAGCGGGCAGCCGGTCTGATCGGTGACCAGCACCGGCGGCGCGGCCGGGGCGAAGACGGCGTCGAGCGTGTCCATCAGTGCGGCGACGGTGGCCGCGGTGATGGGCGCGTCGCTGCCCGGGATGCCGGAGTGGAACAGCAGACTGGGCAGATCCCCACGGCGGTAATTGATCTCGTCGAGATCCATTGCGGCGCAGGCCTCGGTGCCGATGTCGAAGCCCTGCTGCAGGGCGCTGACCCGGTCCAGGGCGGTGCCGTGCGCATCCGAGGGCGCCGACAGCAGGTTGAACAGCGAGATCGGGTCGCGCATCGCGATGGCCCCGGCGATCACCCGGTCCAGCGCGCCGGTGGTGTTGAGGGTGTACCGCGGCGAGTGGCCCTCGGCGACCCAGCGCAGATACGTCCCGGCCAGGCAGTCGGCCTGCTGCTCGCTGACCAGCGTGGGGGTGTCGGCGTCGACCAGGCGGGCCTGCACCTGCACCGCGTGACCGTACTCGTGGGCCATCAACCCGTTCAGCGCCATGTCGCCGAAGAACTTCTGTGCGACCGGCAGCAGGAACTCGCGATCCCACAGCAGCACATCCTGGGTGCGGCAGTAGGCGGCGTTGTACTTCAGCTGGGAGGTGTCCGCCCCGCAGATCTCGGGGGCGTCGGGAGCCGACGGGTCGATGGACACCAGCGTCCGCACCGGGGCGAACCCGCCGGAGAACGTCTCGGAGTAGTGCTGGGCCCAGAAGTCCTCGATGTCCTCGATGGCCAGCAGCGCCGCGCGGTCGACCGCGCCGCCGTCGCTGTGCTGCACCCGCGCGACCGACTCCGGCAGCGGCACGGTCGGTCCGCTGGGCCCGTCGGTGGCCGGCAGGCCCGCGACCCGGAACGGGTCGTACCGCATGGACATCGCGCGCCCGTCGAGGGTGTACTGCGCGCATCCGGTGCCGATCAGCACGCACAGCGCCGCGACCGCGATCTTGAACCAGCGCAGGTGCGGTCTCGAAGACATGGGGGCGAAGTTCCGTCGGTCGTGCGGGGCGGGTGGTCCCGATCAGCTTCGCATAGCCGTGCTGGCCGCGGCATCCGCTATTGCACGCGCATACTGGCCTCATGCCCACCATCACCGCCATCCAGGGCGACATCACCCGCCAGGACGTGGACGCGATCGTCAACGCCGCCAACAATGCGATGCGCGGTGGCGGCGGCGTCGACGGCGCCATCCACCGCGCCGGCGGGCCCGCGATCCTGCGGGACTGCATCGAGCGCTTCCCCGACGGCCTGGCCACCGGCGACGCCGGCTGGACCACCGCCGGCAAGCTGCCCTCCCAATGGGTGATCCACACCGTCGGACCCAACTACAACGCCGGTGAGCGGGACCGGGCGCTGCTCGAATCCTGCTATGGGCGGTCGCTGGAGGTCGGCGACGAGCTGGGTGCGCGCACGGTGGCCTTCCCGCTGATCAGCAGCGGTGTCTACGGCTGGCCGCAGCATGACGCCATCGCGGCGGCCATCGAAACCCTGTCGACGGCCGACGTCGACGTGGAGCAGGCGGTCCTGGTCGCGTTCAGCAGCGAGGCCTACGACGCGGTGTGTGCGCAGTTGGATTCGGGGACGTAGCAGCCCCCAGCGCGGATTGGGCACCGCCCGCCATGGGTACGGTCGAAGCCATGGATGTGTACACCCTTGCCTTCGAATGGACGGAGACCAACCGACACTGGCTGATCGAGGTACCCATTCGGCTTGTCGCGTACATCGTCGTGGTGCTGGTCGCCCGCTACCTGCTGCACCGGATGATCGATCGGGCCACCACGGCGCACCCCCGCAAGGTTCGGAGCGAGGAGCTCGACGCGCCGGCCAAGAAGCCGCCGCTGCTGCGTCACCTGCGCGACCGCGCCGCGTCGACGGCCGGCGCCGCCCGCATCGCCGCGCGCCGCCAGCAGCGCGCGCAGACCATCGGCTCGGTGCTGAAATCGACCGTGTCGATCGTCCTGCTGGTCTGGCTGGTGCTGGCCGGTCTCAACGTGCTGGGCGTCAACATCGCGCCGTTCATCGCCTCGGCGGGTGTGGTCGGCCTGGCCATCGGCTTCGGTGCGCAGAACCTGGTGCGCGACTTCGTCACCGGGGTGTTCATGCTGCTCGAGGACCAGTACGGGGTCGGCGACATCGTCGACCTCGGCGAAGCGATCGGCGAGGTCGAGAGCGTCGGCCTGCGCGTGACCACCGTGCGCGACATCGACGGCACCCTCTGGTACGTCCGCAACGGCGAGATCGCCCGGGTGGGCAACATGAGCCAGGACTACGCCGTCGCGCGCGTCGAGGTGCCGGTGTCGCTGACGGCCGATCTCGGACGCGCGGAGTCGGTGGCCGTCGAGGCGGCCAAGCAGGCCATCAAGGATCCGGAGATGGAGTCCAAGGTGATCGGCGAGCCCGAGATGCTGGGCGTGCAGGAGCTCTCACCCGATCTGCTGACGTTGCGGATGCTGGTCAAGACCAAGCCGAACGCGCAGTGGTCGGTGCAGCGGCGGCTGCGCGGCGAGATCCTGCGCGCCTACGACAAGAACGGCATCGACCTGCCGTACCCGCAGGGCCGGCTGCCGATCGCGGTCGGGGAGTAGCGCTCAGCTCTCGGCGGCGGCCACCAGCGAGCGCAGCTTGATGTCGGGGTTGTCGCGCTGGAATCCCTGCAGCCGCCACGGCGTGGAGAACAGCACCAGCAGCACGCCGTCGGAGCGCATCATCACCTCGGCCGAGACCTGCTTGTTCATGAACTCGGCGTCCTCGGGTTCGACGATCCGCGCCACCTGGTAGGGCAACGGCTCCAGCGAGATCGGGGAGCCGATCTCGGTGGCCATCCGGTGCGCGGCGACCTCGAACTGCATGGGGCCGACGGCGGCGAACACCGGGGCCTGGTCGCCGCGGCGATCCGAGCGCAGCACCTGCACGACGCCCTCCTGGTCCAGCTGCTCGATGCCGCGGCGGAACTGCTTGTGCTTGCTGGGATCCGTGCCGCGGGCCACCGAGAAGTGCTCCGGGGAGAAGCTCGGGATCGGCGGATACTGCACGGGCACATCGCGATACAGCGTGTCGCCGGGGCGCAGCGCGGCGGCGTTGGCCAGGCCGATCACGTCACCGGGCCAGGCGGTGTCCAGCGTGGCGCGCTGCTGCCCGAACACCGATTGCGCGTACTTGGTGACGAACGGCTTGCCGGTGCCGGCGTGGGTGAGGACCTCGCCGCGCTCGAAGGTGCCCGAGTACACCCGCGCATACGCGATGCGGTCGCGGTGCGCGGTGTCCATGCCGGCCTGCACCTTGAACACGAACGCGCTGAACGGTCCGTCGGTGGTCCGCTCGGTCCCGTCGACGCCGGTGGCCGAGTCCGGCGCCGGGGCCAGCTCGACCAGGACGTCGAGCAGTTGGTTCACCCCGAAGTTCAGCGCCGCGGAGGTGAACAGCAGCGGCGAGGACTCGCCGGACAGGAAGCCGTCGCGGTCGTAGTCCGACCCGTCGGCCGAGAGCAGTTCGGATTCCTCGACGGCGGTGTCCCAGTCGTCGCCGGCGGCGTCGTGCGCGGCGTCGGCGGCGATGTGTTCCTCCGGTGCGATGGTGGCGCCGCCGGCGGTGCGGGTGAAGCGAATGTAGTTGCCGCTGCGGCGATCCAGTACGCCCTTGAAGTCACCGGCAATGCCCACCGGCCAGGTCAGGGGAGTGGGGCGCAGACCGATGCGTTCCTGGATCTCGTCGATGAGTTCCAGGGCGTGACGGCCGGGACGGTCCCACTTGTTGATCACCGTGATGATCGGGATGCCGCGGTGCTTACACACCTGGAACAGCTTGAGGGTCTGCGGCTCAAGGCCTTTGGCGGCGTCGATGAGCATGACCGCGCAGTCCACCGCCGTGAGCACCCGGTAGGTGTCCTCAGAGAAGTCGGCGTGGCCGGGAGTGTCGAGCAGGTTGATGACGCAGTCGCGATACGGGAACTGCAGCGCGGTCGAGGTGATCGAGATGCCGCGGGCCTTCTCCATCTCCATCCAGTCCGACACCGTCGCGCGGCGGCCGGCCTTGCCGTGCACCGCGCCGGCCTCGGTGATGGCCCGCGCGTGCAGGGCCAGCGCCTCGGTGAGCGTGGACTTACCGGCGTCGGGGTGGCTGATGACGGCGAAGGTGCGCCGACGCGCCGCCTCGGCGGCGATGCGGGCGTCGGTGGCGGGGGCTGTTACTGCATTCTCGGTCATCTCGGTAGAGATGGTATTGCCCGCGCGGGCAGATCGAGTAATCGGCCCGATGTCTGCCGTTTGCTGGCAGCCTCAAAATGTCAGACCACCGCACTAAAATGAGGTAGCTGTCTAGTGCTGGAGGGGCAATGTCAGGGTGGCCGGTGTGTGGCAACTGCGGGGAGGTGGCCTTCTTCGGATGGCTGGGCGGAATGCACGCGTGCCACGCGGACCCCTTCGTCGAGCCGTTGACGGTCCGGTTGGAGCGACCCCGGCCGGCCATCGACTGCGGGAGCCGGCACCAGCGGGCCATCAAGTGCATCGTGATCGAGGGCGCCGAACTGGCGCACCTCGAACGCTTCATGGAACGGGTGCAGGACGACGACGAAGTCACTCGGCTGAGCGTCACGGTGTGCGCCGACGGCACCCTGGAGTTCCGGGGAGCGGGATTCATCTACAGCGCCCGGATCGGCATCGACGAGCCGTTACCGGGGTGGCCGTGAGGGTGAGCGTGTGATGATCTGCGTCATGACTGTTTCAGCCGAGCACGCCGTCCTGGTCGGGGTCGACGGCTCACCGTCGTCGGATGCCGCGGTCGCGTGGGCGGCCCGGACCGCGGCACTGCGCGAGACCCGGCTGGTCCTGGTGCACGTCACCCCGGCCCCCAAGGAGGCGCTGGGCGTCAGCCTCATCCGGCCACCCGAGGTGTGGCGCTCGCTCGAGAAGACGGCCCAGCGGGTGCTGACCGAGAGCTGCGCGGTCGCCGAACGCTCCGTCGATGCGGCGCTGCAGATCGAGACCGCCGAGCTCTCCGACGATGTGGTGCCGGCGCTGGTGGCGCTGTCCGCTGATGCCGAGCTGCTGGTGGTCGGCTGCCGCGGCCTGGGCCGGATCCCGCGGCGCCTGCTGGGCTCGGTCAGCGCCGGCCTCGCCCACCACGCGCGGTGCCCGGTGGTGATCGTGCACGACGAAAAGCGCGGCGCGCCCGAGGATGTCGCGAAGCTGCCGGTGGTGGCCGGCGTCGACGGATCGGCCGCATCGCAGGCCGCCGCGGCCGTCGCGTTCGACGAGGCCGCGCGCCGCGACGTCGAGCTGATCGTCCTGCATTCCTGGTCCGAGAACATCGGCATCGAACTGCCCGGCAAGGAATGGGAAGTGATGCACCCCAAGGCCGTTGCCGCCCTCGACGAATGGCTCTCAGACCTGCAGCAGCAGTACCCGCAGGTGCCGGTCCGCAAGGTCGTGGTGCCCGACGGGGCGGCCCGCCGGCTGGTCAAGCACTCGCAGGACGCGCAGCTGGTGGTGGTGGGCAGCCGCGGCCGCGGGGGCTTCACCGGGATGCTGCTGGGCTCGGTCAGCGCCGCGGTGGTCGAGGCCGCACACACGCCGGTGATCGTTGTGCGGGCGCCCTGAGGGCTACAACCCCAACCGGCCCAGCACCCGTCGCACCAGCCCCTGGTCCGAACCGGTCGGCGGCTGCCGGTCGGCATACGGCCACGGCTGATTGCGCTCCGGGACCGACTCCGCGCGGACCTGCTTGAGCTGCATCCGCAGATGCTGGCGCAGCTCGAGCAGATCGGCATCACCCCAACGGTTCTCGGCCTCGATCGGGTCGGCTGTCAGGTCGTACAGTTCCCACTGATCGTCCAGCGGGTCGCTGCGGTACGCCTCGCCGCCGACCCCGTCGCTGGCCAGGTGCCGCACCCCGGGCTCGGTCCAGGTCGCCGGGTCGTCGAAGGTGCGCACCAGCTTCCACAGATGCCCGGCGCCGCCCGGTGCATCGGCGTCGTCCACCCGGACCACCAGGCCCTCGAAGTTGGCGGCCACGTGGGCCGGGACCTTGATCCGCAGCGGCGCGGGCGGTTTCACGGTCCGGCCCAGCTGACGGGCCAGACCGGAGGCCTTGGTGTCGCCCTCGAGCACGTTGTCGCGGGTCATCAGGTAGATGGACCGGCGCTCGTCGGCGTCGGCCCCGTCGATGACCGGCATCAGATCCCGACCCGGTAGCTGGTGCACCTCGGAGAACGAGTCGGCCAACCCGGCGGCCACCGTGTCCACGTCCACCCCGGCGGCCCCGAGCAGCGTCGGCACCAGGTCGACGTGCGACGTCGGCGCGGACACCGTGCGCGCCGAGGTGGCCGCGGCGCCGATCCGGGCGACGACGAACGGCACCCGGGTGGCCTCGTCGTAGAGGTTGAACCACTTCTGATGCAGCCCGCCGTGCGCACCCAGCAGCTCGCCGTGATCGGAAGTCCGCACCAGCACGGCGTTCTCGGATCCGCCCTCGGTGACCGCGCGGCGCACCCGGTCCAGCGGCCCGTCGACCTCGGCGTGCAGCCGGTAGTACAGGTCGCGGTACTCCTGCGCCTTGCGCTGGTAGGTGCGCCGCACCGCCGCGGCCGGGCCGTACCCGGAGTAGTAGGTCTCCCGGTAGGCGATCTGGGCGGCCGGCTTGTCCCGGAGGTCCTCGTCGGCGGTCGGCGGCGGCGCCACCGGCGGCGGCTCCCACATCGGCGCCGGCGACAGCGGGCTGCGGCGCGCCCAGGTGGGGAACAGCACGATGTCGTGCGGGTTGACGAAGCTGACCACCAGCAGGAACGGCCGCAGGGCCTCGGCGTCGCCGGCGCGCCGGCGGGCATAGCGGTCCTGCAGCCAGGCCACGGCCCGCTCGGCGTAGAGCGGGTCGCGGCGAAATCCGCTGTTGGCCAACGGCGCCCCGTGCGGCTCGGGGCCCACCCAGTTGGAGAAGCCGAACGGCGCCAACCGGTCGGCCTTGCGGTACGCCCGCACGGCCGCCTCGTCGACCACGCCGTCGTCGTCGTTGGTCGCCAGGATCTCCCCGGTGGAGGGGTCCTCGAGGTCGGCATGCGAGATATGCCATTTGCCTTCGTAATAGGTGTCATAGCCGGCGGCCTGGAACCAGTTGCCCAGTGTCGGCACCTCGCCGCTGCGCAGCCACCGCAGCCGCGAGTCGTCGTACCGCTTGCCCAGCCCGTCGGTCTGGGTGACGCCGTGCAGGTCCGGATACTGCCCGGTGAACAGCGTCGGGCGGCTCGGCACGCACGCCAGCGAGCCGGTGTAGTGCCGGCCGAAGCTGACGCCGTTCTCGTCGAACCAGCGTCGCCCGCCCAGCACGCGTTGCCGCCACGCCAGCAGCGCGTCCGACTCGTACGGCGGGATCGCGCGCTCCTCGTCGGTCATCAGGATCACGATGTCGGGTCGATCGGTCACGTCGCTCCTCCTACTCGGCGGGCCAGCCCGGCCAGCATGGCGTCGGATTGCCTGGCCATGACGACGCCCACGATCCGCTCCACCAGCCGCGACAGCGGCCCGGACCCCTTCTCGATGGTGCTGGTGACCGTCACCTCGGTGACCGCGCCGGTCGGACGCAGCGTCCACCGGTTCTCCAGGGCGCCCAGCCAGCGCGGCAACCCCTCGATGTCGTAGGCCAGGGTGCTGGCCGGCTCGAACACGGTGATGGTCTCCACCAGCGCGTTGCGCCCCACCTGCACGCGACGGCTGGTGCCCACACCGTCGGGGTGCGCGTGCAACACGCTGGAGTGGTCGATGCCGTCCGCCCAGGAACTCAGTTCCCCGAAGTCGGCCAGGACATCCCAGATTGCTTGCGGCTGGGCCGATATCACCCGACTGCGACTTGCTTGTGCCACACCGCCATGTAACACGATCGGCGCTGATTTTTCAGCGCAACGC
>JAEWRC010000008.1 GCA_023460175.1 Actinomycetes bacterium
GTTCGGCGGTGGCGGCGATCGCCCCGGCGATGACGGTCGGCACCAGCGGGCCGGCCAGCAGCGCGTAGCCGGCGGCGTCGAGCACGCAGGCCGCGTCGAGCAGGTCGCCGCCCTGCCCGCCGCAGGACTCCGGCAGGTGGACCGCGTGAAAACCTTGGGCCACCACCGCATCCCAGAACTCGGGCGGGCGACCGGCCGCCAGATCCTCGAAGCCGGCCCGGACCTCGTCCAACGGCGCGTGGCGCTGCGCGAAGCCGGCCACCGCGGCCGTCAGTGCGGTCTGCTCATCGCTCATCGCCAGTGCCACGGCGCGCATCCCCTCATCGTCGGGCCGTGTATTTGAGCAGCGTCGGTCCGCCGTCGGGGCTGTCGACGAACACCGGGGTCACCGACATCCCGACGGTCAGTTCGCCGGGTTCGACGTCCACCAGTTCCGTGGCGAAGCGCGGCCCCTCGTCCCAGGCCACGACCGCCAGCAGCTGCGGTACCGCGTCGGCGAACTGCGGCGCGACGGGCCGTTGCGCGACGGCGAAGCTGACCAGCGTGCCGGCCCCGGAGATCTGGCGCCACTGCAAGTCGTCGGCCAGGGTGCCCGGCGCCAGCACGCGCGGATAGAACACGTAGCGGTCCAGCGACGGCGAGTACTGGATCCACACCTCGTGGCGGCTCAACCCGTCCCAATACGGCTGCGACACCGGGGTGGGCAGCGGCACGGGCCTACTCAGGGCTGCGGTCATGGCGGCTAATCCCCTTCCAGGACAAGGGCTTCTTGTTCGCTGAGCACGCCGCCGTTGCCGGACACGAAGGCCCGGTTGCAGTCGGCGAGCTGGGTCTGGCCGGCGCGACCCATCAGCTGGCGGGTGGCATCGCAGACGTGGTGCATGCCGCCGCCGTTGCCCGGCTGGCCGTAGCCGAGTTGGCCGCCCGCGGTGTTCATCGGGAAGTCGCCGCGGAAGGTCAGGTCCCGTCCGGACACGAACTGCATGCCCTTGCCCTTCTCGCAGAACCCGGCGTCCTCGAGGGTCAGCAGGGCGGTGATGGTGTAGCAGTCGTAGATCGACACCATGTCCATGTCGGCCGGCGTCAGCCCGGCCATCGCGAAGGCCCGCGGCGCGATGTGCTGCATCGGGGTGTTGAGTGGGTCCTCGGCGTAGACGGGCGACTTGTAGGGCACCCGCTCCCCGAAGCCCTTGATCCACACCGGACGGTGCTTACCCTTGCGCGCCAGGCGTTCGCTGGTCACCAGCACCGCCGAACCGCCCATGCACGGCATGACCATCTCGAGCATGTGCAGCGGCGCGGCGATGATCGGGCTGTCCAGCACGTCCTCGACGGTCACCGGCTTGTCGGCGAACACCGCACCGGGGGTGTGGTTGGCGTTGACCCGTTGGTCCACGACGATCTTGGCCATCGCCCGCTCGTCGTAGCCGTAGGCGGCGGCGTACATCTGCGCCACCTGCGCGTAGGGCCCGTTCTGCCCCAGATAGCCGTAGGGGATCTCGAATTCGGCCTGCGGGGAGCCGTACCGGAAGCTGGACGCGCCGAAGTGCAGCGCATCGCCCATGTTCGGCAGCCGGTCGGGGTGCATGGGGGTCAGGTAGTTCGCCGGGATCGCGCACAGCACCGCTTCGCAGATGCCCAGTTCGATCGCCGCCGCCGCGCGCCACACCATGCCGGCCGCGCTGGCCCCGCCCAGGTCGACATACTCGGCGAAATTCACCTTCAGGCCCAGGTACTCGACCACGGTGGACGGGACGAAGATCTCGGACTCGAAGACCCCGGTGGTGACCAGTCCGTCCACGTCGGTCACGCTCAGCCCGGCGTCGGCCACCGCCGCGGCCGCCAGCCGCGCCCACTGCTCGAGCAGGAACTCCGGTTTGCCGGTCGGTTTACGCTCCGCCGGCAGTTCGTGGAAGCCGACGATCGCGGCGTCACCCCTCAGGCCCATCTGCGCCGTCCCTTCGTCATCCGGGCAGCGTACTAGAATGAGAACCTGATTTCGATTTTACCCCCGGGGGCCTCAGGCGGTCGCGAACTCGCTCAGGCCGGCGGCCAGCGCCGCGGGAACCTGGGCCTTGATCCTCGTCCCGGCCGCGGTGTGTTCGGTGGCGTCGATGCGGCCGATCTCGTGCACCCGGGCCACCAGGTCGCCGCGGTCGTAGGGAATGGTCACGTCGACGGACACATCGGTCGGTTCGACCAACTCCCCCATCCGCTGCCGCAACCGCTCCAGCCCCTCACCGGTGTGCGCGGAAACGAACACCGCGCCGGGCAGCGCGCGGCGCAGCTTGGCCAGCGCCAGCTCGTCGGCCGCATCGATCTTGTTGATCACCAACAACTCCGGGGCGGGCCGACCGTCGTGGTCGGCGATGACCTCGCCGACCACCTCGCGCACCGCCGAGATCTGCGCCATCGGGTTGGCGTCCGAGCCGTCGACGACGTGGACCAGCAGATCGGCGTCGAGCACCTCTTCGAGCGTGGACTGAAAGGCCTCCACCAACTGGGTGGGCAGATGCCGGACGAAGCCCACCGTGTCGGTGAGCACGAACGGGCGACCGTCGTCGAAAGTGCCGCGGCGCGTGGTGGGTTCGAGCGTCGCGAACAGCGCGTCCTCGACCAGCACCCCGGCCCCGGTCAGCGCGTTGAGCAGACTGGACTTGCCCGCGTTGGTGTAACCCACGATGGCCACCGCGGCCACGTCGCTGCGTCGACGCCCGCCGCGCTGGGTGTCGCGGATCTTCTTCATCTCCTTGATCTCGCGACGCAGCTTGGACATTCGCTCGCGGATCCGCCGCCGGTCGGTCTCGATCTTGGTTTCACCGGGGCCGCGGGTACCCACACCGCCGCCGGCACCACCCGCGCGCCCGCCGGCCTGCCGCGACATCGACTCACCCCAGCCGCGCAACCGCGGCAGCATGTACTCCATCTGCGCCAGCGAGACCTGCGCCTTGCCCTCGCGGCTGGTGGCGTGCTGGGCGAAGATGTCCAGGATCAGCGCGGTGCGGTCGATGACCTTGACCTTGACGGCCTTCTCCAGCGCGGTGAGCTGCGCCGGGGACAGTTCGCCGTCGCAGATGACGGTGTCGGCGCCGGTGGCCAGCACCACCTCGCGCAGTTCCTGGGCCTTGCCGGAACCGATGTAGGTCGACGGGTCCGGCTTGTCGCGGCGCTGGATCAGCCCCTCGAGTACCTCGGAGCCGGCGGTCTTGGCCAGCGCGGCCAGTTCGGCCAGGCTCGCCTCGGCGTCGGCGGCGCTGCCTTCGGTCCAGACCCCCACCAGGACAACACGTTCCAGGCGCAGCTGGCGATATTCGACCTCGGAGATGTCCTCGAGTTCGGTCGACATCCCGGCCACCCGGCGCAGTGCCGAGCGGTCGTCGAGGGCCAGTTCACCGGCGGTGGGCTGGACGGGAAAACGCGGTTCGTCAGTCATGGGCAGTGCCCGATGATGGCATGTCCGAGGTGATACCCGCCAACGAATATCAAGTCTGCGCGCTCCACCAGTCCGCGGCCAGTTCGCCGTGTGCCAGCAGTACCGACGGGCCCCGCAGGTAGCTGGTTGCCTCGGTGATCGTGACCCGCACCTCGCCGCCGGGGATCCGCACCGTCAACGTCCCGGTCGCGGCGTCGAGATGGCGCAGCGCGGCCACCGCGGCCGCCACCGTGCCCGTCCCGCAGGACCGGGTCTCCCCCACGCCGCGTTCGTGTACGCGCATGCGCACCGCACCGTCGACGGGCGCGGTCAGCACCTCGACGTTGACCCCGTCGGGAAACTGCGCGGCGTCGAAGCGCACCGCCGCCGCGACGTCCAGCGCGGCGAGTGCCTCGTCGGTGAGCGCCGGGTCCACGCAGGCCAGGTGCGGGTTCCCGACGTCGACGGCCAGCCCGCTGAACCGGCGACCCCCGACGGTGGCCGCGCCGGCGCCGAACGCATTGGCCTTGCCCATGTCCACGGTGACCTCGGCGTCGACCGCGCCGGAAGCGTTCATCACCACGCCGCGCGCACCCGCCCGGGTCCCGACGACGAACTCGGTGCGGGACTCCAGGCCGGTCGCGCTCAGGTAGTGGGCGAACACGCGGACCCCGTTGCCGCACATCTCGGCGATCGAGCCGTCGGCGTTGCGGTAGTCCATGAACCAGTCCTCGGCGTCGACACCGTCGGGCAGCGCCTCGAGGATCCCCGCGGCGGTCGCCGCGCCGGCGGTGGTCACCCGCAGCACGCCGTCGGCACCCAGGCCGCGGCGGCGATCGCACAGCGCGGCGACCCCCCCCGCGGCCAGCGCGACGTCG
>JAEWRC010000009.1 GCA_023460175.1 Actinomycetes bacterium
CTACGACTTCATCCCGCGCTGGAGCCTGCCGGATCCCGTCACCTTCGGCGTGGAGCCGTCGGCCACGCCGGCCACCGGGCCGACGCCCACCCAGGTCCGCCGCGTCCTGACCGCCACCACCGCGGTCCTCGCGGCCGCCGCGCTGATCTACCTGATCCGGTACGTGTTGCTCCTGGTCAACCGGACGGTGCTGATCAACTCGCTGATCGCCGCCGGCGCCACTCTGCTGGGCATCCTGGCCAGCGTCGCGGCGCTGGCCGCGGTCATCACCTGCTGGGTGGTGCTGACCCGCTGGCTCATTGCCCGGCGGACCCAATTGTTCGCGCATCTGGGCCGTACCGACCGGCCGAGTCGGGCGCTGTGGGCCGGGTGCATGGTGCCGCTGGTCAACCTGTTCTGGGCGCCGGTGTTCGTCATCGAGACGGCCACCCTCGAGGGGCTCTACCGGCGGCTGCGCAAGCCGATCCTGGTCTGGTGGTCGTTGTGGGTGCTGAGCGCGGTGGTGTCGGTGATCGCGTTCCTGACGCTGTTCACGTTCGGCTGGATCAGCGTCGGCCTGAACACCTCGGGGCAGGGTGTCGCGGACAACACCGTCGCGATGATCTGCGCCTATCTGGCCGCGCTGGCCGCGGTGCTGGCGCTGGGCCGGGTGTACCGCGGGTTCGAGGCCAAGCCGGTGGAGCAAGTGGCGCATCGGTGGGTGGTGGTCGGCGGCGACGCCCCGGCGACCGCCCCGGCGGGCAGCGATTTCGACCGTCCGGTTGAGCGGACGGACCGGGAACCGGCAGCATAGGGCCATGGAACCGGCCGGCGAAGCGCCCGCAGCCCACCCCTTCGTGGTGGCGCACCGCGGCGCGTCGGCGGATCGGCCCGAGCACACGGTGGCCGCCTACGAGCTGGCCTTGCAGGAGGGCGCCGACGGGGTCGAGTGCGACGTTCGGCTGACCCGTGACGGCCACCTGGTGTGCATCCACGACCGTCGGGTGGACCGCACCTCGTCGGGCACCGGACTGGTCAGCGAGATGAGCCTGAACGAGTTGCGCCGGTTGGACTTCGGGGCCTGGCACGGCAGTTGGCGCGACGACGGCAGCCTAGGTGACACCGGTCTGCTGACCCTCGAGGAGCTGGTCCGGCTGGTGCTCGACTTCAAGCGCCCGGTCAAGCTGTTCATCGAGACCAAGCATCCGGTGCGCTACGGCGGGTTGGTGGAGAGCAAGGTGCTCGCGTTGCTGCACCGGTTCGGGATCGCCTCGCCGGCCTCGGCAGACCTGTCGCGCGCGGTCGTCATGTCGTTCTCGGCGGCCGCGGTGTGGCGGATCCGGCGGGCCGCGCCGATGCTGCCGACCGTGCTCCTCGGCGAGACGTCCCGCTACCTCGGCGGCGGCGCGGCCACCACGGTCGGCGCGACCGCGGTGGGGCCGTCGATCGGCACGCTGCGTGAACATCCCGAACTCGTCGACCGCGCGGCCGCCCAGGGCCGGGCCCTGTACTGCTGGACCGTCGACCACTACGAGGACGTGCGGTTCTGCGCGGATCAGGGGGTGGCGTGGCTGGCGACCAACCATCCCGGTCGCACCAAGGACTGGCTGCAGAACGGGCTGACCGGCGCCGGCCGGGACTGACTAGAGGGTGCCGCCCGCGGCGGGCGGGGCCGTGCGGTCGGGCTTGCCCGCCCCGAGTTCGCGGGCGACGTAGTCCTCGAGGTCGAACAGGTTGTCGCCGGCGCGCTCGGCGATGCGCAGCAGGGTGGTCATCGTCGAGACCTCCTCGACCTGCTCCTTGAGGAACCAGCCCATGAACTGCTCGCCCAGATAGTCGTGCTCGTCGCGGGCCGCGGCGGCCAGCGCGACGATGTTCTCCGTGACCGCGCGCTCCAGATCGAGGGCCAGGGCCACCGCCTCGCGCGCGGAGTCGAAGCCGTTGCGGACCGGGTCCACGCCGGGGATCTCAACCTCGGCCCCGCGGTCCAGCAGGTAGCGGACGAACATCATCGCGTGGTTGCGCTCCTCGACCGCCTGGCGGTAGAAGAACCCGGCCAGCTGCGGCAGGTCGGCCCCGTCGAAGTGCACGGCGATCGCGGTGTATTGCTGGGCGGCGGTGAACTCGTCGCGGATCTGGTCGCGCAGGAGGCCGTGGAACTTGGTGTCGAGGACGTCGTCGCGAATCATGATCACCAAGGTACTGCCTGGTCAGAGGCCTTGTCATGCAAGGTAACGCTTAGTTCGGGCAGCATGACCTAACTTAGGTTTGCCATCCCCGGGCCGCGAATGCGCCGCCGATTTCAGTTAGCTGGATCACTCCGAGCGCAGGGTGACGCTGCCGCCGGCGGGGGTGGGCGCGGTCGGATCGTCGGCCGGGGCCGAGCTCAGCTCGCGGTCGACGAAGTTCTCCAGGTGGAACAGGTTGTCGCCGGCGCGGTCGACGACGGTCAGCAGCGTCGTCATGGCGGCGACCTCCTCGACCTGTTCCTTGAGGAACCAGCCCATGAACTGCTCACCCAGATAGTCGCCGCTGTCCCGGGCGGCGCGGGCCAGCCGGGTGACCTGCTCGGTGACCTCGCGCTCCTGGTCGAGCGCCAGCTCCACCGGCCCGCGGACCGAGGCGAACTCGGTGGTGACCGCGGGTACGGGCGGGATCCGGACGGGCACGCCCTGGTCCAGCAGATACCGCACGATCATCATCGCGTGGTTGCGTTCCTCGATGGCCTGCCGGTAGAAGCGCTTGGCCAGCTGGGGCAGATCCGCGCCGTCGAAGTACACCGCCACCGCGGTGTACTGCTGGGCCGCGGTGAACTCGTTGCCGACCTGCTCGGCCAAGAGGTCGTGGAAGGTGCCGCCGGTGTCCGGGGAGTTCGTCACGGCGTCAGCCTAATGAGCCCGCGCCGCTCACGGCTGCGCATCCAGCACCGACTGCGGGACCGGGGCGTCGGCGGCCAGCGCCGCGAACAAGGCGCCGGCCGTCTCGTCGTCCCAGCTGACCACCGCGCCGGAACTGGTGGAGCTGTAGGACCCGATCGGCACCGTCACCGTGACCGGCGACCCGCGCAGCGCCCAGCCCAGCCGGGCCAGATCCCAGACATGGTCGTCGGTGTTGACGGTGATCGCGTCGGCCGCGGCGCGCGGCACCGCGTACCAGCGCCACGGGTTCAGCCACACCGCCGGCTCGGCGGCGCGGTGCAGCAGCGCGGACATGAACTGACGCTGGTTGACCATGCGGTCCAGGTCGGCGCGCGGGGTGGCGCGGCTGCGCACAAAACCCAGGGCGGTGCGGCCGTCGAGTAATTGGCAGCCGGCGGGCAGTTCGATACCGGCCAGCGGATCGCTGATCGGCTCGGCCGGGCAGACCTCGACCCCGCCGAGCGCGTCGACCAGCACGGCGAAGCCGCCGAAGCCGATCTCGGCGTAGTGGTCGATGCGCAGGCCGGTGGCCTGCTCGACGGTCTGGGTCAGCAGCTGCGGGCCGCCCAGGGTGTAGGCCGCGTTGATCTTGTCGCTGCCGTAACCGGGCACCGGCACGTAGGAGTCCCGCGGGATCGACACCATGGTGGTCGGCGTGCTCGAACCCAACCCGGGCAGGTGCACCAGCAGGATGGTGTCGGTGCGGCCGGTGCCCAGGTCGCCGCCGGTGGACAGGTCCGCCTGCTGCTCCGGCGACAGGTCGCTGCGGCCGTCGGAACCGACCAGCAACCAGGTGGTGCCGCGACCCGCGGCGGGCCGGTCCGGATAGCTGACCAGGGCGTCGATGCGGTGCAGGGAACGGTCGAACCAGACGCCGATACCCACCACGCCGCCGCCGGCGAGCAGCAGCAGGACCAGCAGGATGCGGCCCCACGGCCGCCGTTTGCGGGGCTTGCGCGGGGTCGGCGCCGGCGGCGGCGGGGTGATTGGCGCGGCGGGTTTGCGGCTGCGGGGCAGCGG
>JAEWRC010000010.1 GCA_023460175.1 Actinomycetes bacterium
CCGCCCTGGAACGCGAACCGGGGGCCACCGTCAGCGAGATCCAGATCGACACCGAACGCGACGTGATCGTCTGGCAGATCGAACTGGTCCGGCCCGACGGCTCGGAGGCCGAGATCGACGTCGACGCCGATGTACTCGGCCTGATCCTTGGTGAGCTTGGTCAGCTCGCCGCCGAGCGCCTCGACGTGGATGCGGGCGACCTTCTCGTCGAGGTGCTTGGCCAGCCGGTACACCTCGTTGTCGTACTCGTCGTTCTTGGTCCACAGCTCGATCTGGGCGATCACCTGGTTGGAGAAGCTGTTGCTCATCACGAACGACGGGTGGCCGGTGGCGTTGCCCAGGTTGAGCAGCCGGCCCTCGGAGAGCACGATGATCGACTTGCCGCCGTCGAACTGCCACTCGTCGACCTGCGGCTTGATGTTGATGCGCACCGCGCCGGAGCGCTCGAGGGCGGCCATGTCGATCTCGTTGTCGAAGTGGCCGATGTTGCCCAGGATGGCCTTGTCCTTCATCGCCTTCATGTGGTCGAGGGTGATGATGTCCTTGTTGCCGGTCGAGGTGACGACGATGTCGGCACTGCCGATCCCGCCCTCGACGGTGACCACGTCGAAGCCGTCCATCAGCGCCTGCAGGGCGTTGATCGGGTCGATCTCGGTGACCTGGACGCGGGCGCCCTGGCCGGCCAGCGATTCGGCGCAGCCCTTGCCGACGTCGCCGTAGCCGCAGATCAGCACCTTCTTGCCGCCGATCAACACGTCGGTGCCGCGGTTGATGCCGTCGATCAGGGAGTGCCGGGTGCCGTACTTGTTGTCGAACTTGCTCTTGGTGACCGAGTCGTTGACGTTGATCGCCGGGAAGGACAGCTCACCGGCGGCGGCGAACTGGTAGAGCCGCAGCACACCGGTGGTGGTCTCCTCGGTGACACCCTTGACCGACTCGGCGATGGTGGTCCACTTGGTCTTGTCGGTCTCGAAGCGCTCGCGCAGGACGCCGAGGAACACCTTCCACTCGGCCGGGTCGTCGTCCTCGGCGGGCGGCACCACGCCGGCCTTCTCGTACTGCGCGCCGCGCAGCACCATCATGGTGGCGTCGCCGCCGTCGTCGAGGATCATGTTCGCCGGCTCGCCGGGCCAGGTCAGCATCTGCTCGGCCGCCCACCAGTACTCCTCGAGGGTCTCGCCCTTCCAGGCGAAGACCGGGGTGCCCTCGGGCTTCTCGGGGGTGCCGTGCGGGCCGACGACCACGGCCGCGGCCGCGTGGTCCTGGGTGGAGAAGATGTTGCAGGACGCCCAGCGCACCTCGGCGCCGAGGTCCACCAGCGTCTCGATCAGCACCGCGGTCTGCACGGTCATGTGCAGCGAGCCCGAGATCCGCGCCCCCTTGAGCGGCGCCACCTCGGCGTACTCGCGACGCAGCGCCATCAGACCGGGCATCTCGTGTTCGGCCAGTCGGATCTCCTTGCGGCCGAACTCGGCCAGGGACAGGTCTGCGACCTTGTAGTCGATCCCGTTGCTGCTATCGGCGGTCAGCGTCATTCGAAATAGCTTCCTTCGCGGTCCAGTGACTTGGCTCGTTTACACGGTAGACGGCCAGCGGGGCGGTCGCCCTGGCGGATCAGTCGGTCTGGATCACACCGTACCGCTCGGCGAACGGCGTCATGAGCCTTGCCAGATCTCCCGCGACGTCGTGGTCGGCCTCCGGCGGCATCGACACGTAGCTCATGGCCAGCCGGACGATCGCGCGGGCCAGCACCCCGGCGTCCTCCTCGCTGCACGCCACCCAGCTGTTCATCAACGACTCGGTGAGCTTGGTCGAGGCCCGCGAGATGATCGGCGCGCTGTCGGTGGTGATCAGCTGCAGCAGGTCCGGTTTTGCGACGCCGGTCAGCAGCGAGATCACCAGCGGGTCGGCGGCCGATTCGGTGAAGAAGGACCGAAATCCCTCCAGGAACGCCGAATACATCTGGCCGACGTTGTCGTCCATCGCGCCGCCGACGGCGTCGACCAGGCGGTCGGCCAGCCGCAGCGCATAGCCCTGCGCCAGGCCCTGCCGGGACCCGAACTCGTTGTAGATGGTCTGCCGGCTGATCCCGGCCGCCTTGGCGACATCGGAGAGCGTGATCGATGACCAGTCCTTGGCCAACAGCAGGTCACGCATGGCGTCGAGGACCATTTCGCGCAGTAGTCCGCGGGAGGCCTCGGCGTAGGAGGCGTTCCGGCGACCCGGCTGCTGCGTGCTGCTCACACGCGCGACACTATCGCCTCCGACGACCGCGCTCGGTGCCGCCGCGGTCACGGCCGGACGACTTCGACCATTTCGAAGTCGGATTTCGCCGCGCCGCAGTCCGGGCAGCTCCAGTCCTCGGGGATGTCGGCCCAGCGGGTGCCCGGGGCGATGCCGTCCTCGGGCCAGCCCTTGGCCTCGTCGTACTCGAATCCGCACTGCACGCAGACGAACAGCTTGTACGCGTCGCTCATGAGGGGGCTCCTACCGGTTCGAAGTCGATCTTCTCGCGCACCCCGCAGTCCGGACAGGTCCAGTCGTCGGGCACCTGGTCCCAGCCGGTGCCGGGCGGGAATCCCTCCCGCGCAGCGCCTTTGGCCTCGTCGTAGATGTAGTCGCAGATCGGACAGCGGTAGCTGCTCACTGGTCCACCCCCTGGGCCCCGTACCGGGCCAGCACCTTCTCGCGCACCCGCGGGGCGATGTTCACCTTGGTGATGTCGCCGTCGTAGTGCTCGAGCACTCGGTGGTCCATCAGCCTGCGCCACAGCGGCGGGAAGTAGGTCAGCCCGATCAGGGACGCATAGCCGCTGGGCAGATTCGGCGCACCGTCCATGCTGCGCAGCGTCTGGTAACGCCGGGTGGGGTTGGCGTGGTGGTCGCTGTGGCGCTGCAGGTGGTACAGGAACAGGTTGGTGACGATGTGGTCGGAGTTCCAGCTGTGCTCCGGCGTGCAGCGCTCATAGCGGCCGCTGGCGGTCTTCTGCCGCATCAGTCCGTAGTGCTCCAGGTAGTTGACCGCTTCCAGCAGGCTGAACCCGAACACCGCCGAGATCAGCATGTACGGGATCAGCGCCAGGCCGAATACCGCGATCAGCACGCCCCAGAACAGCACCGACATCGCCCACGCGTTGAGCACGTCGTTGGACGGGTACGTTCTCGGATCCCACGGGCTGCGCCCGCTGCGCCGCAGCCGTGCGGCCTCAAGTTGCCAGGACGACTTCAGGCCGCCCCACACGCTGCGCGGCAGGAACTCCCAGAACGTCTCGCCGAACCGGCCCGACGCCGGATCCTCAGGCGTGGCGACCCGGACGTGGTGGCCGCGGTTGTGCTCGATGTAGAAGTGCCCGTACCAGGTCTGCGCCAGGGTGATTTTGGCCAGCCAGCGCTCCAACGAGGCTTTTTTGTGGCCCAATTCGTGCGCGGTGTTGATGCCCACCCCGCCGAGTACGCCGACCGACAGCGCCAGGCCGATCTTGGCCGGCCAGCCCAGCCCGCCGTCGAAGCCCAGCCAGCTCAGGTCGGACGCGGTGAACAGGTAGGCGCCGACGATCACGCTGGCGTACTGGAACGGGATGTACAGGTAGGTGCAGTACCGGTAGTACTTGTCGTTCTCCAGGTCCGCCATCGCCTCGTCGGGTGCGTTCTGGCCGTCCGGGCCGAACCGCAGGTCCAGCAGCGGCAGCACGATGTAGAGCAGGATCGGGCCGATCCAGAACGGGATCTGCGCCGCGAGGTGCCAACCGAGGTTGTTGAGCGCCCACACCACCGGCAGCATCACGAACAGCGCGGTGGGCACGATCAGCCCCATCAGCCACAGGTAGCGCTTCCTGTCGCGCCACTGCTCGCCGCTGGTGGGGGTTGTTGCCTCCAGTGAAGTCACCGTCTACCTCCAAGTGAGTGCGATCACGTCGATGACTTGACTATAAAGCCAGATTTGTCGCCTGTCTAGACATGGAGGTGTGTTTTGTAAAGCGATTACGGGAGCTTGGCCTCCTGCGCCTGCAAGCGCCGCCCCATCACCGAGTGCCGCCGGCTGTAGACGAAGTAGATGACGACGCCGAGGACCATCCAGATCAGGAACCGGATCCAGGTCAACGCCGTGAGGTTGAGCATCAGCCACACGCAGGCCACGATCGACGCGATCGGCAGCAGCGGCACCCACGGCACCCGGAAGCCCCGCTCGAGGTCCGGCCGGGTCCGGCGCAGCACCAGCACGCCCGCCGAAACCAGCACGAACGCGAACAGCGTGCCGACGTTGACCATCTCCTCGAGCTTGTCGATGGGGAACAGCGAGGCCGCCAGCGCGATCAGCACCGCCACGATCACGGTGATCCGCACCGGGGTGCCCCGGTCGCTGGTCTTGGCCAGCGACCGCGGCAGCAGGCCGTCGCGGGCCATCGCGAAGATCACCCGGGACTGGCCCAGCACCAGGACCATCACCACGGTGGTCAGCCCGGCCAGCGCGCCGATCGAGATGATCTGGGCCGCCCAGTCGATCCCGTTCGCGGAGAAGGCGGTCGCCAGGTTCGCGGCCTTGCCGTCCGGGCCGGTCTTCAGCTCCGTGTAGGACACCATGCCCGTGAGCACCACGGACACCGCCACGTAGAGGACCGTCACGATGGCCAGCGCAGCCAGGATGCCCTTGGCGACGTCGCGCTGCGGATTCTTGGTCTCCTCGGCGGTGGTCGCCACCACGTCGAAGCCGATGAACGCGAAGAACACGATGGAGGCGCCGGCCAGCAGACCGTAGACGCCGTAGTGGCTGCCCTCGGCCCCGGTCAACAGCGAGAACAGGGACTGGTCGACGCCGGTGCCGCCGTCCTCGCCGGGTTCCGACGGCGGGATGAACGGCGTGTAGTTGGCGGCCTTGATGTAGAACGCGCCGACGATGACCACCAGCAGCACCACCGCGACCTTGATGGCCGTGATCGTGGCGGAAAAGTTGGCCGAAAGCTTCGTGCCCATCGCCAATAGCACCGCCACCACGACTACGATCAGCAAGGCACCCCAGTCCAGTTGCAGGGGACCGACATCAGCGACACCGCCGGAAAACCCGAATACCGTACCCAGGTAGGACGACCATCCCTTGGCCACCACCGCCGCCCCGATGGAGAACTCCAGAATCAGGTCCCAGCCGATGATCCAGGCCATGAACTCCCCGAAGGTCGCATACGAGAACGTGTATGCGCTCCCGGCGACCGGCACCGTCGATGCGAACTCGGCGTAGCACAGCGCGGCCAGACCGCAGGTGAACGCGGCGATGAGGAACGACACCGAGATGGCCGGTCCGGTGATGTTCCCCGCGGTCGTGGCGGTCACGGTGAAGATGCCCGCACCGACCACCACCGAGACCCCGAAGATGGTCAGATCCCACCAGGTCAGGTCCTTGCGCAACCGGGTTCCGGGTTCGTCGGTGTCGGCGATCGATTGTTCGACGGATTTGGTGCGCCATCTGCTGATCACAGTTTTGTCACCTTTCAAGTTGTCCCGGTTTCGGCAATCTACCCATTACGGTGGCCCTCAATGAGCAGGACACATAATCTCCCTCGCGATCATGTCGCGGTGATCGGCAGCAGCGTCGCCGGTCTCTGTGCAGCGAAGCTACTTTCCGAGCATTTCGAGCGGGTGACGCTCTACGAACGCGACCAGTTGCCCGACGTCCCGGTCAATCGCGGCGCCATCCCCCAGGGCGATCACGTGCACCTGCTGATGGCCCGGGGCGCCGAGGAACTCGAGAAGGTGTTCCCCGGACTGCTTTCGGCCATGACCGACGAGGGCGTGCCGGTGGTGCGCAACCAGCCGGAGTCCATCCACTTCACCGCCGGCGGGCACGTGCTGGGCACCGGTCAAGTGCTCGAGTCGAACTTCACCGCCTACGTCCCGAGCCGGGCGCAGCTCGAGTGGCAGATCCGGTCGCGGGTCAGCGCGCTGCCCAAGGTGCACATCGTCGAGCGCGGGGTGACCGAGCCGATCTACGACCCGGTGGCCGGCCGGATCACCGGGGTGGTGCTCGACGATGGCGAGACGGTGCCCGCCGACCTGGTCGTCGATGCCTCCGGGCGCGGCAGCCGGCTCCCGACGTGGTTGGAGCAGTGGGGGTTTGGGCGTCCGCGCGAGGATTCGGTCAAGATCGGCGTCACCTACGCATCGCAGCGCGTGCGCATCCCCGCGGGCCTGATGGCCGAGAAGATGGTCCTGGTCAGCGCGCCGCACGACCGGCCGCTGGGCATGGGCATGCTGTTCCACGAGGACGCCATCTGGACGGTCACGGCGTTCGGCGTCGCCAAGGCCGAACCGCCCGCCGACTTCGCCGGCATCTGCGACCTGGCCGACACGGTCCTCCCGCCGCACATCAGCGTCGCGCTGCGGGCCGGCGAACCGGTGGGGCAGATGAACTTCCACCGCTACCCCACCAGCAAGTGGCGGCGCTACGACAAGATGGATCGGCTGCCCGAGGGCATCTTCCCGTTCGGCGACGCCGTCGCGAGCTTGAACCCGACCTTCGGTCAGGGCGTGACCATGACCGCGCTGCAGGCCGCCAACCTGCGCGCGGCGCTGGCCCCCGGCGTCGACGGCTTGGCCCGCCGACTGATCCGACGCACCGCGCGCACGACGCTGCCGGTGTGGCTGATGAACTCGGTGGCCGACATCGAGGCCCACGGCGCCCAGGGTCCGCGGCCCAAGTGGTACGGGCCGATGTTCGGGTTGTTCGATCAGTTCCTGGGCGCGGCCGAGACCGATCCCGTTCTGGCCGAATGGTTCCTGCGGCGCACCAGCCTGCTCGACAGCGTGTGGATGACCCCACCGCCGCGAATCATCGGGCGCGCGGTGCGCACCAACATGCGGCAGTGGATGGCCGAACGCAGTCGCCGCGACGACGTCGACGAAGAACCGGTCGCGAGCGCCTAAAGCGTGTCGAACAATGGCTGCGGTCGAGTCGTCGGAGTAGTAGGGCGATTTGGCTGAGGTAGACGAAGCCTTCGTGCGCGTCAGAGTGGTTTCGTAGTGGCGGTCGATGCGGCGGCAGTGGTTGATCGAGTGCGTTAGTGCGTTCGACCACCCAGCGTTGTGGTTGGACGATGAACCCGTGGCCGGGTTTCGGCCCGGGCACCACCTCCACTGTGACGCCCGCTTTCGTAGCTGCGGTGGTGACGGCCTGGCCGGTGTAGCCCTTGTCGACCCGCAGGTGACCGATGGTCGGGGCGATCCGCTTGGCCTTGCGGAGCAGCTTCGGGAATGCTGCCCGGCACTGGACATTGGCCTCGGTGACGACCGCGGCGAACCGCGTGGATGTTCGGCACGAGGAAGCTGGCGATACGAGCCCACGCGGTATCAGACAGATCGGAGCGCTACCGGCGCCGCCGCTGACCGGATTTCGGGTCACATGACAGTCGATAGTGATCACCGGCAGCGACACGTCTTCACTGGCCAGCGTGTTGTCGGTGTCGTGTGAAACGCTGATCGCCTGATGGCGCGGCACACCACATTCCGGTTCTGCCTCGACCCGACGGTCGAGCAGGTTCAGGTGCTGGCCCGGCATGCCGGGGCGTCGCGATTCGCGTTCAACCAGTGCCTGCGGATTGTGAAATCCGCGCTGACCCACCGCAGAACCGTCCCGGCCACTGAGGTGCCGTGGACCGGATTCGATCTGATCAACACCTTCAACGCGTGGAAGAAAACCGACGACGCCGGGCGGATGTTCACCGTCGACACAGACGGGGTAGCCGAGGTGGCGGTGACCGGTTTGGCCTGGCGTGGCCAGGTGTGCCAGCAGGTGTTCGAGGAAGCCGCCGTCGACCTCGGTCGAGGATTGAAAGCGTGGTCGGATTCCCGCTGCGGTAAGCGCAAAGGCAAACGGGTCGGGTTCCCGCGGTTCAAGAAGAAGACCGGCGACACCCGGTCGTTTCGACTGCGCAACAAGCACCCCAAAGGCAAACCCGCCGCGATCCGCATCGGCGACAATGATCGGCCCCGCTCGGTCACCCTGCCCGGCATCGGCGCTGTTGCGGTGCATGACGACACCCGTCGGCTGCGCCGCATGCTGGGCAAAGGACGGGCGAAGATCCTCTTCGCCACCATCAGTCACCACGGCGGACGCTGGTGGATCGCACTCAATGTCGAGGCCGCCGATCTGCACCCGGCCCATCAGCACCCGACACCTCACCCCGGCGATGCTGGCGGCTGGGTTGGAGTCGATCGCGGCCTGTCGGCGTTCCTGGTCGCCGCGACCGCCGAGGGCACCGAGGTCGCCCGCATCGAGGACGCGCCCAAGCCGCTGGCTGTGGGGATGAAACAGCAACGGCGGTTGTCGAAGTCGTTGTCCCGCAAGAAGAAAGGATCACGTAACCGTAAGGATGCCGCCGCCCGGTTGGGGCGCCATCACCATCGTGTCGCCAACGTTCGGCGGCATTTCCTGCACCAGGTATCGGGCGCGCTGGTCAAGACCCACGACCGGATCGTCATCGAGAACCTGAATGTGGCAGGCATGCTGGCCAATCACCGGCTGGCCCGCGCGATCTCCGATGCCAGCTGGGCCGAGTTCGCCCGGATGGTGCGCTACAAACAAGCCTGGCGTGGCGGGCGGCTGATCGAGACCGATCGCTGGTATCCCTCAAGTCAGCTCTGCTCGCTGTGCGGAGAGCGTCGCACCGACCTGAGCCTGGCCGACCGGGTGTTCACCTGTAGTTGCGGACATGCCGCCGACAGAGACACCAACGCGGCGACGAATCTGGCCCGCTGGGGCCACGCCCATCACGACCTCGATCGATCCCCGGACCCCCAAGCAGGCGGCCGGGCCACCAACGCCCGCCGACGGGACGGCACTGGCCAACACCCCCGTGTTGGTGAAACCAGCCCGAAAGACGCGGGAACCGACGTTCACACCGCACCCGCGGCCTGAACTGACGACGCCCGAGAAGGGCGGTGCCGAACACTCAACCGAGTTGTTCGACACGCTTTAGATCCCGACGGTCGCCCGGAACAGGGTGGCGGGCTTTTCGGCGACCAGCCGGATCCGGCCGTCGTCGGCGGAAACCCATGCGGCGCTGCCCCGTTCGAGCCGCACCTCACCGGCCTTGCCGAGCACCGTCACGGCCCCGTCGGCACAGATCAGCACCTGCGGACCCTCGTGCCGGCTGGGCGCATCCACCTCGTGGCCCAGGTGCTCGCAGTCGAGGTGCAGGATCGACACGGCGAACTCCGCGGCCGGGGTGCAGTAGCTGCGTTCGAAGCCGTCCTGCTGCACCTCGGGATGCAGATCCTGCTCGGTGGCCGGGGTGAAGTTCAGCACCCGCAGCAGCTCAGGCACGTCGACGTGCTTGGGGGTCATCCCACCGCGAAGCACGTTGTCCGAGTTGGCCATCACCTCCAGGCCCACGCCGTGCAGATAGGTGTGCAGGTTGCCGGCCGGCAGGTAGATCGCCTCGCCGGGCTGCAGGTGGACCCGGTTGAGCAGCAGCGCGGCCAACACACCGGCGTCGCCCGGATAGCGCTCCCCCAGCTCCAGCACCGTGCGGGCCACCGCGGCGAATTCGGTGTCCTCCGAACGCAGGTAGTTGATGGCGCCGTCGAGCACCGCGGGCACCAGGACGTCGAGATCGGGCTGCGGCAAGGTGATCCAGGTGGTGAACAGCGCGCGCAGGCCGTCGGCGTCGGACTGATCGGAGAGCAGGTTGACGTAGGGGTCCAGGTCGGAGACCGCCAGCGCGCGCAACAACGCGACCGTCCGGGCCGCCGGTCGGAACCCGGCCAGGGCCTCGAAAGGTTGCAGCGCCACCAGGATCTCGGGCTTGTGGCTGCGGTCGCGGTAGTTGCGCTCCGGCGAACTCAGCGGCAACCCCAGCCGATCCTCGCGCGCGTAGCCCTCGACGGCCTGCTCGGCGCTGGGATGGGCCTGCAGCGACAGCGGTTCGTCGGCGGCGAGGATCTTCACCAGGAACGGCAGCGCGTCCCCGAACCGGGCGCGCACCGCCGGGCCGAGTTGGCCCTCCGGGTCGGACTTCACCAAATCCAACAGGGTGCGTTCGCCATCGGGGGTCTGCACCCACGCCGGGTCGGCCGGGTGCGCACCGAGCCACAACTCCGCCTCGGGGTGCGCGGTCGGCACCGACCGACCGGTGAAGTCCGCGATCGCGGTCCTCGAACCCCAGGCGTACGTGCGTATCGCCCCGCGTAGCAGCTCCACTACCTGATCCCCTGTGTCATGCCGTGCCCACGCCGTCAGCCCCGGACCAGACGCAGGTACACCGCGGCCATCGCGAGTCGAACAGCGAGCGTAGCCAATTGCTGTTCAGGACGGTCGACTCCCATCGGGGCCGCGGCCTCGTCGGCGTCGGGGACATCCTGAACCCCCACCATATCGACGTCCGGGAAGCCGGCCAGCCGTGCTGTCAGCGTCGGTCGCTCAGCATTGAGGGTCAGCGCGAGCACCCGCAGGGGCGCGGGGGCCGGTCCGTCGATCTCCTCGTCGTGGAACAGGGCGTCGACGCCCGCGCCGGCGCCGAGCACGCCGGAGCGCAGCACCGCCATCGCGTCGGCCAGTCCGGCCGCGGCCACCGGTTGCCCGGCGATCCGCAAGAACAGCACCGCCGCGTGACGGGCCAGGGCCAGCGTCGCGGCGCAGTCGCCGGTGAGCGCGACGTCGCGCCCGGCGATGCGCTCGGCCAGCCCCTTGGCGGAGTTGGTGAACACCTCCCGGGCCGCGCTGTTGCGCAGCGCCTCGGCGTCCAGCTCGTCGGCCAGCGCGCCCAGATCCGCGGGCACCGCCGAGTCGACGGCGGCCACCACCGCCAGCCCCGCGGCCAGATAGCGGCAGAACGCGAACTCGTCGGGCACCATCAACCGCGGGGCCAGATCGACCGAGCGGCCCGCCGTCGCGTCGCGCAGCGGCCCCTCGACTGGGGCGGCCACCACCAGCCGGCTACCGCGGCGGACCGCGGTCGCGGCCGCCGTCACCAGCGTCGGGTCGGCCGGGTCGTCGCCGGCCACCACCAGCACGTCGAGCGGGCCGATCCAGGGCGGCACCTCGGCGGCCACCACGATCGGTTCGATGGCCGTGCCGCCCAACGTCGCCGCCAGCACCGCGCCCGCGGATTCGGCGGTACCCCGACCGGCCACCCAGACCACCGAGCGTGGCCGCTGCGCGTCGCGGAGGGCGTCCAGCGCGCCCTCGTCGACCGCCGCGGCGGTGGCCCGCACCTGCGCCCCGGCCATCGAGGCGGACCGCAACAGTCCGTCGCGGTCCGCCTCGATCAGACCCTGGGTGTCGTCGATGTCGACGACGGCGCGCACCGCGTTCACGGGACCGCCTGCGGACCGGTCAGTGCCGCGCTGGCCACCGCGTCGATCTGCGCGGTGACCTGTTCGACGATGTCGCGGACGTCCTCGACGGTGCGGGCCTCGACGTTGAGCCGCAGCAGCGGTTCGGTGTTGGAGGTGCGCAGGTTGAACCAGCTGTCGTCGCCGAGGTCCACCGTCACCCCGTCGAGGTGGTCCAGGGACTGCACGCGGTTGCCGAACCACTTCAGCACCGCCTCGACGCACGCGGGCGCGTCGCTGACGGTGTAGTTCAGCTCGCCGGAGGCCTCGTAGCGCTGGTAGTCGGCCGTCAGCTCCGAGAGCGGTCGGTCCGAATGCCCCAGCGCGGCAAGCACATACAGCGCCGCGAGCATCCCGGAGTCGGCACCCCAGAAGTCGCGGAAATAGTAGTGCGCCGAATGTTCGCCGCCGAAGATCGCACCGGTCTCGGCCATCAGGCCCTTGATGTAGGAGTGTCCGACCCGGGACCGCACCGGGGTGCCGCCGCGCTCGATGATCAGCTCGGGTACCGCCCGCGAGGTGATCAGGTTGTGGATGACGGTGGCGCCGATCTCCCGGGACAGTTCGCGCGCGGCGACCAGCGCGGTGACCGCCGACGGCGACACCGGGCGGCCCCGCTCGTCGACCACGAAGCACCGGTCGGCGTCGCCGTCGAAGGCCAGGCCGATGTCGGCGCCGCTGTCCACCACGAAGTTCTGCAGATCGACCAGGTTGGCCGGGTCCAGCGGATTGGCCTCGTGGTTGGGGAAGGTGCCGTCGAGTTCGAAGTACAGCGGCAGCACCTGCAGCGCCTCGACCGGTCCGAGCACGGCGGGAGTGGTGTGCCCGGCCATGCCGTTGCCCGCGTCGACGGCGACCTTCAACGGCCGCAGGCCCGCGAGGTCGACCAGGGAGCGCAGGAACTCGCCGTAATCCGCGAGCACGTCCCGGTCGGTGACGGTGCCGGCCGGGCCGTCGTGCTCGGGAACGCCGTTGATGACCTCGTCGCGGATCGTGGCCAGACCGCTGTCCTGGCCGACGGGCTTGGCGCCGGCGCGGCACAGCTTGATGCCGTTGTAGGCCGCGGGGTTGTGGCTGGCGGTGAACATCGCGCCCGCGCAGTCCAGCAGACCCGACGCAAAGTAGAGCTGGTCGGTGGAGGCCAGTCCGATCCGCACCACGTCGAGGCCCTGGGCGGTGACGCCGGCCGCGAACGCCGCGGCCAATTCCGGCGAGCTGGCCCGCATGTCGTAGCCGACCGCGACCGTGGAACTGTTCGAACGCACCAGCCGGGCGAACGCGGCGCCGACGGCGGTGACGAAGTCGGCGTTGATTTCCTCGCCGACCAGGCCGCGCACGTCGTATGCCTTGATCACGCGGTGCACCGCGTCGGCGGCGAACCCGGCGGAACGCGACATGCTCAAGACTCCTGACGGCACAAGGGGGTGCATCGAATGGATGGAAATCGTCGGTGTCAGCCTAGCGGTTACCGTCTCGTGACTAGGCCGTCGATTTCACATCACTTCACTTATGGCCCCAGTGCGGCCAATGTCCGCCCAGCGCAGCTCAGTCGCTGGGGTCGGGCAACACCCGAAGATGCCCGCGCCGTCGGCCCGATCCGGACCCGCTCGGGGCCGACGGGGCCAGCACCGCCCCGCCCTGCGTGGCGCCCTGCCCGCCGGTGGGCTCGGAAAAGCCGTGTACCGGCGCCTTGGGCAGCTCGCGGCCCTCGCGCACCGCGTCGGCCAGCGCCACCAGGTCGTCGTCGTCGGTGTGAGTGTGGGTGGGCAGCGGACCGGCGTGTCGGACAAGCTCCCACCCGCGCGGCGCGGTGATGCGTCCCGCATGCGAAACACACAGGTCCCAGGAGTGCGGCTCGGCCACGGTGGCCAGCGGTCCCACAACGGCGGTCGAATCCGAATAGACGAACGTCAACGTCGCCACCGCATAATGGGGGCACCCAGGCCTGCAGCAGCGACGGGGAACATTCACTCCGTGAGGCTATCGCGAGGACCCGATTCGGCTGCGCGGGACACGCGCACACCGCATCGTGCTGCCGAACCGTTACCTTGCCCGGTCCCGCCCGGGCCGCCAGATACCATCTGCGGGTGGCCGATTCCCGCAGCTTCCGAGGCGGCCCGGGCCGCCGCACCAGCAGTCGGCACGGCCGGGAGTTCCGCGGGCCGCTGTTGCCGCCGACCGTGCCGGGCTGGCGCAGCCGCGCCGAACGGTTCGACATGGCCGTGCTGGAGGCCTACGAACCCATCGAACGGCGCTGGCACGACCGGCTCACCACGCTGGACATCGCGGTCGACGAGATCCCGCGGATCTCGCCGCGCGATCCGGAGAACGTGCAGTTCCCCCCGGAGGTCATCGCCGACGGCCCGATTGCGTTGGCGCGGCTGATCCCCGCCGGCGTGGATGTTCGGGGGAATTCGACCCGGGCGCGAATCGTGTTGTTCCGCAAGCCGATCGAGCGGCGCGCCAAAGACGCCCTGGATCTCGGCGATCTGCTGCATGACATCTTGGTGGCGCAGGTGGCCACCCATCTGGGCGTCGAACCCTCGGTCATCGACCCGTCGATCGAGGACGACTAGCCGCGTTTGCTAGATGATGCCGCGCTTGAGCCGGCGGCGCTCCCGCTCGGAGAGCCCACCCCAGATGCCGAAGCGCTCGTCGTTGGCCAGGGCCGTCTCGAGGCACTTGTCGCGCACCTCGCAGCCCAGGCAGATCCGCTTGGCCTCGCGCGTCGAGCCACCCTTCTCCGGGAAGAACGCCTCGGGGTCGGTTTGCGCGCACAGCGCGTTTTCTTGCCAGTCGTCGTCTTCGGTTGCCGAGCCGGCGTCGAAAATTTCCGGCACCACACTCAAATGCGACCGCCCCGCCACTGCCCCCGTTGCCGAGTCCATATTGGTGTGCGGTGCACTGCCAATTGAGCCGAGAAAATTCTCAAAGGACATGTTCCGCCTCCTCACCTTGGTTTCGTCAATTCAAAAAATGTCGCCCACTATTGTTCTGTGGTCATCCCAATTCGAACAGGTGATCGAATCTCGGTCTGCGACACCGGAACCGGCCGGCCAACCGGGAAATGACACTGATGTGATTAGACACGGGTTAGCTGCCAGGGTCAAGCGCTAGGGTCGAAATTCATACCACCAACCGCCGAAATTGCGGCGCGTCGCAACCTTGGCGTGTCGTGTGAGTAATCGCACTGCGATTTCTGCGTGTCGATCACAGCCCGACCGGCTGACCGGCGCGGCAGCACCAACGCCTAGTCTCGTTCGGTGTGAAGGTCACCGTACTGGTCGGCGGAGTGGGCGGAGCCCGCTTCCTCTTGGGTGTGCAGCAGTTGTTGGGGTTGGGACAGTTTGCGGGAGCCCAGCCTACCGACTCCGGCGAGCACGAACTGACGGCCGTGGTCAACGTCGGTGACGACGCCTGGATGCACGGCGTACGCATCTGCCCGGACCTGGACACCTGCATGTACACCCTCGGCGGCGGCATCGACCCCGAACGCGGCTGGGGGCACAAGGACGAGACCTGGCACGCCAAGGAGGAACTGGCCCGCTACGGCGTGCAACCCGACTGGTTCGGCCTGGGCGACCGCGACCTGGCCACCCACCTGGTGCGCAGCCAGATGCTGCGCGCGGGCTATCCGCTCTCGGCGGTCACCGAGGCGCTGTGCAAGCGGTGGGCCCCGGGGGCGCGCCTGCTGCCGGCCTCCGACGACCGCAGCGAGACCCACGTCGTCGTCACCGATCCCGACACCGACGAGCGGCGCGCGATCCACTTCCAGGAATGGTGGGTGCGCTACCGCGCCAAGATCCCCACCCACAGCTTCGCGTTCGTCGGCGCCGAGAAGGCCGCCGCCGGCGAGGGGGTCACCGAGGCGATCGCCGAGGCCGACGTGGTCTTCCTGGCGCCGTCGAATCCCGTCGTCAGCATCGGGGCCATCCTGACCGTCCCCGGCATCCGCGGCGCGCTGCGCTCCACCTCGGCCCCGGTGGTCGGGTACTCGCCGATCATCGGCGGCCGCCCACTGCGCGGCATGGCCGACGAGTGCCTGACCGTCATCGGCGTCGAATCGACCTCGCAGGCCGTCGGCGAGCACTACGGCGCCCGCTCGGGCACCGGCATCCTCGACGGCTGGCTGGTGCACGACGGCGACACCGCCGCCATCGACGGCGTGGCGGTGCGGTCGGTTCCGCTGCTGATGACCGATCCGCCGACCACCGCCGAGATGGTGCGCGCCGGGCTGGATCTGGTCGGCGTGGCGGCGCCGTGAGCGCTGAGCCCGAACACGGCGCGGCCGGGGTCCTCGAGGTGCTGCCGGTAACGGGCCTGCCGGACTTCCGGCCCGGCGACGACCTGGTCGGCGCGCTGGCCGCGGCCGCACCGTGGCTGCGCGACAACGACATCGTGGTGATCACCAGCAAGGTGCTCTCCAAGGTCGAGGGCCGGGTGGTGCCGGCCCCCACCGACCCCGAGGAGCGGGACGCCCTGCGGCGCAAGCTCATCGACCAGGAGGCGGTGCGGGTGCTGGCGCGCAAGGGCCGCACGCTGATCACCGAGAACAGCTACGGCCTGGTGCAGGCCGCCGCCGGGGTGGACGGCTCGAACATCGGCAGTGACGAATTGGCGCTGCTGCCCACCGATCCCGACGCCAGCGCGGCCGGGGTGCGCGCCGGTCTGCGGGCGGCCCTCGGGGTGTCGGTCGCCGTCGTCGTCACCGACACCATGGGACGCGCCTGGCGCAACGGTCAGACCGACGTCGCGATCGGCGCCGCCGGCCTGCCGGTGCTCTACGGATACGCCGGGGCCGCCGACACTTTCGGCAACGAGCTGCTGGTCACCGAGATCGCCGTCGCCGACGAGGTGGCCGCGGCCGCCGATCTGGTCAAGGGCAAGCTCACCGCCATCCCGGTCGCCGTGGTGCGCGGACTGGACCTGCCCGACGACGGCTCGTCGGGGCGCAACCTGGTCCGCGGCGGCGAGGAGGACCTGTTCTGGCTGGGCACCGCCGAGTCCATCGAACTGGGCCGCACCCAGGCGCAGCTGCTGCGCCGCTCGGTGCGTCGGTTCTCCCCCGATCCCGTCGACCCGGCGGTCATCGAGGCCGCGGTCGCCGAGGCGCTCACCGCGCCGGCCCCGCACCACACCCGGCCGGTGCGCTTCGTGTGGCTGCGCGACCCGCAGCGGCGTACCGCGCTGCTGGACCGGATGAAGGACAAGTGGCGTGCCGACCTGGCCGCCGACGGCAAGCCCGCCGAGGCGATCGAGCGGCGGGTGGCCCGCGGCCAGATCCTGTACGACGCCCCGGAAGTCCTGATCCCGGTCCTGGTTCCCGAAGGCGCGCACAGTTATCCCGACGCCGCGCGCACCGCCGCCGAGCAGACCATGTTCACCGTGGCCGTCGGCGCCGCGGTGCAGGCCCTGCTGGTCGCGCTGGCCGTCCGCGACCTCGGCAGCTGCTGGATCGGCTCGACCATCTTCGCCGCCGACCTGGTGCGCGCCGAGCTCGATCTGCCCGCCGACTGGGAACCCTTGGGCGCCATCGCCATCGGCCACCACCCCGGCGAACCCCCGGGCCCGCGCGAACCCGCCGCCCCCGACGGTCGGCTGGTGCTGCGATGACGCTGCACGACTCGGTGATCCGAACGCTGACCGACTGGGTGGCCCCCGGCCCCGAACAGGACACCCTGCGCCACGCGGTGCTGTCGTTCGTACTGGCCCGCGGGGACGCCTGCGAGCGCGCGTGCGTGCCCGGGCACATCACGGCCTCGGTGGCGGTGCTCGACCACACCGGCACCCAGGTGCTGCTCACGCTGCATCCGCGGCTGGGCCGCTGGGTGCAACTCGGCGGTCACTGCGAGCCGGAAGACCCCGACATCGCGGCCGCGGCGCTGCGCGAGGGCGTCGAGGAGTCGGGCATCGCGGGGCTGTCGATAGAGCCCGAACTGGTTGCCGTGCACGTGCATCCGGTGACCTGCTCGCTGGGGGTCCCCACCCGGCACCTGGACCTGCAATTCGTCGCGACAGCCCCGCCGGACGCCACGATCGCGGTCAGCGACGAGTCGCTGGATCTGCGGTGGTGGCCCTGCGCGGCGCTGCCCCCGGACACCGATCACGCCCTGGCCTACCTGGTTTCCCAGGCCACCGCCCGCGGCTGACGCGAGCGGCGCGCGGGAGGATCAGACGTCGCTGGAGTACCGGATCCCGCAGTCCGGCAGCTCGACTCCGGGCCAGACCCGCGCCCCGCGAAGCAACTCGCAGCGCGCCCCGATGTTCGCCCCGTCGCCGATCACACCGTCGCGGATCAACGCCCGCGGCCCGACGTGCGCGCCGAAGCCGATGATCGAACGCTCGATCACCGAACCGGCGTCCACCCTCGCGCCGTCGAAGATCACCGCGCCGTCCAGCCGCGAGCCCGGGCCGATCTCGGCGCCGCGGCCCACCACCGTGCCGCCGATCAGCACCGCGCCCGGGGCCACCGAGGCGCCGTCGTGCACCAGGGCCTCCCCGCGGTCGCCCGGCAGCGCCGGCGATGGCGCGATCCCGCGCACCAGATCCGAGGAACCGCGCACGAAGTCCTCCGGGGTGCCCATGTCGCGCCAGTACGTCGCGTCGACGTAGCCGCACACCTTCACCCCGTCGGACAGCAGCGCCGGGAACACCTCGCGCTCCACCGACACCGGCCGTCCGCGCGGGATGCGGTCGATGATCTTGCGGTCGAACACGTAGCAGCCCGCGTTGATCTGGTCGGTCGGCGGGTCCTGGGTCTTCTCCAGAAAGGCTGTGACGCGGCCGTTCTCGTCGGTGGGCACCGACCCGAAGGCGCGCGGGTCGGCGACCCGCACCAGGTGCAGCGTCAGATCCGCGGCGTGACCGTGATGGAACTCCAGCATCGAGCCGAGGTCCGCACCGGACAGCACGTCGCCGTTGAACACCACCACGGTGTCATGGCGCAGCTTGGGGGCGACGTTGGCGATGCCGCCGCCGGTGCCCAGCGGTTCGGACTCGAAGACGTACTCGATCTGCAGGCCGAGCTTGGAGCCGTCGCCGAACTCATCCTCGAACACCTCGGCCTTGTACGAGGTGCCCAGCAGGACCCGCTCGATGCCGGTCGCGGCGATGCGCGACAGCAGGTGGGTCAGGAACGGCAGGCCGGCGGTGGGCAGCATCGGCTTGGGCATCGACAGCGTCAACGGCCGCAGGCGGGTGCCCTTCCCCCCGACCAGTACGACGGCATCGACCTTCTTCGGATCGAATCCGCTCATCGGTCCTGTCTCCTCATCTCGCGCCGTGACCGCCGGACCACCAGCCGCGACCGGACCACCAGCGCGCCGCGCATGGTCCACCGCAGCGGGCTGCGCCGCCACCCGGAATGTCGATCCGACAAGTATGTCCAGGTGCTCTCGTGGTGCGCGGCCAGATTACGGGCCGGATCTCGCCCAGTGGCATGTCCCTTGTCGTGCAGGATCTCGGCCGACGGCGCGTACACGTTCTGCCAGCCCGCCCGGCCCAGCCGGTCCCCGAGGTCCACGTCCTCCATGTACATGAAGTACCGCTCGTCGAACCCGCCGATCTGCTCGAACGCCTCGCGCCGGACCAGCAGGCACGCCCCCGACAACCAGCCCACCGCACGCTCGGACGGGGCCTCGCGGTCCTGCCGGTAGGCGGCCGTCCACGGGTTCTTCCGCCAGAACGGGCCCACCACGGCGTGCATCCCGCCCCGGACGATGCTGGGCAGATGCCGGGCCGACGGGTAGACGGCGCCGTCGGGATCGCGGATCAGCGGCCCGACCGCACCGGCGCGCGGCCAGCGCGCGGCCACCTCGAGCATCGCGTCGATACTGCCCGGGGCCCACACCACGTCGGGGTTGGCGATCACCACGAAATCAGAGCACTCGGGGTCGATCTCCTGCACCCCGCGGTTGACCGCACGCCCGTAGCCCACGTTGGCGCCGTTGCGGATCAGCCGGGCGTTCGGATAGCGCTCGACGGCCTCCTCCGGGGCGCCGTCTTGCGAACCGTTGTCCGCGATCACCACGCTGACCGGTCGGTCGGTGGCCACCGTCAACGACGACAGGAACCGCTCGAGGTGCGGGCCCGGTGAATACGTCACCGTCACCACGGGCAGTTCGTCGCTCACGGCGTAGAGGGTATCGGGCGAATGCTCAGGCCTCGGCGAGTGCCCGAGCCACCGCATCCTGCCAGGGCGGCAGCGGCCGCAACCCGGCCTGTTCGGACTGCCACTGGGCCAGCGCCGAGTACGCCGGGCGGGCGGCCGGGCGCGGATGGGCCCCGGATCCGACGGGACGCACCAGTTCAAGGTCGGCGCCGACGGCGGCGTACACCGCGCGGGCCTGGTCGAACCGGCTGGCCTCGCCGCCGTTGCCGGCGTGCAGCAGCGGCGCCTCGGGCCGCTCGTCGACGATCTGCAGCAGCGCGGCCACCAGGTCGCCGGTGTAGGTGGGCGAGCCGACCTGGTCGTCGACAACGTCGACGGCCTGGCCCGCGCGCGCCTTGCCGGCCATCACCGCCGCGAAGTCGTTGCCGGAGCCGCCGGTGTAGACCCACGAGGTGCGGACCACGGTGGCCGTCGGCAACGCCTCGGCCACGGCCCGCTCGCCGTCGAGCTTGCTGGCGCCGTACACGTTGACCGGGTCCGCCGGGTCGTCGAGTTCGTAGGGTCGCCCCGGGCCGCGGTCGGCGTCGCCGCCGAACACGTAATCGGTGGAAATGTGAATCAGTCGTGCCCCGGCCGCGGCGCAGGCGCGCGCCACATTCGCCGGCCCGGTGGTGTTGACCGCCGCGGCGTCGGCGGGGGCGGCCTCCGCGCCGTCGACGTTGGTGTAGGCCGCGCAATTGACGACGACGTCGTCGCTGTTCAAGGCGGGCGCGGCGGTCGGGTCGGCGATGTTCCACTGCGCGGAGGTCAGGGCCAGCACCGCCCGGCCCTCCGCCGTTGCGCGGGCGGTCAGGAACCGCCCCACCTGACCCGCTGCACCCGTGATGACGATTCTGTTGGACACGAATCGAAGTCTGGCACGCCGGGTCCGGCTAACGGGATCCCGGCGGTTGCGCAAGTAGCCTTGCGGGGTGCCGGTCCAGGTCTTCCGCATCATCTCCAGTGTGATTGCCGTCGCGATCGTGCTTGGAACGGGCGTGGCCTGGGCCAAGATCCGATCGTTCGAGGGTGGTATCCACCACATCAGCACCGCCGCGCTCGGCGGCGACGGCGACGACGGCGCCATCGACATCCTGCTGGTGGGCTCCGACAGCCGCACCGACGCGCACGGCAACCCGCTGTCGCCCGAGGAGTTGGCCGTGCTGCACGCGGGCAACGACGTGGCCACCAACACCGACACCATCATCCTGGTGCGCATCCCGAACAACGGGCGCTCCGCCACCGCCATCTCGATCCCCCGCGACACCTACGTCGAACTGCCCGACAACGAGGGCAAGATGAAGATCAACGGCGTCTACGGCGACGCCAAGCTCGCGATGATGAAGGACCTCATCGAGGTCCAGAAGATGGATCCGCTCGAGGGTGAGAAGCGCGGCATCGAGGCCGGCCGCGAATCGCTGATCAAGACCGTGGCCAAGTTGACCGGCGTCACCGTCGACCACTACGCCGAGATCGGCCTGCTGGGCTTCTCGTTGATCACCGACGCGCTCGGCGGAGTCGACGTCTGCCTCAAAGACGCGGTGTACGAACCGCTTTCCGGGGCCGACTTCCCCGCCGGCTGGCAGAAGCTGGACGGCCCCCGCGCGTTGAGCTTCGTGCGGCAGCGCCACGACCTGCCGCGCGGTGACCTCGACCGGGTGGTGCGCCAGCAGGTGGTGATGGCCTCCCTCGCCCATCAGGTGATCTCCAGCCAGACCCTGTCCAGCCCGGCCACGCTGAACCGGCTGCAGGACGCCGTGCAGCGCTCGGTGGTGCTCTCCGAGGGTTGGGACATCATGAGTTTCGTCGATCAGCTGCAGAAGCTGGCGGCCGGCAACGTGGTGTTCGCCACCATCCCGGTGCTCGACGAGGCCGGCTGGAGCGACGACGGCATGCAGAGCGTGGTGCGGGTCGACGAGGCCGCGGTCGAGGAGTGGGTGGAGAGCCTGCTGCACAACCAGGACGAGGGCAACACCGAAGAGGTGGCCTACTCGCGCGACCAGACCACCGTCGACGTCATCAACGACTCCGATGTGGGCGGCCTGGCCGCGGCGGTGTCAACCATCCTGGGCACCAAGGGATTCACCGGCGGCAACGTCGGCAACAACGACCGCGAGCCCGTCGACAAGAGCCAGATCCAGGCCGCCGACTCCGAGGACCTGGGCGCCAAGGCCGTCGCCGAGGAGCTGGGCCTGCCCGTCGTCGCCGACGAGTCCATCCCGGCCGGCACGGTGCGGGTGGTGCTGTCCTACGACTACACCGGCCCCGGATCCGGCCTCGACGGCTACGAGCCCGAGCCGGCGGCCGGCTCCCCCGACACCGGCACCTTCCAGGTGAATTCGGCGCCGGCCCCGTCGCCGATCATCACCGCCGGCTCCGACGACCCCAAGTGCGTCAACTAGCCTGAGCCTCGTGCTGAACCTGGCCTCGGCGGTGCTCGATCCGCTGCTCGACGACAATCCCGCGGGTCCGCGCATCACCTACTACGACGACGCCACCGGCGAGCGCATCGAGTTGTCCACCGCGACGCTGGCCAACTGGGCGGCCAAGACCGGCAACCTGCTGCGCGACGAACTCGGCGCGCAGCCGGGCACCCAGGTGGCCGTGCTGCTGCCCGCGCACTGGCAGACCGCGGCCGTGCTGTTCGGCATCTGGTGGATCGGCGCCGAGGTGACGCTGGCCGGGCCGGCCGACATCGCGTTGTGCACCGCCGATCGGCTCGACGAGGCCGACGAGGCGGTCGGCATGGGTGAGATCGCGGTGCTGTCGCTGGACCCGTTCGGCAAGCCCGTCGCGGACCTGCCGGTGGGGCTCACCGACTACGCGACCGCGGTGCGCGCCCAGGGCGATCAGATCTTCCCCGAGGCCCAGCCCGGCCCCGCGCTGCGCGGCCGCTCCGCCGAACAGGTGCTGGCCGAGGCTCAAAGCGCGGCGGCGGCAAGGAATCTCGAGCCCGGCGACCGGGTGCTGACCTCGCTGGGCTGGTCCACGCCGGAGGACCTGCTGGCCAACGTGGTCGGCGTGTTCGCCGTCGGCGCCTCGCTGGTACAGGTCGCCAACCCCGACGCGGGTGCCGCGCCGCGGCGCATCGAAACCGAGAAGGTCACCCGGGTCCTGGACTGACGGGCCGTTACGCTGGCGGCCATGGCAACCGAGGCCCCGCGACCCGAACTGGATCTACCGACGCTGCGCGAGGCCGTGATCGGCGGCGATTCGCCGTGGCGACAGGTCGACGTCGTGGCCGAAACCGGTTCCACCAACGCCGATCTGCTGGCCCGCGCCGCCCAGGGCGCCGACATCGCCGGCGCGGTGCTGCTGGCCGAGCATCAGACGGCCGGCCGCGGCCGCCACGGCCGCAGCTGGTCGGCCCCGCCGCGGTCGCAACTGTCCTGTTCGGTCGCCGTCAGCGCGGCGGGGGTGCCCACCGAGGCCTGGGGCTGGCTGCCGCTGCTGACCGGCGTGGCCGTCGTCGACGCGCTCGAGCAGGTCTGCGGGCTGTCGGCGGGCCTGAAGTGGCCCAACGACGTGCTGGCCGGCGACGGCAAGCTGGCCGGCATCCTGGCCGAGGTCGCGAGCCCCGGGCCGACCATCGTGGTCGGCCTGGGCCTCAACGTCACGCTGACCGCCGAGGAGGCACCCGACCCGCGGGCCACCTCGCTGTTGCGGCTCGGGCACGGCGACGTCGACCGGACCGCGCTCGCCGCGGCGTGGCTGGCGCAGCTGGGCGTCCGCATCACCGCGTGGCAGGCCGCCGGCGGCCCGGATGCGGCGTTGCGCGACGACTACCGGCGGCGCAGCCTGACGCTGGGCACACCGGTGCGGGCGCTACTCCCCGGCGGAGACGAGATCACCGGCACCGCAACGCATGTCGACGAGCTGGGCCGCCTGGGCATCGACGACGGCGGAGCCGGCGCGACGGTGTCCGCGGGCGACATCACCCACCTTCGCTGAGCCTCAGCGCAGCAGCGCGCGGCTCATCACGACGCGTTGGATCTGGTTGGTGCCCTCGTAGATCTGGGTGATCTTGGCGTCGCGCATCATCCGCTCGACGGGGAAGTCGGTCGTGTAGCCGGCGCCGCCGAACAGCTGCACGGCGTCGGTGGTGACCTCCATGGCCACATCGGAGGCCAGACACTTCGACGCCGCGGAGATGAACCCGAGATTGCCCTCGCCGCGCTCGGCACGCGCGGCGGCGGTGTAGACCATCAGCCGCGCGGACTCGACCTTCATCGCCATGTCGGCGATCATGAACTGCACGGCCTGGAAGTCACTGATGGACTTGCCGAACTGCTTGCGGTCCTTGGTGTAGT
>JAEWRC010000011.1 GCA_023460175.1 Actinomycetes bacterium
GGGCCGGGCTAATCCGCCGGCCCCGCAGTGCTTTCGAAAGCTATTTCTCGCCGCGGCCGGCGAGGGTGCCCAGGTACAGCTCGATCACCTTGGGGTCGTTCATCAGGTTGCGCCCGGTGCCGGTGTAGGCGTTGGTGCCCTGGTCCAGCACGTAGCCGCGGTCGCAGATCTGCAGGCAGCGACGGGCGTTCTGCTCGACCATGATCACCGAGACCCCGGCGGCGTTGATCTGCTTGCAGCGGATGAACACCTCGTCCTGGAACATCGGGGACAGGCCCGCCGACGGCTCGTCGAGCAGCAGCACCGAGGGCTCCATCATCAACGCGCGGCCGGTGGCCACCATCTGACGTTCCCCGCCGGACAGGGCGCCGGCCTTGACCTTGCGGCGCTCGGCGAGCAGCGGGAACAGCTCGCTGACGAACTCGAAGCGTTCCCGGAACTTGGCCGGCCGCAGGTAGATTCCCATCTCGAGGTTCTCCTCGATGGTCAGCGACGGGAACACGTTCTGATTCTGCGGGACGTAGCCGACGCCCTTGGTGACCAGCACGTGCGCGGCGGCCGAGGTGATGTCCTCACCGCGCAGCATCACGGCACCGGAGCGCACCGGGATCAGCCCGAACAACGTCTTGAGCAAGGTCGACTTGCCGGCGCCGTTGGGCCCGATGATGCCGACGATCTCACCCTCCCGGAGGAAGAAGTCGCAGCCGCGCAGGATGTCGACCTCGGGCAGGTAGCCGGCCACCAGGTGGTCGGCCCGCAGCAGCGCCCCCTCGGCGAGCTGGTCGTGGTCGGCGGGGTCAGTCATCGCGGCCGCCCCGGATGTCCACGCCGGGATCCGACAGGTCGCCGCCGGCCTCGATGGTCTCGGCGACGGCCTGCTCGATCTCCTCGGCGAGTTCGGCGGTGGCGCCCACCGGGTTACCGTCGGCGTCGAACTCGAGGGCCTGGTCGTGATGGCTGCCCAGATAGGCGTCGACGACGGCGGGGTTGTCGGCCAGCCCGCTGGGCGGCGACTCGGCAATCACCGCGCCCTGGGCCATGACCACCACCCAGTCGCTGATATCGCGGATCACGTCCATGTCGTGTTCGACGAACACCACCGTCATCCCTTGCGTGCGCAGGGTTTTGACGTGTTCGAGCAGGTTCTCGGTGAGCGCCGGGTTGACCCCGGCCATCGGCTCGTCGAGCATGACGACCTTCGGGTCGGTCATCAGCGCGCGCGCCATCTCGAGCAGCTTGCGTTGTCCGCCGGACAGCGATCCGGCCATGTCGTCGGCCTTGGCGTCGAGCTTGAACCGGACCAGCATCTCGTGGGCCCGTTCGGTGATCTCGGCCTCCTGCTTGCGCCACCGGAACGGGAACAGCGCGTTGAGCATTCGCTCACCGCTCTGGGCGGTGGCGCCGAGCCGGACGTTGTCCAGCACCGACAGCCGCGAGAGTGCCTTGGTCAATTGGAACGTCCGTACCACTCCGTGGCGGGCGACGCGGTGCGGTGGCTGCCGGCCGACGTCCACCCCGTCGAGGGTCCAGGTCCCGGTGTCGGCGCGGTCGAAGCCGGTGAGCAGGTTGAAGAACGTGGTCTTGCCGGCCCCGTTGGGGCCGATCAGCCCGGTGATGTGGCCGCGCTGGATCTCCAGGTGCGCGACGTCGACGGCTTTGAGCCCGCCGAACGCGCGGGAGAGGTTGTCCACCACGATGATCGGGTCGGGTTTGGCGGATCCGGGTTCGGCCGGGACGTCGGTGAAAACCGAACCGGCGGCGTCAACCATCGAGTTGCACCTCCCGTTTCTTGCCCATTATCCCCTGGGGCCTGAACACCATCAGGACCATGATCAGGATGCCCAGCAGGATGTAGCGGGTCGCGCCGACTTGCGCGTCGGTCAGCGGCAGCAGGGGATCGGGCCCGGCGATGGCCTGGCGCAGCAGCGCGTCGGGGATGGCCAGCAGGAACCAGAACAGCATTGCGCCGACCACGGGCCCGAACACCGTGGCCGCGCCGCCGAGCAGCAGCGCCCCGAAGGCGTAGAAGGTCTGCGACGTCGAATAGAAATCGGGGTGGATCGACTTGGTCTGCAACGCATTGAACACCCCACCCATGCCGCCGATCACGCCGCCGAGCACCAGGGCCTGCAGCTTGTAGGAGAAGACGTTCTTGCCCAGCGCGCGGGCGGCGTCCTCGTCCTCGCGGATGGCCTTGAGCACCCGGCCCCACGGGCTGTGGGTCAACAGGTAGACGAACACGCACAACACCAGCACCAGCGTCCAACCGACGACCATGGCCCACAGGTCGTCGCCGACGAACTTCATCCCGAGCAGCGAGTACTGCTTGCTGGAATCGAACGGGCTGAACCGGGTGAACGGATCGGCAAAACCGTAGAGGCCGTTGGTGGATCCGGTCACCGGGTCGGACGCGGTAGATCGGAAGATCAGCCGCAGCACCTCGGCCGTCGCGATGGTCGCGATGGCCAGATAGTCCGCCCGTAATCGCAGGGTCGGGATGCCCAGGACGACGGCGAGCAGGCCCGCGGCGAACAGACCGACGAGCACGCCCACCCACAGCGGCTGCTGATAGGTGACGGTCATGATCCCGACGCCGTAGCCGCCGAGCAGCGCGAATCCGATCTGGCCGAAGTTCAGCAGGCCGGTGTAGCCGAAGTGCAGGTTCAGGCCGATGGCCAGCAGCGCGTAGAAGATCGCCGACGGGCCGATGAGTTGGGCAAAGGACGCCTGAAACGCGGTGAGGATGTCCATCGGGGCCTCACCCGATCCTTTCGCGGGATCCGAGAATGCCCTGGGGCCGCACGATCAGGATGAAGATCAGGATCAGCAGGCCGCCGATGTACTTCAGGTCGGGGTTGACCACCAGGGTGGACAGCTGCACCAGCAGTCCGACGATGACGCAGCCCAGCAGCGCGCCGTAGGCCGTTCCCAGCCCGCCGAGAGTGATGCCGGCGAACATCAGCAACAGCAGCTTGAAGCCCATCTCCCATTGCACCCGGCCGCCGAGCTCGGACATGGCCAGCAGCACCCCGCCGAGTGCCGCGAGTCCGCCGCCGAGGCACCACACGTAGGTGATCACCCGTTCGACGTTGATGCCCGAGGCCGCGGCGAGGTCCTTGTTGTCGGCGACGGCGCGCATCGCCTTGCCGATCTTGGTCTTCTGCAACAGCACTGCGACGGTCAGCAGCACCACCACGCTGATCGCGATCGTCAGGATCGTGATGTCGGTGATCGCGATCGGACCCCAGCGTCGCTGGGCGCTGACGGGATAGTCGGCGAACGCCTGGGTGCGGTCGGAGAACAGCATCAGGATCAGATAGCGCAGGGCGATGGCCAGGCCGATGGACACCACCAGCATCGGGACCAGGCCCACTCGTCGTTTTCGCAGCGGACGCCAGATGCCCGCGTTGTTGAGCCAGCCGATGCCGACGCCGACGACGACGGCGAGCAGCGATGCGACGATCAGGCCCATGCCCATGGTCACGTTGAAGATCCAGGCGAACACCGCGCCGAGCGTCACCAGCTCGCCGTGCGCGAAGTTGGTCAGGCCCGTCGTGCCGAAGATCAGGTTCAGGCCGATGGCCGCGACCGCGATCGTCAGGCCGAACCGCAGGCCGTCGATGCTCAGCCGGATGATCCGCTCGTAGAGCGGAGTGGACATGCCGGTGCGGACCTCGCCGAAGGTGAAGATGACGTTGTTGGTGCGGCCCGCGATGACCTCCCGGGTGACCGCGTGCTGCACGCTGACGCCCTCGGGCAGGCTTTCGGCGTCCACCTCGAAGGTGTGCGATCCGATGGGGACCTGGAAGGTCCACCGGCCGGTGTCGTCGGATTCGGTGACCGCGACCTCGGCGCCGTCGGGATCCAGTGCGCGGACCCGCGCGTCGGCAACGGGTTCGCCCGCGTCGACCAACCGGCCGGACACCGTCGCGGTTTCGTCCTCCTGTGCGCCGGCGGGGCCCGCGCAGAGCAGCCCGGCGAAGACGGTCAACATCATCAGGAGCAGACCGCGGACGACGAAGTGTTTCCCGGGGGAGCTCAACCCCACTGAACGAACCTCCGTTGCGGTTGATCACGCAGGGCGTGATGCGGCTTACGGGACCTTATAGGTTTCGGCCCGGCACCTGCCGCGGTTCTGGGATGTCAAATGTTTTATCAGCTGCGACCGGGGTGTGCCGGTTAAGCGCCCCGCGCGGCGATTGGCGGGATTTTGACCACTCGTGTCACTACTGCCACTTTTGGTGCGCCGCGGGGAGCGCCAGGCTGGTCCCATGATGGTGCTGATGCTCTTCGTCGGGATGCTGGCGGTGCTGTCGGTGGCGGCGGCCCTGGAGCTCACCCCGGACACCCACCGCCAGGTGAGCCCGCACGGGGACTTTCGGTTCTGAGTCGAGCGAACACCCGGAACCCGATTGTGGGTTGGCTATGTTTAGCCGTAGTCCAGCGATCCGGAGGTTCATGTGCGCGTCGGTGCGGTACGGGGTGTGCTCGCGCTGAGTTCGGCGGTCATCCTGGCGCTCGCCGGGTGCGCCCAGACCTCCTCGGAGCGGGCGGCCGACGGCACGGGGCTGCGGATCGTCGAGCAGGTGCGGATCGATCAGAACGGCAATCAGGTGGTGCCCGGTGCGACGACGGCACCCCCGCCGGTCGGCCCCGCCGGGGACGGCACCGCCGTCTGCCCGCCGCTGTCGCTGGCGACGACGGCCACCCTCAGCGGACCCGACGCGGCCCTGGGCATCGGCATCCGCAACGGCATCCAGCTGGCGGTCGACGAGCACAACTCGGCCAATCCCGGTTGTCAGATTCAACTGAAAACCTTTGACACCGAGGGGAATGCGGACAAGGCGCGGTCCGACGCGCAACAGATCGTCGAGGACGCGTTCACCCTCGGTGTGATCGGTCCCGCGTTCTCCACCGAGGTGCTGGACACCGGCGACATCTTCGAGGCCGCCGGCATGGTGGCGGCCACCGCCTCGGCGACCGCCGTCGCACTGGCCGAGCAGGGCCGGGGCACCTTCTTCCGCGGGCTGGCCAACGACGCCGTGCAGGGGATGGCCGTGGCCAACTACATGACGCGGCAACTGGGCAGCACTTCGGTGTGCGTCCTGGACGACGGCACCGACTACGGTGCCGGCCTGACCGAGGCGGTGCGCCAAACCCTCGGCGCCGCCGCCGACCCCGCGTGCAGCATCGCGCTGGACCCGGAGGATCCCGCCGCCGCGGTGGCCACCATCGCGCAGCGCGCGCCGGATGCGGTGTTCTTCGGCGGCTACCACGCGCCGTCCGCGGCCCTGGTGCGGGCGCTGCGCGACGGCGGGGTCAGCGCCGCCTTCGTCAGCGCCGACGGCAGCAAGGATCGCGAATTCGTCGCCGCCGCAGGCGAAGCGGCCCGCGACGCCGTGCTGTCGTGTTCCTGCGCCCCCGACAACCCGGAGTTCGTGGCCGCCTACACCGAGAAGTTCGGCGAGCCGCCGGGCACCTTCAGCGCGGGTGGCTACGACCTGGGCACCATCCTGCTCAACGGGATCGACTCCGGCGCGCGCACCCGGCCGGCACTGCTCGACCACGTGCGCAACTACTCAGGCCAGGGATTGGAACGCCAGTACCAGTGGGCCGAAAACGGGGAACTGACCAGCACCTTGATCTGGATCTACAAGGTGCAGTGACCCGCGGTCACCGGGTGATGCGGAAGCGCTTGACCCGTGCGGTCGCCCCCAAGACCAGCTCGACCCGGCTGCGCGGCACACCGAAATGCTCGGCCAGCAGCCGGATCACGGCCGCGTTGGCCTGCCCCTCGATCGCGCGCTCGCGGACGTACACCGTCAACTCGCCGGCCTGCGCCTCGACCAGCGGCCCCTTCTTGCTGCCCGGTTTGACCCGGACACTGACCACCTCGACGGGCGACTCAGCGGGCAACGATCACTGACGAGCCGTGACCGAACAGGCCCTGGTTGGCGGTGACGCCCACCGAGGCGCCCTCCACCTGGCGGCCGGTGGCCTGGCCCCTGAGCTGCCAGGTCAATTCGCAGACCTGCGCGATGGCCTGGGCGGGGATCGCCTCACCGAAACAAGCGAGCCCGCCCGACGGGTTGACCGGCACCCGGCCGCCGATCGCGGTGGCCCCGCTGCGCAGCAGTTGCTCGGCCTCGCCCTTGGCGCACAGCCCGAGGTGCTCGTACCAGTCCAGTTCCAGCGCGGTCGACAGGTCGTACACCTCGGCCAGGCTGACGTCCTCGGGGCCGATGCCGGCCTCGGCGTAGGCGGCGTCGAGGATCTGGTCCTTGAACACCCGCTCCGGGGCGTCGACCACCGCGGTGGAATCCGTTGCGATGTCGGGCAACTCCGGCAGGTGCTGCGGGTAGCGCGGCGTCACCGTCGAGACCGCCCGCACCGACGGCACCCCCGCCAGCGAGCCGAGATGTTTCTCGGCGAACGATTTCGAGGCCACGATCAGCGCGGCCGCGCCGTCGGAGGTGGCGCAGATGTCGAGTTGGCGCAGCGGGTCGGCGACCACCGGGCTGGCCAGCACGTCCTCGACCGCGGATTCCTTGCGGTAGCGCGCATTCGGGTTCTGCAAACCGTGGCGGGAGTTCTTCACCTTCACCTGCGCGAAGTCCTCGGCGGTCGCGCCGTAGAGATCCATCCGGCGCCGCGCCAGCAGCGCGAAGTACACCGGGTTCATCGCGCCGATCAGGTGGAAGCGCTGCCAGTCCGGGTCATTCCTGCGCTCCCCGCCGACCGGGGCGAAGGCGCCCTTGGGGGTGGTGTCGGCGCCGATCACCAGCGCCACGTCGCAGAAGCCGGCCAGGATCTGGGCGCGGGCGCTCTGCAGGGCCTGCGAGCCGCTGGCGCACGCCGCGTAGCTCGACGAGACCGGCACGCCGTTCCAGCCCAGCTTCTGGGCGAACGTCGAACCGGCGATGAAGCCCGGGTAGCCGTTGCGGATGGTGTCGGCGCCGGCGACCAGCTGGATCTGCCGCCAGTCCAGGTTGGCCTCGGCCAGCGCCGCGCGGGCGGCGACCACGCCGTACTCGGTGAAGTCGCGGCCCCACTTGCCCCACGGGTGCATACCCGCGCCCAGGATGTACAGCGGTTCCGGCGCGCTCATGCGATCCTCCAGGCGTGGGTGGTCCGCTCGACGCCCTCGTCATCGGTGTAGAGCGGCATGGTCGTCAGTTCCATCTCCATCCCGACCTTCAGGTCGGCGGCCAGCGTGCCCGTCACGACCTTGCCGAGCAGGATCAACCCCTCCTCGGCGAGCTCGACCGCCGCGATGGCGAACGGCTCGAACGGATCGGGTGCCGGATACGGCGCCGGCGGGGGATAGCGGTTCTCGGTATAGCTCCAGACCTTGCCGCGCCGCGACAGCGGAACCAGGTCAAGGACGTCGCTGTCGCACGCCGGGTTGGGGCAGTTGTTGGTCCGCGGCGGGAAGACGTAGGTAGCGCACTCGGTGCACTTGCCGCCGATCAGATGGGTCTGGCCGGCGTCGTCGGTGGCGAACCACCCTTCGATCGCGGGCGCTGTGGTTGCTGCAGGCACGCGGTCAGCGTACCCAGCGACGCGCGCTGAACTGAAACGTGTTCCAGTTTTGTCCCGGCTGGTGGACACATAGTGCCGAGGGCTGCAGTTACTCGGTAGCGGTAATCCTCGGCGTAGGTGAAGGGCCGCGGGGACGAGCGGTCACACCACCTCGAGGGTCCGGACCTTCGGCCACAGCGTGTCCCAGCCCTCGGTCGGGCCCGTCATCAGCCACACGTCGATCTGGTCCTCGGGCCCGTCGAGCTTGCGGACCTCGTCGAAATAGGGTCGCAGCCGATCCGGCTCGTTCTCGCCGATCACCAGGACCGTGTCGATCTCCGGGCCTGGGGCCCCGAAGTAGCCGTAGCTGCGGGTGGGGCTGAACGCGGCGGGCAGGTCGTATTTGGCGGAGTAGCCGTCGATATAGGCGGCCACGATGTAGGACTCGCCGATGAGCGCGGTGCGCTCGCGCTGTTCGGCGGGCAAGCTCGCGTACGCCTCCGCGGCGCGCTGGGCGATCTGTTCGCCGGCATCGGACCGGGTCAGGACCACCCCGAGGTACACCCCGGACAGTGCCACCGCGACGCTGATCGCGTAGGCGGGCCACATCGCCCACCGCCACCGGGTCTGACCGGCTTCGCGGCGCCGTTGCAGGCCCAGTGCGCCGACCGCCGCCAGGGCCGCGAACAGTCCGCACAGGTAGTACGGCCGGCCCGCGGTCGCCACGAACACCACATACAGAACCACGAACGTCACGCCCAGGAAGCGATAGTCGCGCAGCGTGCGGTCGCGTACCAGCCGAACCAGGCCGTAGAGCGCCAGGCCGGCCGCCGCCACCCCGGCGAAGGCGATCAGCTGCACCGCGATGCCCGGACGGCCGCCGTAGAGCGGTTCGGCCTCGGCCGCCACCACCTGGGACATCCCGAGTTGCGGCCAGCCGTGCCGCGCCTGCCACCACAGCGTGGGCGCGCAGATCAGCGCACCGATGCCGACGCCGCCCCACAGCGACGGCCGGCGGAGCAACTCGCGCGGGCCCACCGCGGCCACCGCCAGCAGCAGCACCGCGCACAGCAACAGCACCTGGAACTTCGTCATCGCCGCGATACCGGCGACCGCCCCGAGCAGCAGCAACAACCGGTCGTCGCGCAGCCGGATCCAGCGCACCAGCAGCCACACCAGCAGCAGCCAGCCGACCGGTTCGAGCGCGTAGGGGGTCAGCCAGTGCCCGCTGACGGCGGCCCACAGCGCGGTGGCCTGCGCCGCCGCCACCAAGGTCTGCGCGCGCCCGTCGCCACCCATCTCGCGGGCAATCAGCGCCGCCACCACGACCGCGCCCATCGTCGCGAGGATCGCCGGGATTCGCAGCGCCACAACGGAATCTTCGAGCAGGGCGTCGCTCAGGGCGGCCAGCGCGGGGGTCAGCGGCGGTTGGTCGGCCGAGCCCCAGTCGAGGTGGCTGCGGCCGATGGCCAGCATGTACACCTCGTCGAACCAGTAGCCGCGGCCCGCGATCGCGGCGCCGAGTTGCAGCACCCCCACGATGGCGGTGATGGCCGCGACGGGACGCCACGCCGGCGGTGCGATGTCGGTACTTGAAGTGGTCACCGCTCGACGAGGGTAGTGCCCACCCGGCTGTCACCGCCGGTGCCTAGAGTGAAGGCCGTGAGCCCCGCCGCGACTGACACCGCATCCGAAACCGCGTCGACCACGAAGTCCACGCTCATGCTGCTGGACGGAAACTCGCTGGCATTCCGGGCGTTTTACGCCCTGCCCGCGGAGAACTTCAAGACCCGCGGCGGGCTGACCACCAACGCGGTCTACGGCTTCACCGCCATGCTGATCAACCTGCTGCGCGACGAGGGGCCGACCCATATCGCCGCCGCTTTCGACGTATCGCGCCAGACCTTCCGCAAGGAGAAGTACCCGGAATACAAGGAAGGCCGGGCCGCCACCCCCGATGAGTTCCGCGGCCAGATCGACATCACCAAGGAGGTGCTGGCCGCCCTCGGGATCACCGTGCTGGCCGAGCCGGGCTTCGAGGCCGACGACATCATCGCGACGCTGGCCACCCAGGCCGAGTCCGAGGGCTACCGGGTGCTGGTGGTCACCGGCGACCGCGACTCGCTGCAACTGGTCAGCGACGACGTCACGGTGCTCTACCCGCGCAAGGGGGTCAGTGAGCTCACCCGGTTCACCCCCGATGCGGTGGTAGAGAAGTACGGCCTGACCCCGAAGCAGTACCCGGACTTCGCCGCGCTGCGTGGCGACCCGAGCGACAACCTGCCCGGCATCCCCGGGGTGGGGGAGAAGACCGCCACCAAGTGGATCACCGAGTACGGCTCGCTGCAGTCGCTGGTCGACAACGCCGACGCGGTCAAGGGCAAGGTCGGCGACTCGTTGCGCGCCAACCTGGCCTCGGTGATCCTCAACCGCGAGCTCACCGACCTGGTCAAGGACGTGCCGCTGCCGCAGACCCCCGACACGCTACGGATGCAGCCATGGGACCGCGATCAGATCCACCGGCTGTTCGACGACCTCGAGTTCCGGGTGTTGCGCGACCGGTTGTTCGACACGCTGGCCTCGGCCGACCCCGAGGTCGACGAGGGGTTCGACGTGCGCGGCGGTCTGCTGGCCCCCGGCACGGTGGCCGCCTGGCTCGCCGATCACGTCAACGACGGGCAGCGCGCCGGGCTCGCGGTGGTCGGCACGCACCTGGCCTTCGACGCCGACGCCACCGCGCTGGCGATCGCCGCCGCGGACGGCGAGGGCGCCTACCTCGACACCGCGACGCTGACCCCCGAGGACGATGCGGCGCTGGGCGCCTGGCTGGCCGACGCCGATGCGCCCAAGGCGCTGCACGAGGCGAAGTGGGCCATGCACGACCTCGAGGGCCGCGGCTGGACCCTGGCCGGCGTCACCTCCGACACCGCCCTGGCGGCCTACCTGGTGCGCCCCGGGCAACGCAGCTTCGCCCTGGACGATCTGTCGCTGCGCTACCTGCGTCGCGAGCTGCGCGCCGATACCCCTGAGCAGCAACAGCTTTCGCTGCTCGATGACTCCGACGGCGTCGACGACCAGGCGGTGCAGACGCTGATCCTGCGGGCGCGCGCCGTCGTCGACCTCGCCGCCGCGCTCGACGAGGAACTGGCCCGCATCGAGTCCGCGGCGCTGCTCACCGACATGGAACTGCCCGTGCAGTCGGTGCTGGCCGGCCTCGAGACCCGCGGCATCGCGATCGACCTGGACAAGCTGACCGAGCTGCAGAGCAAGTTCGGCGACCAGATCCGAGACGCCGCCGAGGCCGCGTACGCGGTGATCGGCAAGCAGATCAACCTCGGTTCGCCCAAGCAGCTGCAGGTGGTGCTGTTCGACGAACTCGAGATGCCGAAGACCAAGCGCACCAAGACGGGCTACACCACCGACGCCGACGCGCTGCAGTCCCTGTTCGACAAGACCGGCCACCCCTTCCTGCAGCATCTGTTGGCCCACCGCGACGTCACGCGGCTGAAGGTGACCGTCGACGGCCTGTTGAACGCGGTGGCCTCGGACGGCCGCATCCACACCACGTTTAACCAGACGATCGCGGCGACCGGCCGGCTCTCGTCGACCGAGCCCAACCTGCAGAACATCCCGATCCGCACCGAGGCCGGCCGCGAGATCCGCGATGCGTTCGTGGTGGGCGAGGGCTACGGCGAGTTGATGACCGCGGACTACAGCCAGATCGAGATGCGGATCATGGCGCACCTGTCCCGCGACGAGGGCCTCATCGAAGCCTTCAACACCGGTGAGGATCTGCACTCGTTCGTCGCCTCGCGGGCGTTCGGCGTCGAGATCGACGAGGTCACCGCCGAGTTGCGGCGTCGGGTCAAGGCCATGTCCTACGGCCTGGCGTACGGCCTGTCGGCGTACGGGTTGGCGTCCCAGCTGAAGATCTCCACCGAAGAGGCCAAGGGACAGATGGACCAGTACTTCGCCCGGTTCGGCGGGGTGCGCGACTACCTGCAGTCGGTGGTCGACCAGGCGCGCAAGGACGGCTACACCTCGACGGTGCTGGGCCGGCGCCGCTACCTGCCGGAACTCGACAGCAGCAACCGGCAGGTCCGGGAGAGCGCCGAACGGGCGGCGCTGAACGCCCCCATCCAGGGCAGCGCGGCCGACATCATCAAGGTCGCCATGATCGAGGTCGACAAGGCGTTCACCGAACAGAAGCTGAAGTCGCGGATGCTGCTGCAGGTGCACGACGAGTTGCTGTTCGAGGTCGCCGAGGGCGAACGCGAACAGGTCGACGCCCTGGTGCGGGAGAAGATGGGCGGGGCCTATCCGCTGGACGTGCCGTTGGAGGTGTCGGTGGGCTACGGGCGCAGCTGGGATGCCGCCGCGCACTAGCAGCCGAGGACGATGAGCGAACAGCAGATCGGATACATCGCCCGGTTGGGCGCCGCGATGGCGGCGTCCAACTACCCGGTGACGATGGTTCGCCAGATGATCGAGCGGTCCTCCGCGGTCTACGGGCTGAAGACCGATTACATCGCGCTGCCCAACCACGTACAGGTCGTCGGCTCGGCCCCGGCGTCCGGGACCGTGGTCAAGGCCGCCCACATCGGCGGCGATCTGCGCTTCGACCAGACGTTCCCGCTGGCGGGGCTGGTCTCCGACACGCTGCGCGGACACGTCGACCCGGTCGCCGGGGAGGCCAGGCTGGACCGGGTCGAGGAACTGCCCCAGCCCTATCCGAGTTTGGTGACGGTCCTGGGCTACGGGGTGTGGAGCGCGGGCCTGGCGCTGGTGCTGGAACCCACCGTCCTCAACGTGCTGGCGGCCGCGGTGCTGGGGATCATGGTCGGGCTGTTCTGGGTGGCCGGCCAACGGGTCCCCGGCCTGGGTCATCTGGTGCCGGTGTTCAGCGCGTTCGCGGTGACGGCCATCTGCATCCTCGGCGCGCGCCACCTCGAGCTGGACCACGTCGGATTGCGCGCGCTGATACCGCCGTTGGCGATGTTCCTGCCCGGGGCGGCCATCACGCTCGCGGTCATCGAGTTGACCTCGCGCGACGTCATCTCGGGCTCCAGCCGGCTGATCGCGGGCTTCGTGCAGATCGTTCAGCTGGCCTTCGGCATCATCATCGCCGCGCAACTGCTCGGGCTCGACGAGAGCCAGTTGAGTCCGGAGGCGGTCAACAAGATCGGGCCGTGGGCGCCGTGGCTCGGTGTCGTCGTCTATGCGGTGGGCGTGATGCTGTTCATGGCGCCGCCACGTTCCTTCCTGCCGTGGCTGGTCGCCATCTCGAGCATCGCGTACGCCGCGCAGTTCGTGGGGGACCTGGTGCTCGGCAGCTATGCCAGTGGCTTCTGCGGCGGCCTCGCGCTGTCGGTCGCGGCGCTGCTGATGTCGCGGCTGCGGGGATCGCCGCCGGCTATCACGATGATTCTGCCCGGCTTCTGGCTGCTGGTGCCGGGGTCGATGGGACTGATCGGGGTCACCGAGGTGTTCGGCGCCGACGGCGACGCGGCGCTGCCCGCGACCCTGATCTCGATGATCTCGGTGGCGTTCGGGCTGCAGGCCGGCCTGGTGCTGTGGCGCGCGTTCCGGCGTCAGCCCGCCCGGTAGTTGGTCAGCCAGTGCAGCGTCGGCGCCGCGTAGGCGCGGGCCGCGTACACCCGGTAGGTCTCGTCGTTGCGTAGCTCGACCACGCGGGGGTCGCCGAAACCGCGGTCGATCCGGTCCTGGGCGAAGGCCAACTCCACCACCTGTACGGCGAAATGCCGCACCCCCTTGGCCGCGGCCCGGCCGCCGTGCTGGGAGGCCGCGGCCACCGCCGCCTTGCGGGTGCGCAACGAGCCCAACCAGGTGGCCTCGTTGGCCGTGACCACGCCCGCGGACACCATGCCGGGTAGCTTTGCCGCGACCACCCGCTGCTCGCGGCGCCGGCTGTGGATCGCCAACGCGATGGTCAGCGTGAACATCGGCACCATCCACAGCAGGTACACGCCGAAGTAGGCCTTTGGTCCCAACAGCGCCGAGGCATTCCACAGCCCGTGCAGCAGCACCGCGGCCAGGTAGCCGGCCACCAGGTAGGCGATCTTGACGACGGTGTGGCGTTGCTGCAGGGCCAGGTAGACCGCGATGCCGATGCAGGTGGTGAACAGCGGATGCGCGAACGGCGCCATGATCAGCCGCAGGCCGGCGGTCGCCAGCGACGCCGCCATGGTCTCGCCGCTGGCGATGTAGAAGATGTCCTCCATCCAGGCGAAACCGGCGCCGACCAGCCCGGCGAACACCAGCGCGTCGGTCATCGAATTGAGTTCGAGGCGGCGTCGTCCGGTCATCATGAGCAGCAGGAACAGGCCCTTGGCGGCCTCTTCGATGGCGGGCGCACCGATGGCGATGGTGAAGAAGCTGGTCGCCGACTCGGTGGTGGCGGTGGGGTTGATGGCGTATTCGAAGGCGACCTCGAGGATCACCGAGATCACGATTGCCACCGACGCGCCCCACAGGAACGCCAGGATCAGCAACCGCGGCGGCTCGGGCTCCCAGCGGTCCAACCACAGGTAGGCGCCCACCACGACGGTCATCGCGACCGTGGTCAGCACAAAACCGACGACCGCACCGCCCGGGTTGGTCGTGACGATCAGCGCCAGGATCAGCGCGGTCAGGGTGCCGAGCGCGACGATGACGGCCAGCGGCGCGCCGACCTTGCGGATCTTGGTCGGCAGGGCGGGGGTCAGCGGCGGTGGCGCCTGCTGCGGCAGCGCGGGATATTGCACGTCAAGGAGGTTAGCTGGCGGCGGGCGGAAAATTCGGCAGCCGCGTTTCGCGGCGCCGACGGGTTTGTCCAGCGTGTGCGTAGTGAAGTAGGCTCAGGGGGTACTCGTGTGCGTACGTTCGCGCGAGTCACACAGATTCACCAGAACAAAACATCCTGTCCCTACGATTGAACCTGTCCGGAGCAACCCAACAATATGCCAAGTCCCTCCGTCACCTCGCCGCAAGTAGCCATCAACGACATTGGCTCGGCTGAGGATTTTCTGGCCGCCATCGACAAGACCATCAAATACTTCAACGATGGCGACATCGTCGAAGGGACCATCGTCAAGGTCGACCGCGACGAAGTCCTGCTCGACATCGGTTACAAGACCGAAGGCGTCATCCCTTCCCGTGAGCTGTCCATCAAGCACGACGTCGACCCCAATGAGGTTGTGTCCGTCGGCGACGAGGTCGAAGCTCTGGTCCTCACCAAGGAGGACAAGGAAGGCCGCCTGATCCTGTCCAAGAAGCGCGCACAGTACGAGCGCGCCTGGGGCACCATCGAAGAGCTCAAGGAGAAGGACGAGGCCGTCAAGGGCACCGTCATCGAGGTCGTCAAGGGCGGCCTGATCCTCGACATCGGCCTGCGCGGCTTCCTGCCGGCGTCGCTGGTGGAGATGCGTCGCGTCCGCGATCTGCAGCCGTACATCGGCAAGGAGATCGAGGCCAAGATCATCGAGCTGGACAAGAACCGCAACAACGTGGTGCTGTCCCGTCGTGCCTGGCTCGAGCAGACCCAGTCCGAGGTCCGCAGCGAGTTCCTCAACCAGCTCACCAAGGGTGCCATCCGCAAGGGTGTGGTGTCCTCCATCGTCAACTTCGGCGCCTTCGTCGATCTCGGCGGTGTCGACGGCCTGGTGCACGTCTCCGAGCTGTCCTGGAAGCACATCGACCATCCGTCCGAGGTGGTCCAGGTGGGCGACGAGGTCACCGTCGAGGTGCTCGACGTCGACATGGATCGCGAGCGGGTTTCGTTGTCGCTCAAGGCGACTCAGGAAGATCCGTGGCGCCACTTCGCTCGCACGCATGCCATCGGGCAGATCGTGCCGGGCAAGGTCACCAAGCTGGTGCCGTTCGGTGCGTTCGTCCGCGTCGAGGAGGGCATCGAGGGCCTGGTGCACATCTCCGAGCTGGCCGAGCGCCACGTGGAGGTGCCGGATCAGGTGGTCACCGTCGGCGACGACGCGATGGTCAAGGTCATCGACATCGATCTGGATCGGCGCCGGATCTCGCTGAGCCTCAAGCAGGCCAACGAGGACTACACCGACGAGTTCGACCCGTCGAAGTACGGCATGGCCGACAGCTACGACGAGCAGGGGAACTACATCTTCCCCGAGGGCTTCGACGCCGAGACCAACGAGTGGCTCGAGGGCTTCGACACGCAGCGGCACGAGTGGGAGGCCCGCTACGCCGAGGCCGAGCGTCGCCACAAGATGCACACCGCGCAGATGGAGAAGTTCGCCGCGGCCGAGGCCGAGGAGCTGGCTCGCCCGGTGTCCAACGGCTCGTCCCGCTCGGAGGAGTCCGCCGGTGGTTCGTTGGCCAGCGACGCCCAGCTCGCCGCGCTGCGCGAGAAGCTGGCCGGCAACGCCTAAGCCTGCGATCGACAGTTAGACAACGGAACTCCCCGGCTCATCACGAGCCGGGGAGTTCTGTTTTGCCCGGCCGTCCATGCGCCCATGCGATTTTGACAATGATTTTCATTATCAAGTTGACTGTGCGGCATGCTGACGCCGAACCGCCTTCTCGCCGCCCTGTCCGTGCCGCTCTTCGTTGCCGGCTGCGGCGGCACCGGGGCCCCCGAGCCCACCCCGAGTCCGGAGCGCCCCGCGCAACCGGTTGAGCAGGCGGCGCCGTCGCCGCGGCTGGTCCTCAGTTACGACGGCGGTCTGCTGGTCCTCGATGCCGGGAGCCTGCAGCAGGTCGCCGACGTTCCGGTGCCGGGCTTCGTCCGGCTCAACCCCGCGGACAACGGCCGGCACGTGCTGGTGTCGCAGCCCGACGGCTTCGCGGTCTTCGACACCGGCACCTGGACCGAGGCGCACGGCGACCACGGCCATCACTACACCGGCGAACCGCGGCTCACCGACACCCGTTTCGGCGGCAGCAAGCCCGGGCACGTGGTCGCCCACGACGGTGTCTTGACCCTGTTCAGCGACGGCACCGGCGCGGTGGAGAAGGTCGACCCCGACCGGTTGCTCGACGACGCCGCCGGCGTCGAGGCCACCGCCGTCACGACCACCGCACCGCACCACGGGGTGGCCGTCGGCCGCGCCGACGGTTCGGTGGTGCTCAGTGTCGGTGACGCCGAGTCCCGTTCGGGCATCGAGATTCTCGACAGCTCGGGGCGCCGGGTCGCCGGCAACGACCAGTGTCCGGGGCTGCACGGTGCCGCCGAGGCCGCCGACGGTGTCATGACCTTCGGCTGCCAGGACGGAATGCTGATCGTGCGGGGCAACGAGATCCGCAAGGTCGCCAGTCCGGACCCGTACGGCCGCATCGGCAATCCGGCGGGCAGCCCGGCCTCCCCGGTGGTGCTCGGCGACTACAAGACGGACCCGGACGCGGAGCTGGAGCGCCCGAACCGATTCACCCTGATCGACACCGCGACCGATCAACTCACCGTGGTGCCGCTGGACGTCAGCTACAGCTTCCGCTCGTTGGATCGCGGACCCGACGGGGAAGCGGTGATCCTGGGTACCGACGGCGCGTTGCACGTGTTCGACCCGGTGACGGCGGCCCGGACCGGGCACTTCGCGGTCATCGACGGCTGGACGGAACCCGAGCAGTGGCAGTCGCCCATGCCGAACCTGTTCGTGCAGGGCGGCACCGCCTACGTGAGCGACCCGGCGGCGCGTCGACTGGTGTCCGTCGATCTCGCGACCGGCGAACGCCTCGCCGAGGCCACGCTGAGCCAGGCGACCATCGAGCTGACCGGAGTGCCCGGCTGAACCTCGGGTGCGGCCTGCAAGACTGTTGGGGTGCTGCGTATTGGATTGAGCGGTGGAATCGGGGCCGGGAAGTCAACGGTGTCCGCGACATTCACAGAGTGTGGCGGGATCGTCGTCGACGGGGATGTGATCGCGCGGGAAGTCGTCGAGCCCGGGACCGAGGGGCTGGCCAAACTGGTCGACGCGTTCGGTCGCGACATCCTGCACGACAGCGGCCCTCAGTCCGGGGCCCTGAACCGGCCCGCGCTGGCCGCCATCGCGTTCAGCGACGATGACAAGCGCGCCACCCTCAACGGCATCGTGCATCCGCTGGTGGCGCACCGCCGCTCGGAGTTGATCGCCGCGGCGGTCGAGGCGCACGAGAGCCCGGTGATCATCGAGGACATTCCGCTGTTGGTGGAATCGCAGATGGCGCCGATGTTCCCGCTGGTGATCATCGTGCACGCCGAGGTCGAGACCAGGGTGGCGCGGCTGATGGAGCACCGCGGCTTCAGCGAGGAGGACGCGCGGGCGCGGATCGCCGCCCAGGCCACCGAAGAGCAGCGTCGCGCGGTCGCCGATGTGTGGTTGGACAACTCCGGTACGGCCGGCGACCTCAAGGAGCGCGCCCGCGCGTTGTGGCACGAGCGGGTCCTGCCGTTCTCACACAACCTGCAGCACCGCGAACCGGCGCGCGCCGAACTGCGACTGGTCCCGTCGGATCCGACGTGGGCGGCCCAGGCGGCGCGGATCGTCGCCCGGTTGAACACCGCCGGCGGGCATCGGGTGCGCCGCATCGACCACATCGGGTCGACGGCGGTACCCGGGCTGGACGCCAAGGACGTCATCGACATCCAGCTGACCGTCGATTCGCTGACCGACGCCGACGAACTCACCGACGGGTTGCTGGCCGCGGGCTACCTGCGCATCGAGAACATCACGGCCGACGTGCCGAAACCCAACGGCCGCAGCACCGTTGGGGAGTTCGACCACAGCGACGACCCGTCGTTGTGGGGCAAGCGCTACTTCAAGTCCGCGGATCCGGGCCGGCCCACCAACGTCCACGTCCGAGTGGACGGCTGGCCGAACCAGCAGTTCGCGCTGCTGTTCACCGACTGGATCGCGGCCAACCCGGGTGTGCAGGCCGACTATCTGGCCGCCAAACGCCACGCCCACGAGCGGGGCGGCGGCGACATCGGTGCCTACGCCGAGGCCAAGGAACCCTGGTTCCTCGACGCCTACCGTCGGGCCTGGGAGTGGGCGGACACGACGGGCTGGCGTCCACGCTGATGGCCGCGGATCTGGGCTGGCTGGCGATCGGGCTGATCGCGCTGGTCATCGGATCCGAGTGGCTGGTCAAGGGCGGTTCGCGGTTGGCGGCCGGCCTCGGGATCTCACCGATCCTGGTGGGGCTGACGGTGGTGTCGATCGGCACCAGCATGCCCGAACTCGCGGTGGGCCTGCGCGCGGCCGCCAGCGGCAACGGCTCGCTGGCGGTGGGCAACATCGCCGGCACCAACATCGTCAACGTGCTGCTCATCCTCGGCTTGAGCGCTCTCATCCGGCCCCTGTCGCTGCACCTGCGCACCCTGAAACTCGACCTGCCGATGATGACGGCGGCCGCGTTGCTGCTGTGGCTGCTGGCCGCCGATGGCACCCTGGCGATGAGCGGCGGCGCGGTGCTGACGGTGGGTGCGCTGCTCTACACGGCGGTGCTCATCGTGTCGGCGCGGCGCGAAAGCCAGAGTGTGCAAGCGGAATTCGCCGACGAGTACGCCACCCCGGTGGTCAACGGGCGCTCCCGCGCGACGATGGCCCGGGACCTGGCGTTGCTGCTGGTCGGGATCGTGGTGGTGGTCATCGGCGCCGACTGGCTGGTCGGCGGCGCGGTCGGCGTCGCGCAGACATTCGGGGTCTCGGATGCGTTCATCGGGCTGACGGTGGTGGCGATCGGCACGTCCGCCCCGGAGTTGGCGACGACGTTGGTTGCGACGTTCCGCGGCGAGCGCGACATCGCGATCGGGAACCTGTTGGGCAGCAGCGTGTACAACATCCTGCTGATCCTCGGCCTGACGGTGCTGGGCGCCGGCCGGGCACTGCACCTCGACCCCGACCTGGTGCGCATCGACATCCCGCTGATGGCACTGGTCGCGCTGGTCTGCATCCCGATACTCCTCACCGGGCGGCGGGTCAGCCGGCGGGAGGGCGGCGCCATGGTGGCCGCCTATCTGGCCTACCTGACGTTCCTGGTGATCTCGCAGACCTGATCAGTCGGCGGGCTCGACCGGGGGTTCGGGCGCGGGCTCGCCCGGGACCTCGTCGATCGGCGGCAGGTCGACCGGATTGACCAGCGGGGCACCGCACATCAGCTTGCCGTAGTCCGGCTCGTCGTCGACCGGGGTGAGCCGCGGCTTGATGAACTCGTCGGCCATCGCGACGATCGCGTCGTCGACCAGGATCTCGCAGTGCAGGTTCGCCGAGTACGGCCACTGGATGGAGATCTGCATGCCCGCCAGGTCGGCATCGGAGAGCACGGTCTGCGCCTCGAACGTCCGGCCGGGCAGCATCGTCGGGTCCGCGCTCTGGACCTGCGTGTCGTTGAGCTTGTAGGTGATCAACGCGCCGCGGGCGACGCCGTCGATGCGGGCCCGGTAGGTGACGTTGTACAGCTCGGGCTCCGGAGCGCTCTCGCCGGCCGGGATCGGTTCGCTGGGCGTCGGGTCGGGATCCGCCGACGCGGTGGCCGGAACAATCAGCGCGCCCCCGAGGAACAGCAGCGCCGCGGCGGCCACTGTCGGTGCGGGTCGGCTCATAGTTAGCAACACTAGCTCTTATCGCCAGGTGAGTTCCATCCCGTTACCGCGCAACCAGGTCTGCAGGTCGTGGCCGTGGGCGGCCAGCCCGGCGACCGCGGCGATGGTTCGGTGCAACGCCTGTTCGGCGGTCTCGGGGGAGAGCAGGCCCATGTGGTGGGCCTCGAGGAGTTCGTCGACGTCCACCACCTCGGTGCCCACCCCGGTGCGGACCACCAGGTCCACGTAGTGGTCCTCGGTCCGCCAGACGGTGCCGTCGACGGTGATCTCCCCGATGTCGAGGTAAAAGTCCTGGTCGCGCTCGTGTCCTGGATTCCAGTGGAAGATGTTGGCGCGTAGCCCCAGCGACGGCAGCAACCACGACTCGAGGTAGTGGAACTGCGCGCGGCCCGGGGTCGGCCGCGCCATGTACAGCCCGCCCCAGGGCGCCAGGACGTAGTCGTCCACGACGCGGACGAACCCCTTCGGGTCCGTGTTGGTCCGGGCGCCGAGATCGAAGACTTCGTGTTTGGGCGGGTGGATGGCCCCCAGCTTAAAGCTGTTGGCGAAACTGTCGGCACCCGCGCCTACCCTGGTCCTATGGCTTTTGCAACCGAGCACCCCGTGCTGGCGCAGTCCGAGTACCGCGCGGTGGAGGACGTGGTCCGCGTCGGCGGCCAGTTCGAGGTGGTCAGCGAGTTTGAGCCGGCCGGCGATCAGCCCGCGGCGATCGAGGATCTGGAACGCCGGGTCCGGGCGGGGGAGCGCGACATCGTGCTGCTCGGCGCCACCGGCACCGGCAAGTCGGCGACCACCGCGTGGCTCATCGAACGCCTGCAGCGGCCCACCCTGGTGATGGCGCCGAACAAGACGCTGGCCGCGCAGCTGGCCAACGAGCTGCGGGAGATGCTGCCGCACAATGCGGTCGAGTACTTCGTCTCCTACTACGACTACTACCAACCCGAGGCGTACATCGCCCAGACCGACACCTACATCGAGAAGGACAGCTCGATCAACGACGACGTCGAGCGGTTGCGGCACTCGGCGACCTCGAGCCTGCTGTCCCGGCGCGACGTGGTGGTGGTGGCGTCGGTGTCCTGCATCTACGGCCTGGGCACCCCGCAGTCCTACCTGGACCGGTCGGTCGAGTTGAAGGTCGGCGAGGAGGTCCCGCGCGACAGCCTGCTGCGGCTGCTGGTCGACGTGCAGTACACCCGCAACGACATGGCGTTCACCCGCGGCACGTTCCGGGTCCGCGGCGACACCGTCGAGATCATCCCGTCCTACGAGGAACTGGCGGTGCGCATCGAATACTTCGGCGACGAGATCGAGGCGCTGTACTACATGCATCCGTTGACCGGAGACGTGGTCCGCAAGGTCGATTCGCTGCGGGTCTTCCCGGCCACCCACTACGTCGCGGGTCCGGAGCGGATGGCGCAAGCCATCTCGACCATCGAGGCCGAGCTCGAGGAGCGGCTGGCCGACCTGGAGGGTAAGGGCAAGCTGCTGGAGGCCCAACGGTTGCGGATGCGCACCAACTACGACATCGAGATGATGCGCCAGGTCGGGTTCTGCTCGGGCATCGAGAACTACTCGCGGCACATCGACGGCCGTCCCGCCGGGTCGTCCCCGGCCACGTTGCTCGACTACTTTCCGGAGGACTTCTTACTGGTCATCGACGAGTCGCACGTCACGGTGCCGCAGATCGGCGGCATGTACGAGGGCGACATGTCCCGCAAGCGCAACCTGGTCGAGTTCGGTTTCCGGCTGCCGTCCGCCGTCGACAACCGGCCGCTGACCTGGGAGGAGTTCGCCGAGCGGGTCGGGCAGACGGTGTACCTGTCGGCCACCCCGGGGCCCTACGAGCTGGGCCAGGCCGGCGGCGAGGTCGTCGAGCAGGTCATTCGTCCGACCGGCCTGGTGGACCCGCAGGTCATCGTCAAGCCGACCAAGGGCCAGATCGACGACCTGATCGGCGAGATCCGGGCCCGCGCCGACCGCGACGAGCGGGTGCTGGTGACGACGCTGACCAAGAAGATGGCCGAGGACCTCACCGACTACCTGCTGGAGATGAACATCCGTGTGCGCTATCTGCACTCGGAGGTGGACACCCTGAGACGGGTCGAGCTGCTGCGGCAGCTGCGGCTCGGCGAGTACGACGTGCTGGTCGGCATCAACCTGCTGCGCGAGGGTCTCGACCTGCCCGAGGTGTCATTGGTGGCCATCCTGGACGCCGACAAGGAAGGCTTCCTGCGGTCCCCGCGCAGCCTGATCCAGACCATCGGCCGTGCCGCGCGCAACGTGTCCGGTGAGGTGCACATGTACGCCGACAAGATCACCGACTCGATGAAGGAGGCCATCGACGAGACCGAGCGTCGGCGCGCCAAGCAGATCGCCTACAACGAGGAGCGGGGGATCGATCCGCAGCCGCTGCGCAAGAAGATCGCCGACATCCTCGATCAGGTGTACCGGGAGGCCGACGACAGCGAGACCGTCGAGGTGGGCGGTTCGGGGCGCAACCGGTCCCGGGGTCGTCGCGCGCAGGGCGAACCGGGCCGCGCCGTCAGCGCCGGCATCATCGAGGGCCGCGACACCAGCAACATGCCGCGGGCCGAGCTGGCCGACCTCATCAAGGACCTCACCGAGCAGATGATGACCGCGGCCCGGGATCTGCAGTTCGAGCTGGCGGCGCGGATCCGCGACGAGATCCAGGACCTGAAGAAGGAACTGCGCGGCATGGACGCCGCCGGGCTCAAGTAGCTCGGGCCTGATCTCTTAGATTGGTCCGGTGACCGAACCAGAGCCGACGCTCGCCGGTGGGAGTTGGCGCGAGCTGCTCGGCCGGAAATACCTTGGCGCGTCAGCGGTTCTGGCGGGTGGCGTGTTGTTGTACGCGACCAACGAGTTCCTCACCATCAGCCTGCTGCCGAGCGCGGTCGAGGAGATCGGCGGTCAGCGCTACTACGCGTGGGTGATGACGGTCTACCTGGTGGCCTCGGTGGCCGGGGCCACCACGGTCAGCGCCATGTTGGCCCGGTTCGGGCCACGGGTGGCCTACCTGGGTGGGCTCGCGGTCTTCGCCGGCGGCAGCACGATCTGCGCCGTGGCGCCCAGCATGGAGGTACTGCTGGGCGGCCGAGTGGTGCAGGGCGCAGCGGGCGGACTGCTCGCCGGGCTGGGCTATGCGGTGATCAACGCCGCGTTGCCGCGGTCGTTGTGGACCAGGGCGTCGGCGCTGGTGTCCGCGATGTGGGGCGTCGGCACCTTCCTCGGTCCGGCCGGTGGCGGACTGTTCGCCCAATTCGGTTCGTGGCGCTGGGCTTTCGGCGCCCTGGTCGCCCTGACCGTCGCGATCGCGGTGCTGGTGCCGATCGGGCTGCCCCGGCGCACACGCAGTCACGAGGTGGTCGCGACCCGGGTCCCGGTGTGGTCCCTGCTACCGCTGGGCGCGGCCGCACTGTTGGTGAGCGTGGCGGGACTGCCGCAGCGCATCCTCTACACCGCGCTCCTGCTGCTGGCCGGGGCGGCACTGATCGCGGTGTTCCTGGTGGTGGACCGCCGCACCAACGATCCGGTGTTGCCGCCCACCGCGTTTCGGCCGGGCCCGCTGAAGTGGATCTATCTCACCCTCGGCGTGTTGATGGCGGCCACGATGGTGGTGATGTACGTGCCGCTGTTCGGGCAGCGACTGGCTCACCTGGCGCCGGCTGCCGCGGGCATCCTCGGGGTGGCCCTGGCGATCGGCTGGACGGTGAGCGAGATCGTCAGTGCCTCGGTCGACCGGCAGAGGCTGGCGGCGCGGATAGTCTTCGTCGCGCCGTTGGTGATGGCGGTGGGCCTGGCGGCCTGCGCACTGCTGGTGCGCGACGGGATGTCGATCGGGCTGGTGCTGGCCTGGTCGCTGGCCCTGCTGATCGCCGGCGTGGGTATCGGGATGGCGTGGCCGCACCTGTCGGCCTGGGCGATGACCAAGGTGGACGACCCCACCGAGGGGCCGGTCGCCGCCGCCGCGATCAACACCGTGCAGTTGATCTGCGGGGCCTTCGGTGCCGGCCTGGCCGGCGTCGTGGTGAACGCCGCCGGCAGCGGTGAGGCCGTCGCGGCCCGGTGGATGTTCGCGGTGTTCGCCGTCCTTGCGCTGCTCGGTTGCGTGGCGTCGGCGCGGGCCGGGCGACCCCGGATCACGGTGAGTTAAACCCTGGCCCCGGGGCCGCGGTGCTGGCAGCCTCGACGGCAGTGCGGGTGTGGCTGAGAGGCGAGGCACCGGCCTGCAAAGCCGTTCACACGGGTTCGAATCCCGTCACTCGCTCGCATGGAACGACGCTCGAACCCGGGTGCCGTCACTCGATCACGTGCAACACCAGCAACACGAACACCACCAGCAGCAGCGCCACCCGCACCGCGTGCAGCCGGTCCCATCGGCGCGCCTCGTCACGCGAAACGTCGGCGGCGCCGGCCCATCGGCCGATCCGGTTGTTGATCGGCACCATCAGCGTGACGGTGATGAGGACGACGATCGCCAACAGCGCCGCTGCCGTCGTCACCGGCCAGGCACCGCCCGCCAGGAGGGCCGCGGCGATCAGCGACAGCAGCGCGGCGATGTACCAGAACGGCATCACCTTGCCCAGCACCCGGCCGCCGTCGCTGCGCGCCTGGGCAAACGCATCATCGGGCAGTCGGCCGATGACGGGATGGGTGAAGACGGCGACGGCGAATTCGGTGCCGACCATCGGGCCGGTCAGCACCAGGGCCACGGCGTCGATGGTGTCTCGCAGCATGACCTGGCTCGCTCAGCCCTTCGGCGGATAGGGATCCCTGCCGTAGGAGTTCTTCTCGCCGATGGTGCCGTCCTGGTTGCGGATGGTGTGCTCGGCGTGGCGCGTCATCGCCATCGCGCGGCCCACCTGGGTCTGTTCGGCCCTGGTCCCGCCGGCGTGCGCGGCGCGGCTGCTGCCTTCGACCTTGCTTTTCCACACGCCGCGTTCGTGGTAGGTCATGATGTCTCCCTTGGCCATGGTTGCCTCCTTCGTCGGTATGGGCGTCGGGATAACGCGTACCCACTTTTCGCGAAGGAACCAATCACCCGGTCTTGGCGGTCTCGGATTCGTCGCTGTCGAGCTGCGACAGCTCCCGGCGCATCCGCACCTTGTTGACGATGCTGAACACGATGACGGCGATCAGCAACGCGTACAGCGTGATGGTGATCGGCGTGCTGACCAGCGTCAGCGGGTTGTTCTGGGAGTTGTTCATGGCCTCGCGCAGCGAGGATTCGGCCAGCGGCCCCAGGATCACCGCGATCAGCACCGGCGCCAACGGAATCCCGTAGCGCCGCATGGCAAATCCGACGACCCCGAGCAGGATCATGAACACCACGTCGATCATCGCGGCGCTGGCCGCGTACACGCCGAAGCAGGCGAACATCGCGATGCCCGCGTACAGGTACTCCCGCGGGATCAGCAGCAGCCGGGCCCACAGCGGCGCGAACGGCAGGTTCAGGATCAGCAGCACCACCATGCCGATGATGAGGCTGGCCATCAGCGCCCAGACGATGTCGGCGTTGCGGGTGAACAGCAGCGGCCCGGGCTGCATGCCGTACTGCTGGAAGGCCGCCAGCAGCATCGCCGCGGTGGCCGATGTGGGCAACCCGAGCGCCAGCAGGGCACCCATGGCGGTGCCGGCGGTGGCGTTGCCCGCCGCTTCGGGCGCCGCGACACCGCGGATGGCGCCGCGGCCGAACTGCGGGAATTTGCGGCGGCGGTCGAGGCGCTTCTCGACGCCGTAGGCGAGGAACGTCGGGACCTCCGCGCCGCCGGCCGGGATCACCCCGAACGGAACGCCGAAGGCGGTGCCGCGCAACCACGCCGGCAACGCCTCGCGGTACTCGGCCAGCGACAGATACGGCCGCCCGGTCGACGGGGTGAAGCTGCGGTCGTCGGGGCGCCCGATGCGCGATGCCACGTAGATGACCTCGCCGACGGCCAGCATCGCCACGGTGATCACGACGATGCTCACGCCGTCGAACAGCGCCACGTTGCCGAAGGTGAAGCGCTGCGACCCGCTGACCTGATCGGTGCCGATCATGGCCAGCACCAGGCCGATCAGCAGCGCGGCCAGCCCCTTGAGCACCGAGTCCGACACCACCGCGGAGGTGGCCAGGAAGGCGAACAGGGCCAGGGCGAAGTACTCGCCGGGTCCGAACTTGGTGGCCATGTCCGCCAGGGACGGGGCGAAGAACACCACCAGGATGGTGGCGATCATGCCGCCGATGAACGCGCCCATCGCCGAGGTGGCCAACGCCTGGGCGCCGCGGCCCCGTTTGGCCATTAGATGGCCCTCGATGGATCCGGCGATCGCCGTGGAGTTGCCTGGGGTGTTCATCAGGATCCCGGCGATCGCGTCGCCGAACAGCCCGCCGAAATAGATGCCGGCGAACATCACCAGCGCGGCCAGCGGGTCGATGGTGAAGGTGATGGGCAGCAGCAGCGCGACCGCCATCGCCGATCCGAGCCCGGGCAGCACGCCGACCGCGGTGCCGATCAGGGCGCCGACCAGTACGTAGATCAGGTTGACGGGGGTCAGGACGTCGGCGAAGCCGCCGAGCAGGCCGGTCAGTGAGTCCATCAGAACATCCCCATCACGCCGGGTGGCAGGTTCAGGCCGAGCAGCCCGGAGAAGACGAGCTGCATGATCGAGGAGGCCGCCAGGCCGATCAGCAGATTCTTGACGTACTGCGTGCTGCCCAGGCCGACGGTGACGCCCCAGAACACGATGGCCCCGGCGATGATCCAGCCGGCCGGGATCAGCAGCACCGCGAACACCACGAAGGCGCCGATGGTCAGCCCGGTGGAGCGCCAGTTGCTGGTCAACCGGGCCACGATCTTGCCGTCCTCGTCCCGAATGGGTTCGGCCACTTCGGGATTGCGCAGGATGACCCAGGCCAGCAGCGCCGCGATGAGGAAGCAGAACCCCGCGGTGATCGCGGGAAACGCCTTGGGGCCGAAGATTTCGGAGTCGTCGGCGACCTCCATGCTGCTGATGCCGTAGATCAGGAACAGTCCCAGCGCCACCAGCAGGCCCGGCATGACCAGCGCGCTCTTGCCGGACCAGAAGTATCGGGGCGGTGCGGACTCGGTCTGCGTGTTCGGTTCGTCGGTCGTCATGCCAGCCCCAGATCCTGCAGAATTCCGTTCACCCGCTGCTGCTCCTGGCGCAGGAACTCGCCGAATTCGTCTCCGGTCAGCACGGTTTCATTCCAGCGGTTGCGGTCCACCACGTTCTTCCAGTGCTCGGTGTCGACCATCTCGGTGGTGATCGCGATGAGTTCGTCCTGTGCGGCCCGGTCGATGCCGGCCGGGGCGACCAGGCCGCGCCAGTTCACGATGTCCACCTCCGGGTAGCCGGCTTCGACGGCCGTCGGCACGTCGAGTCCCGCGAGCCGCTCCGGGGCGACGACCATGAGCGCGCGCAGCCGGCCCTCGGTGAGCATGTCGCGAAAGTCGTTGTAGCCACTGATGCCCACGCCCGGCGTGCCCGGGGCCGTGGACAACAGGTTGATGGTCAACTCGCCGCCGCCGGCATAAGCGGCGTACCGCAACTGGCCGGGATCGATACCGGCCTCGCGGGCCAATTGCGCGGCGATCATGTGGTCGACGCCGCCGGCCGATCCACCGCCGATGGGCATCGCCTCGGGGTCGGCCCGCCAGGCCTCGACCAACTCGTCGATGGTCCGGAACGGGGAATCGGCGGGAACGGCGACGACGTCGAAATCCTCGGCGAGCCGGGCGATCGGCGTCAGATCCGACAGGTCGATCTGCGACTCGTTGCGCGCGATCCCGCCCAGCATCACGGTGCCGGTGACCATCATCGTGGTCGGGTCACCCTCGAGCCGCGATATCTGACTGAGGCCGATGGTGCCGGCCGCGCCCGGAACGTTGACCACCTGAACGTTGTTGACGATGCCCGCGCTGCGCAGGGCCTGCTGGGATTCGCGCGCCACCAGATCCCAGCCGCCACCGGCGGCCGCCGGGGCGATCAGCGTGAGCTTGGCGCGGGCGTCCGCGCCGGAGCCGCTCTGGTTCGCGTCGATTCCCGCGGCCACCACCAGGACGACGACGCAGGCCACGCCGAGCGCCCAGCGCACTGCCTTGGGGACTTGCATCCGTTCTCCTTTGGCTCGCAGAGCGCTCGAGGCGAGGGGAGGATCAGCCTCGGCGGGAACCGACCGGGGTGTCCCGAACCAGCAGGGACAGCCCCCAACTCACCACCGAGAGCACGATGGCCGCCCAGATGGCGGTCCACCAGAACTGGTCGATGTCGAGTCCCCAATGCGTCGTGTTGCGCGTGATCCACGAGGTGATCCACAACATCAACGCGTTGATGACGATGTGAATGAGTCCCAGCGTCAGGATGTAGAGCGGAATGGCCAGCAACTGAACGATCGGCTTGATGAAAGCGTTGATGACCCCGAAGATGGCGGCCACCACCAAAACAATGCCGATTTTCTGCCAGCTATTGCTGCCGCCGACGAAATACACTCCGGGCACCAGCAACGTGACGATCCACAGTGCGACTCCCGTCAGCGCGGTGCGCACCAGGAAAGATCCCATGGCAATGATCTTGGCACGGGCCGGGTTCGGATGTGGGGGTTTGACGATGTGGCGCGCCCCGCCCGGCGGGGTCGAAATGCTACTGTCCGGCAATGGGTTTCGACCCACCGCAAGCCGATCGCGGATGGTTGTGAGTTGGGCCATACCTTCGGCGCCGATGAGGGCGATCGCGCGACGCGCGGTGCGGTGTCGGCAACCTCACCTCGGTGCCCGATGATGCCCTTACGTGCTGGTCGCGAGGCAAAATAGCACGTCGAAGCGACGGCTGTGTCGCGAATTGCACCCATCGATAGCTGGCGACGGGTTACTGTCTCGTTTGGCGTACTACGAAACCGGTAACACACCGGCTGACAATTTGATTATTGGGAGGGTTTGGATGAGCGGCTACAAGACCGTGGTGGTCGGCACGGACGGCTCCGATTCGTCGCTGCGTGCTGTCGACCGGGCGGGCGCCCTCGCCGCGGGTCCGGACGCGAAGGTGATCATCGCGACCGCGTACTTCCCTTCGCAGGACGACACCCGCGCCTCGGACGTGCTCAAGGACGAGGGCTACAAGACCGCCGGCAACGCGCCGATCTACGCCATCCTGCGGGAGGCCAAGGAACGGGCGAAGGCGGCCGGTGCCACCAACATCGAGGAGAAGGCGATCGTCGGCGCGCCCGTGGACGCGCTGGTCGAACTCTCCGAAGAGGTCAAGGCCGACCTGTTGGTCATCGGCAACGTCGGCCTGAGCACCATCGCCGGCCGGTTGCTGGGCTCGGTGCCCGCCAACGTGGCCCGGCGCTCCAAGATCGACGTGCTGATCGTCCATACGACCAGCTAAAAGCTTCGCGACAGAACTACCAGCCGCGCTCGCGCCATTCGCCCAGTTGTGGGCGTTCGGCGCCGAGCGTGGTGTCGTCTCCGTGGCCGGGATAGACCACCGTCGAATCCGGATAGACGTCGAACACCCGGGTGCTGACGTCGTCGAGCAGCCGTTCGAAGTCCCCGGGCTGCCAGGTCTTGCCGACGCCGCCCGGGAACAGGCAGTCCCCGCTGAACAACTGCGGCACCCCGCCGACGGCATCGCCGGTCAGCGCCAGGGCCACCGAACCCGGGGTGTGCCCGCGCAGGTGGATCACGGCGAACTCGAGGTTGCCGACGGTGACGGTGTCGCCGTCGGCCAGGGTCCGGTCCGGGGCCACGGGCAGCGGTTCGGTGTCGAGTTCATGCGCCGCGGTGGGTGCCCCGGTGGCCTTCGCCACGGCCTCCAGCGCCTGCCAGTGGTCGAAGTGCTGGTGGCTGGTGACGATGAGGGAGACCTTCGGCGCGTGCTCGCCGATGACCTCCAGCAGCGTGTCGGCGTCGTTGGCGGCGTCGATGAGCAGCGTTTCGCCCGTGGCTGAACAGGTGATCAGGTAGGCGTTGTTGTCCATCGGACCCACGGACACCTTGACGATGGTGGCGCCCGGCAGGTCGCGGCGGGCCCCGCTACCAGGCTCGACATGTCCGGTGTAGGTATCGGCGATGACGGTCATGTGGGCGACGTTACAGGCCGGACCACCGGCCGGCGACCGACTGTCGGTACCGGCGCATAGCATGGATCGCGACCTCGGAAAGTTAGGAGTGGGGCCGGGTGGCTGACCGCTTGATAGTCAAGGGTGCGCGCGAGCACAACCTTCGCAGCATCGACCTTGACCTGCCCCGTGATGCGCTGATCGTGTTCACCGGGTTGTCCGGTTCGGGGAAGTCCTCGCTGGCCTTCGACACGATCTTCGCCGAGGGGCAGCGCCGCTATGTCGAATCGTTGTCGGCCTACGCGCGGCAGTTCCTCGGGCAAATGGACAAGCCGGACGTCGACTTCATCGAGGGCCTGTCCCCGGCGGTGTCGATCGACCAGAAGTCGACCAACCGCAACCCGCGCTCGACGGTGGGCACCATCACCGAGGTGTACGACTACCTGCGGCTGCTGTACGCGCGGGCCGGTACCCCGCACTGCCCGGTGTGCGAGGAGCGCATCGCGCGGCAGACCCCGCAGCAGATCGTCGATCAGGTGCTGGCCATGGACGAGGGGCTGCGGTTCCAGGTGCTGGCCCCGGTGGTGCGGACCCGCAAGGGCGAGTTCGTCGACCTCTTCGAGAAGCTCAACTCCCAGGGCTACAGCCGGGTGCGCGTCGACGGCGTGGTGTATCCGCTGACCGAGCCCCCCAAGCTCAAGAAGCAGGAGAAGCACGACATCGAGGTCGTCGTCGACCGGCTGACGGTCAAGGCGAGCGCCAAGCAGCGGCTCACCGACTCGGTGGAGACGGCGCTGAACCTGGCCGACGGCATCGTCGTGCTCGAGTTCGTCGACCGCGACGACGACCATCCGCACCGCGAGCAGCGGTTCTCCGAGAAGCTGGCCTGTCCCAACGGCCACCCGCTGGCCGTCGACGACCTCGAACCGCGGTCGTTCTCCTTCAACTCGCCCTACGGCGCGTGCCCGGAGTGTCTGGGGCTGGGCTTCCGCAAGGAGGTCGACCCCGATCTGGTGGTGCCCGACCCGGAGCTGACGTTGGCCGAGGGTGCGATCGCGCCGTGGTCGATCGGGCAGAGCGCGGAGTACTTCACCCGGATGATGTCGGGTCTCGGGGATGCGCTCGGGTTCGACGTGGACACCCCGTGGAACAAGCTGCCGGCCAAGGCGCGCAAGGCATTGCTCGAGGGTTCCGATCAGCAGGTCCACGTGCGGTACAAGAACCGGTACGGCCGCACCCGTTCGTACTACGCCGACTTCGAAGGCGTGATGGCCTATCTGCAGCGCCGCATGGAGCAGACCGACTCCGAGCAGACCAAGGAGCGGCTCGAAGGCTTCATGCGCGACATCCCGTGCCCGGAATGTCAGGGCACCCGGCTCAAGCCGGAGATCCTGGCGGTGACGTTGGCCGCGGGGGACCGCGGCGCGAAGTCCATCGCCGAGGTCTGCGCGTTGTCGATCTCGGACTGCGCGGACTTCCTCAACGCGCTGACCCTGGGCCCGCGCGAACAGGCCATCGCCGGGCAGGTCCTCAAGGAGGTCCAGTCACGGCTCGGCTTCCTGCTCGACGTCGGGCTGGAGTACCTGTCGCTGGAGCGGGCCGCGGGCACCTTGTCCGGCGGCGAGGCCCAGCGCATCCGGCTGGCCACGCAGATCGGCTCGGGTCTGGTGGGCGTGCTGTACGTGCTCGACGAGCCCTCCATCGGCCTGCATCAGCGCGACAACCGTCGTCTCATCGAAACCCTCACGCGCCTACGAGAACTCGGCAACACACTGATCGTGGTCGAGCACGACGAGGACACCATCGCGCACTCCGACTGGGTGGTCGACATCGGCCCGGCCGCCGGCGAGCACGGCGGCACCGTCGTGCACAGCGGGCCCTACGCCGACCTGCTGAAGAACCCCGACTCCGTCACCGGCGCCTACCTGGCCGGCCGGTTGAGCATCGAGATCCCCGAGATCCGTCGCCCGGTGGACCGCGCCCGGCAACTGAAGGTGGTCGGCGCGCGGGAACACAACCTCAAGGAGATCGAGGTGCCGTTCCCGCTGGGGGTGCTCACCGCGGTCACCGGCGTGTCCGGGTCGGGGAAGTCGACGCTGGTCAACGATATCCTGGCGTCGGTGCTCGCCAACAAGCTCAACGGTGCCCGCAACGTGCCCGGGCGGCACACCCGCGTCACCGGCCTCGACCAGGTCGACAAGCTGGTCCGGGTCGATCAGTCGCCGATCGGCCGCACCCCGCGGTCCAACCCGGCCACCTACACCGGGGTGTTCGACAAGATCCGGACCCTGTTCGCGGCCACCACCGAGGCCAAGGTGCGCGGCTATCAGCCCGGTCGGTTCTCGTTCAACGTCAAAGGCGGCCGGTGCGAAGCGTGTTCGGGCGACGGCACCATCAAGATCGAGATGAACTTCCTGCCCGACGTCTACGTGCCCTGCGAGGTGTGCCACGGCGCCCGGTACAACCGGGAGACCCTCGAGGTGCACTACAAGGGCAAGACCATCTCGCAGGTGCTGGACATGTCGATCGAGGACGCCGCGGAGTTCTTCGCGCCGATCACCAGCATCCACCGTTACCTCAAGACCCTCGTCGACGTCGGCCTGGGGTACGTGCGGCTGGGTCAGCCGGCGCCGACGCTGTCCGGCGGTGAGGCGCAGCGCGTCAAGCTGGCCGCCGAACTACAGAAGCGCTCCACCGGCCGCACCGTCTACATCCTCGACGAGCCCACCACGGGCCTGCACTTCGAGGACATTCGTAAGCTGCTCAAGGTCATCAATGGCCTCGTGGACAAGGGTAATTCGGTCATCGTGATCGAACACAACCTGGACGTGATCAAGACCTCGGACTGGATCATCGACATGGGGCCCGAGGGCGGGGCCGGCGGCGGCACCGTGGTGGCGCAGGGCACCCCCGAGGACATCGCTGCTACCCCGGAGAGCTACACCGGGAAGTTCCTTGCCGAGGTGCTGACCGGGCGCGCCCCCGCCGCGATCAAGGCCAAGCCCAAGCGCGCGCCCCGCAAGCGCAAGGTCAGCGCCTAGGCCGGGTTCCCTTTCGACAGCGGCGAGGGGAACCGGGGCTTGACCCGCATCCCGGCCAGCCACTCCGTCAGTTCGTCGGCCTTGTGCTGCACTGTCTTTCGCGCATCGCGGCTCAGGTCGGACACGATCTGCAGTTGGACCCGGCCGTCGTCGTCCTGGCGCCAGCCGCCGACCACCCGCCCGTCGACCCAGACCGTGGGGCCGGCGTTGCCGTTGCGGTCGAACACCTGACCGCGCAACCCGTCGAGGTACCAGTCCCGGTCCACCCAGCCCATCGTCGTGACATCCAGTCCCGGCAGTAACGCGCACCAGGGTGCGGCGTCGGGTTCGGGCTCCAGGTCGTCGGGCAGCGCCACCCCGGGGGTGCCGTGCAGATCCACCTGGACCGCCCCTATCTCGACGAGGGTGCGCCGCGCCCAGGTCAGCGTGTTGCCGAACCACCACTTGACGTCCTCGACGGTGGCCGGACCGAAGGCGCGCAGCCAGGTCCGCACCAATTCGGCGCCGGCGGCGTCCGGGTCGGCCGCCTCGGGTTCGGTCATAGCGGTGTCGCCCAGCCATGCCGCGGTCGGCGCCCACAGGTGCCGCGAGACCGTCCAGCCGCCCCGGTTGGGTCCGCGCACGATCTCGCCGCGCGCCCCGAGCACCGTCAACACCCGCGGGGACAGGGGAGTCGGCCCGCCCCAACGCTTTCCGGGTGCGGGATCCCAGGTGCCGGCCAGCTCCGGCAGTGCGGTGCGTAGATCGGCGGCGCCGGTGGGGCCGTGGGCATCGAGGTAGGCCAGCACCGCGGTGCGCGCGGCGGCGAGCCATTCCGCGCCGTCGGCGGCCACCCCGGCCTTCTGCACGTCGGCGATCAACCGTCGGCTCTCGGCCTCGGCAACCCGGTCACCGGCCACCGCCTGCACGACCGGCCACCCGTCGGCGGTCACCACCCACAGCGTGCGGCGCATCGCCAGCTGCCTGACCACCTCGCGTCGCGCATACAGGGCGTCGTCGAGGTCGGCGACCGTGAAGTCCGGCACCCGAGACCACAGCGACAGATACGGGGTGGCCGGGTCGGTCGCGTGCAGGCCCAGCACCGCATCGGTCACCTCGGACAGCGCGGCGGGGGCAGTCAGATGATGCCGACGCCCGAGCCGGGCGCGCCGCTCGGCGACGGTGAATGTCCGCACCGGCTACGAACTGTCCTTGTCCCTGGATTCGTCGTCCGTGGATTCGTCGTCCCTGGCTGCGTCCATGGATTCCCGGATCTGGCGCAGCCGTTCGGCGGCGGCCCGCTCGCGGGACTCGTACTGCTCGGCGACCGAGCGGCCCTCCGGGGTCTCCTCGGCGAGCTCGGTGGCGCCGATCGCGGTGCCGTACCGGGTCTCGATCTTCTCCCGCACCGATTCGAACGTCGGCACCCCGGCGCTGTCATAACCGGGATCGGGCGCCGGCTCCGGCACCGGCTGCGCCGCGGAAGGCTGCTGCTCATCGGGCATAGGGCCACGGTACCCGCCCGCAAGGTTGGGATCGGTAGCGATTTGCCCCGGATGTACTCGAGGCACGACGACGCCATCGGGGCGACGCACGAAGGAAGGACGACACAGATGACGAAGAATCGGGTTCTGGCCGCCGGAGTCGGGATGTTCGCCGTGGCGGCGGCGCTGGTGGGTTGCTCCGACGACAAGGGCAGCGAGCCGACCGCGGCGAACGCGGAATCGGAGAGCACCGTCGTCGCCGGCGACGCCGAGGTGCGCACCGGCGGCAACACCGTGGTGAAGGTGGACGGCAACGACCTGCCCGGCCTTGACCTGAACTCGGTGACCTGCGTCAAGCAGGGCGGCAAGATCAACGTCGGCAGCGCGGCGATCGGCGGTCAGCAGGGGCTGGGCATCGTCATGACCGACGAGGCCACGCCCAAGGTGGAGTCGCTCGGCATGGTGGTCGACGGCAGCGCCCTGGCCGTCAGCGAGGCGATGGGGATGAAGGTCGGTTCGGCCGAGGTGAGCGTCGACGGCGACACCTACACCATCACCGGGGAGGCCAGCGGTGCCGACCTGAACAACCCGATGGCCGGGCAGATCACCAAGCCGTTCACCGTCACGGTGAGCTGCAGCTGATCCCGGGCCGGGACCACGCGGCGGGCGGGGC
>JAEWRC010000012.1 GCA_023460175.1 Actinomycetes bacterium
GCCACCCGCGGTGTTCGACGCGGCCGAGAGCACCATCGACTGGTCGGTGGTCGGGACGGCGGCGATCGTGCGGGTCGCGTTGGTGGGCCCCGACTCGCCGGCGGGCATCGAGGTGGCGCTGCGGGCCGAAGGCATCGGCGGTGCGGGCGTCCTGGACGCCGCCGGCCGCGCGGTGCTGACGTTGCGCGACGCCGAGGGCGCGCCGGTGTCCGAGACGTCGGCGTGGAATGCCGACTGGTCCGGCGCCGCGGTCCGCGTCGGTGCGGAGGCCGAGGTGGAGTCCGCGGCGACCCGCGAACGGGTACGCACCTTCGCCCGTCGCCGCCTGTCCGACCCCGGCGCCGAGGCGTTCCTGGCCGAGGTCCTGGCCGCCGAATCCGACTACTGATCGAGGTAGCCGGGCCGCATCAGCGCGGCCCAGGTGTCACCAGACCGGTCCGGTGTACTTCTCGCCCGGTCCGTGGCCCGGTTCCTCCGGGGCGGCGCTGGACTCGCGGAAGGCCAGCTGCAGACTCTTGAGCCCGTCGCGCAGCGGTCCGGCGTGCGCGCCCAGGTATTCGGCGCTGGCGGTGACCAGCCCGGCCAGCGCGGTGATCAACCGGCGGGCCTCGTCGAGGTCGCGGTAGGGGCTGTCGTCGGGATCGGGTTCGGACAGCCCGAGCTTCTCGGCGGCGGCGCTCATCAGCATCACCGCCGAACGGGTGATCACCTCGACCGCCGGAATCTCGGCGAGTTCGCGCACCGCGGGGTCGGGGCTGGAGGGGTCGGGCACGATTCTCGGATCTTCGGTCATGCCTGCTAGACTTGCATGCGCGACCGTCTCGGCAACTGCCGGGACAGCAAGTGGAGTCCCGCTCCCACCGTTGACCCCAAGGGTTCTACGGTCCGGTCACCGGCAGCTTAGCTGTCGTTTCCGCCCCGGTCTGACCGTGGGTGGGCGGTTAGTCACCGCGATCGGTCGGCATTCGGGCCCTGCTTTTGAGCAGGGTTTTTTGCTGAACTGGGTGGGGTTCCGTAGCGGAACACAACCAGGGAGGCCCCATCAGCACTGAGACCCGCGTCAACGAGCGTATTCGTGTACCTGAAGTCCGATTGATCGGTCCCGGAGGGGAACAGGTAGGCATCGTGCGCATCGAAGATGCTCTCCGCGTTGCCGCGGACGCCGATCTCGATCTAGTTGAAGTAGCCCCTGACGCCAGGCCCCCGGTCTGCAAGATCATGGACTACGGCAAGTACAAGTACGAGACGGCCCAGAAGGCGCGCGAGTCTCGCAAGAACCAGCAGCAGACCGTCGTCAAGGAACAGAAGCTGCGTCCCAAGATCGACCCCCACGACTACGAGACCAAGAAGGGTCACGTCGTGCGCTTCCTGGAGGCCGGGTCGAAAGTCAAGGTGACGATCATGTTCCGCGGACGCGAGCAGTCTCGCCCCGAGTTGGGCTTCCGACTGCTGCAGCGCCTGGGTGCCGACGTGGCCGACTACGGCTTCGTGGAAACCTCGGCCAAGCAGGACGGCCGCAACATGACGATGGTGCTGGCACCGCACCGCGGCGCGAAGACCCGTGCGAAGGCAGCGCAAGACGCTGACGCGCCGAGTCAGCGCCCCGGCGAAGCGGCCAAGGCAGCTGAACCGCCGCCCACCGACACAGCAGAATCAACACAGAACTGAGGACCAATGCCCAAGGCAAAGACCCATAGCGGTGCTTCGAAGCGGTTCCGTCGCACCGGAACGGGGAAGATCGTTCGTCAGAAGGCCGGCCGTCGCCACCTGCTCGAGCACAAGTCCAGTCGCCGCACCCGGCGCCTGGACGGCCGCACGGATGTCGCCGCCGGCGACGCCAAGCGCGTCGACAAGATGCTCAACGGCTGATCTCGCACCGACTTTTTCGAACGAACGATAGGAACATCCCATGGCACGCGTGAAACGGGCAGTCAACGCCCAGAAGAAGCGTCGCGAAATCCTCAAGGCCTCCAAGGGCTACCGCGGACAGCGTTCGCGGCTCTACCGCAAGGCCAAAGAGCAGCAGCTGCATTCGCTGACCTACGCCTACCGGGACCGTCGCGCCCGCAAGGGTGAGTTCCGCAAGCTGTGGATCTCGCGGATCAACGCCGCCGCCCGGGCGAACGACATCACCTACAACCGCCTGATCCAGGGCCTCAAGGCCGCAGGCGTCGAGGTGGACCGCAAGAACCTGGCGGAGATCGCCGTCAGCGACCCGGCCGCGTTCACCGCCCTCGTCGAGGTGGCCAAGGCCGCCCTGCCCGAGGACGTCAACGCCCCCGCCGGCGAGGCCGCCTGAGCGCCCTGACCGAACGATCGGCCCGCGTGGTCGCCGCAGCGAAGCTGTTGCGACTCGCGGGCCGTCGTCGTGCCGGACGGTTTCTCGCCGAGGGGCCCAACCTGGTCGAGGCCGCGACCCGGGCGGGTGTGGTGACCGAGGTGTTCGCCACCGAGGCCGCCGTGGCACGCCACGCCGACGTGATCGGCGGCGCCACGGTGCACGTGGTGACCGAGCGGGCCGCGAAAGCGCTGTCGGACACCGTGACTCCCACCGGACTGGTGGCGGTCTGTGACACCCCGACCCCGACGCTGCCCGGCGTGCTGCCCGGGGCCGCCCTGATCGCGGTGGCGGTGGGTGTCTCCGAACCGGGGAACGCCGGCACGCTGATCCGGCTGGGCCACGCCATGGGCGCCGACGCGGTGGTGCTCGCCGGGCACAGCGTCGATCCCTACAACGGCAAGTGCCTGCGGGCCTCCACGGGCAGCATCTTTGCCGTCCCGGTGGTGGTCGAACCCGACACCGAGGCCGTCATCGCCGCGGTGCAGGGGGCCGGCCTGCAGGTGCTCGCCACGGCGCTCGACGGTGAGGTCGACCTGGCCCAGGCCGACCTCGCCGGACCGACGGCCTGGCTGTTCGGCCCCGAGGCCCACGGGTTGCCCGCGGAGGTGGCCGGGGCGGCCGACCACCGCGTCCGCATCGAGATGCCCGGGGACGCCGAGAGTCTCAACGTCGGCGCGGCCGCGGCGATCTGTCTGTACCAGAGCGCCCGCGCCCACGCCGCCGGTCGCACTAGTCGCTGAGCAGGCCCCGCGCCACGTGGGTGATCTGCACCTCGTTGCTGCCGGCGTAGATCATCAACGACTTCGCATCGCGGGCAAGCTGTTCCACCCGGTACTCGGTCATGTAGCCGTTGCCGCCGAACAGCTGCACGGCCTCCATCGCGACGTCGGTGGCGGCCTGTGAGCAGTAATACTTGATCGCCGAGGCCTCGGCCAGCGAAATCTCGGCACCCGACTGACGCGCCTCGATGACGCGGAACAGCATGTTGCGCACGTTCATCCGGGCCACTTCCATGTTCGCCAGCTTCAGCTGGATCAGCTGGAACTGCCCGATCTCCTTGCCCCACAGCGTGCGGCTCTTGGCGTAGTCCACGCTGAGCCGCAGGCATTCCTCGATGACGCCGAGGGCCATCGCGGCCACGCCGATGCGTTCGGTGGAGAAGCTGGAGCGCGCGCTGTCGCGGCCGTCGCCGGCGTTGTTGCTCTCCGTGCCGCCCAGCAGCCGGTCCGGGCCCAGGCGCACGTTGTGGAAGAACAGCTCGCCGGTGCGCGAGGAGTGAATGCCCATCTTGCGGAAGGGCTTCGACTGCTCGAAGCCCTCCATCCCGCGGTCCAGCACGAAGGTCAGCACCGGCCGGTCGCGCTTGTCCACGCCGGGGTCGCCGTCGTCGAGCTTGGCGTAGACGACGACGACGTCGGCGTCCGGGCCGTTGGTGATGAAGGTCTTCTGGCCGTTGAGGATGTAGTCGTCGCCGTCGCGGGTGACGTAGGACTTCATCCCGCCGAAGGCGTCGGAACCCGAGTCGGGCTCGGTGATGGCCCAGGCGCCGATCTTCTCGTAGGTCACCAGGCCCGGCAGCCAGCGCTCCTGCTGGGCGACGGTGCCGCGGGAGGCGATGGTGGGGACCGTCAGGCCCAGGCTCACGCCCATGCCCGTGACGATGCCCATCGAGACCCGGCACAGCTCGCTGATCAGCATGAACCCCATGCCGGCCGAGGCGCCGCCGCTGTCGCCGAACATGCCCCCGGACTTGCCCGAGTCCGCGGCTGGGTCGGTGCTGGTCCCGTTGCGCATCCGGTCCAGGCGCTTCTCCAGCGACTCCCGCGCCATGACATCAAGTCCGAAGGTGGCGAACAGCTTTCGGACGATGGGGTAGGGCTCCATGTCGCCGCTCTCCAGAGCGTCCAAGTGCGGCCGTACCTCCTTGTCGATGAACTGGCGAACTGCATCGCGCACGGCAAGGTCGACGTCGGTCCATTCGATCATGGGCAGTCAGACTACGCTGCCGGCTGACGGCCCCGGGCCGGCCGCAGGCCCGCCAGCGAGAACGTCGTGTGCACCAGCGAGCCCGCGCGTTCCATCAGGACCATGGGATTGGGCGGAGTCGGCACCGGCGGCTTGGGGAACGGCGACCGGCGCCGCGGCGCGTAGTGCATGGGTAGGCCCTTGCGGTCGCGCGGCGGGTCGGTGAAGAACGGCGCCTCCACCAGCGGCGCGTCGGCCGGGGCGCGGCCGGACTCGCGACGGTAGGCCGCCAGCGCGCGCGGGTGCAACCGGATCTCGTCGGGCACCGCCCAGAAGGCGATCTCGACCGCCTTGCCGATCAGCCGCAGCAGCACCTCGTCGCCGGGGGTCCAGCGCATGCCGGCACGTTCGCGGATCGCCGGATCGAAGACCCCCGCGGCCACCCAGCGCTGCGCGGCCAGCATCGGCCGAAACATCTGATCCCACAACGGCGTCGGCATCGGGAGGAACTTCGGTTTCGGGATCCGCATGGCGAAGATGTCCAGCGTCGCCGGGTTGATCTCCAGTTCCTCGCGGCAGGTGCGGTCCCAGTACTCGCAGAAGTCCTCCCAGGTCTCCGGGACCGGCCGCATGCTCATGCCGTACATCGCGTACCACCGCACGTGCTCGTCGAACAGCTGGCGCTTCTCGGCCTCGGTCAGGCCGCCGCAGAAGTACTCCGCCACCTTGATGATCAGCATGAAGAAGGTGGCGTGCGCCCAGTAGAAGGTGTCCGGGTCCAGCGCGTGGTAGCGCCGGCCCTGGGCGTCGGTGCCTTTGATGGTGTGGTGGAACCCGCGGATCTGCGCACCGGTCTCGGCGGCGCGCGGACCGTCGTAGACCACGCCCATGATCGGGTAGACCGAGCGCGCCACCCGCTGCAGGGGCTCCCGGTGCAGGATGGAGTGCTCCTCGACGCCGGCGCCGAGTTGTGGATACATGTTCTGGATCGAGCCGATCCAGATGCCCAGGATTCCGGTGCGCAGGTCGCCGAAGTACTTCCAGGTCAGCGAGTCCGGGCCGAGCGGGTCCGGCATGTCGGCAAGTGCGGGGTCGGGAGCGCTGGCAGTCATCGTTCCTCCTGATCCGGTGGCCCAGATCACTCGAAGATATAGCTGACAACTGCCGTTGTCTACTCTTTGGGCGCGCGTCACCGACTTCTGTTACCGGGGCTCCATCGTCGCTCCATGCGGGCGTGACCAGCGGGTATTGCCGGGCTCGCGAGCGAGCACATACCCTGGCCCGAGTGGAGCCCCAACCGGCCGACGCCTCCGCGCGGGTGGTCGCCCTGGTCAAGCGCGCGCGCCGGTTTCTGCCCGGCGATCCCGAGTTCGGCGATCCGCTGTCGACGGCCGGGCAGGGCGCGCCG
>JAEWRC010000013.1 GCA_023460175.1 Actinomycetes bacterium
TGGCCGCAGGGCTTGCGGTCACCGCCTGTGAAGACCAATCGAGGCCCGCGGGCCGAGCGCGGTCACCGAAGCAGGAACCAGCAGGAAACCGCGAGGAATTACTGCTCCAACCCACCACTGCTGCACCGGCAGCATGAACCGGTTGGAATCCCCCGGCTTCAGCCGTGGGGAGGACGTCAATTGCAAACTGGGGACTTTGGTCCGCGGAAGGGGCCTTCGAAGGGGCCTTGGAAGGGGCCCGGAATCGGCCGTGGAAAGGACCTCGTCGTTCCGGGCCCGGAACCGGCGGCGCGTACGCTGAATTTTCGTGCCGCTGCGATTCCTGCGCGCGCTGGCGTTGTCCGCGTTGCTGCTACTGACGGGCTGCGCCGCCGGCGCCCACCCCGCCGAACCCGGGCCGGAGGCGGCGCCAGGCCTGGAGGCCGGCGTCGTCGACACCACGGCCGGCGCGGTGCGCGGTCAGGTGGCGCCGGGCTACCAACTCTTCGAGGGCATCCCCTACGCCGCGGCGCCGGTGGGCCCGCTGCGCTGGCAGCCGCCGCGCCCGCCGCAACCCTGGGCCGGCATGCGCGACGCCAGCAGCCCCGGTCCCCGCTGCATCCAGGACATTGCCCTGGACCCCGGCTCCGACCAGGACTACTCCGAGGACTGCCTGTCGCTCAATGTCTGGACCCCCGAGGGGGCCGAGCAGCGCCCGGTCATGGTGTGGATCCACGGCGGCGGCTTCGCCAACGGCAGCGGTGATCAGTACGACGCGGCGTGGTTGGTGACCCGCGGTGACATCGTCGTGGTGACGCTGAACTACCGGCTGGGCGCCCTGGGCTTCCTCGCGCACCCGGCCGTCGGCGACGGCAACTACGGGCTGGCCGACCAGCAGGCCGCGCTGCGCTGGGTGCGCGACAACATCGCCCGGTTCGGCGGGGATCCCGACCGGGTGACGATCGCGGGGGAGTCCGCCGGTGCGGTGTCGGTCTGCGACCACCTCGTCGCGCCCGATTCCGCGGGCCTGTTCGACGCCGCGATCATCCAGAGCGGCCCGTGCCAGCAGCAGCCCGAACTGCCCGCGGCGCGCGCGGCCAGCATCGACTACGCCCGCTCGGTGGGCTGCGCGGACCCCGCGGCGGTCGCGCGGTGCCTGCGGGGGTTGCCGCCGGAAGAGCTCGAGGGTTCACCCCGCTACGCCTGGATCGGCGACGCCGGCCTCAGCGGTCCGGTGATCGGCACCCAGGACCTGCCGGTCGGCCCCGTCGACGCCCTGGGCACCCCGCGCGCGGCCCGGGTGCCGGTGCTGATCGGGACCACGCGCGACGAGTTCACCTTGTTCACCGCGCTGGAGTATCTGCGCACCGGGCAGTTGCCGACGGTCGGGGAGTATCCGGGGCAACTGGCCGAGATCTTCGGGGCCGACGCCGGGTCCGTCGCCGCGCGGTATTCCCCTGACCGTTTCGGCGGCAACGTCGCCCTGGCCTACTCGGCGGCGGTCACCGACGGGATGTTCGCCTGCGTCGCCGACCGGATGGCCGCCCGACTGTCCGGGGCCGACGGGGCGGCGCCGGTCTACGCCTACGAGTTCAGCGACCGCGGCGCGCCGGCGCCCGATCCGTTGCGCACCGTGCCGTTCCGGGTCGGCGCCAGCCACTCGCTCGAGTTGCGCTACCTGTTCGACGTCGGCGGGGCCCCGCCGTTGGATCCCGCCCAACGCGAACTGTCGACGGAGATGCTCGAGTTCTGGACGGAGTTCGTCCGCACCGGCGCGCCGACCGACGCCCGCTCCGAGGCCGGCTCCGACACCGACACTGGGGCCGACGCCACGCGCTGGCCGGCGGTGCGCGACGGCGCCGATCCGCGAATGTCGTTGCAGACCGGGGGAAGTCGCGTGACGAACACCTTCGACGCCGAGCATCACTGCGAGTTCTGGGCGGGGCTGCAGCGCTAGCCGGCCCGCGCCTCAGGCCGGCGTCACCCAGGTGGTGATGTCGGCGTGCACCACCTCGGTGCCCGCGCGGTCGGTGATGCGCACCGCCACGACGACGTCGACACCCTCGGTGAGCGCGCCGAAATCCGGCGGGTCCAGGCGGGCGGTGGCCCGCAACGAGGTGGTGGCCTTGGCCAGGTACGCCACCGACATGCCCTTCGGGATCCAGCGGTGGGTGCGCGGCACCGTCGCCTCCATCAGCATGCCCATCGCGACCTCGGCGGCATTGCAGGCGGCGATGGCGTGCACGGTGTGCAGATGGTTGTGCACGAAGAACCACTTCGGCACCGTCACCTCGGCCAGGCCGGGTTCCATCCGTTCGACGTGCGGCAGCACCGAGGCGAAGTAGGGGACCCGCAGCATCGCGGCCGCGGAGAACAGGCGAGTGCCGCCCGGCCACCCCCGCAGCCGTTGCCACATCCGGAAAGCGCCCGTGGATTCCGCGCTGACCTGCGACATGACCCGAGCTTACCGGGCGGTAAGGTAGCGTCGGAAGGGCGTCGGCGCCGGGGCCCGCCGAGACCGGACCGCGGCCCGTTTTCCGGTTCCGCCAGGGATTTGGCTGACATGCGATCTTCAGGCATACTATTCGGGTTGCCCTGAGCCAGGACTGGCCCAGGGCAGACCAGCGCCCGCCACGGGCGCGTCCGGTCCCATCTTCGATCGCGGCGAGAATTCTCAGCCCGGACGAGGCTGCGTAGGGCGACACGCCCGACCGCGGGGGCCGGTGAACCAGAGACAGGTAAACAGCGGCGGCACAAGAACGCGACCAGCGTTCGAGCACCACAGTTTGAGCTCGACCGGGTTCCCGACGACGGGCCCGGTCATAACAGTGAGGTAGGAGAAGCGTGGCGGGACAGAAGATCCGCATCAGGCTCAAGGCCTACGACCACGAGGCGATCGACGCCTCGGCGCGCAAGATCGTGGAAACGGTCACCCGTACCGGCGCCAGTGTGGTCGGGCCGGTGCCGCTGCCCACCGAGAAGAACGTGTACTGCGTCATTCGCTCCCCGCATAAGTACAAGGACTCGCGGGAGCACTTCGAGATGCGGACGCACAAGCGGTTGATCGACATTCTCGACCCGACGCCCAAGACCGTTGACGCTCTGATGCGCATCGATCTGCCGGCCAGTGTCGACGTGAACATCCAGTAGGAGACCAGAAGAAGATGGCTAGAAAAGGCATTCTGGGCACCAAGCTGGGCATGACGCAGGTGTTCGACGAGAACAACAAGGTCGTTCCCGTCACGGTCGTCAAGGCTGGTCCCAATGTTGTGACGCGCATCCGCACCCCGGAGCGCGACGGTTACAGCGCCGTGCAGCTCGCCTACGGCGAGATCAGCCCGCGCAAGGTGAACAAGCCCGTCACCGGTCAGTACGCCGCCGCCGGGATCAACCCGCGCCGGCACCTCGCCGAGCTCCGCCTCGACGACGAGACCGCCACCGCCGAGTACGAGGTGGGCCAGGAGCTGACCGCCGAGATCTTCGCCGACGGCACCTACGTCGACGTGACCGGCACCAGCAAGGGCAAAGGCTTCGCCGGCACCATGAAGCGCCACGGATTCAGCGGTCAGGGCGCCAGCCACGGCACCCAGGCCGTGCACCGTCGGCCCGGTTCGATCGGTGGCTGCGCCACCCCGGGCCGCGTCTTCAAGGGCACTCGCATGTCGGGCCGGATGGGCAGCGACAACATCACCACGCAGAACCTGAAGGTGCACAAGGTCGACGCCGAGAACGGCGTGCTGCTGATCAAGGGCGCCATCCCGGGACGCAACGGCGGCCTGGTCATGGTTCGCACCGCGATCAAACGAGGTGAGAAGTAGACATGGCGAACACAATTGACGTTCTTGCCCCCGGCGGCAAGAAGGACGGCAGCGTCGAGTTGCCGGCCGAGCTGTTCGACGTCGAGCCGAACGTCGCGCTGATGCACCAGGTGGTCATCGCGCAGCTCGCGGCCGCGCGCCAGGGCACGCACTCGACCAAGACCCGCGCCGAGGTCCGCGGCGGCGGCAAGAAGCCGTACCGGCAGAAGGGCACCGGCCGCGCCCGCCAGGGCTCGATCCGCGCCCCGCAGTACACCGGTGGTGGCGTGGTGCACGGCCCCAAGCCGCGCGACTACAGCCAGCGCACCCCGAAGAAGATGATCGCCGCCGCCCTGCGCGGGGCGCTCTCGGACCGGGCGCGCAACCAGCGCATTCACGCGGTCACCGAGCTGGTGAGCGGTCAGACCCCGTCGACCAAGAGCGCGCGGACGTTCCTGGAGGCACTGACCGATCGCAAGAAGGTGCTCGTGGTGATCGGCCGGACCGACGAGGTCGCCGCCAAGAGCGTGAACAATCTGCCTGGCGTGCACGTGATCTCGCCGGATCAGTTGAACACCTACGACGTGCTCAACGCAGACGATGTGGTGTTCTCGGTGGAGGCCCTGAACAGCTTCATCGCGGCCAACTCTGCGCAGAAAGAAGAGGTGTCGGCCTGATGGCAACCGTGACTGACCCCCGCGACATCATCCTGGCTCCGGTCATCTCCGAGAAGTCCTACGGGCTGATCGAGGACAACGTGTACACCTTCGTGGTGCACCCGGACTCGAACAAGACGCAGATCAAGATCGCCATCGAAAAGATCTTCAAGGTCAAGGTCGACTCGGTGAACACCGCCAACCGGCAGGGCAAGCGCAAGCGCACCCGCACCGGCTACGGCCAGCGCAAGAGCACCAAGCGCGCGATCGTGACGCTGGCCGCCGGCAGCAAGCCGATTGACCTGTTCGGAGCCCCGGCCGGACGGCCGGCTAGGGCGCACAGACCCAGAAAGAATTAGTAGACATGGCAATTAGCAAGTACAAA
>JAEWRC010000014.1 GCA_023460175.1 Actinomycetes bacterium
GCCTGATTCCATGCCGGTGGAGATGAGCGACGCGCGCTTCGAGGAGCTGGTGGGCGACGCCCTGGACCAGATCCCCCCGAAGCTGGCCGCCGCACTGGACAACGTGGTGGTGCTCGTCGAGGACCGCAACCCCGAGGAGCCCGACCTGCTCGGGTTGTACGAGGGCATCGCCCTGACCGAACGCGACAGCACCTACGCCGGCGCGCTGCCGGATGCCATCTTCATCTACCGCGGGGCGCTGCTGGACATGTGCGGTTCGGAGGCCGAGGTCATCGACGAGGTGCGAATCACCGTCGTCCACGAGATCGCCCACCACTTCGGCATCGACGACGAGCGCCTGCACGAACTGGGCTGGGCCTGAACGAAATTCCCCCGCAGCAGGCGCGGCGGCGCCGGTTTTGTCGGCGCGCAGTGATAGGAACGGGGCATGGAGACGAGTTGTCGAGCCTGCGCCGCGGGCATGGCGCACTGCCACGGCACGCTCATCCGGCACTGGTCGGGGCGTCCCGAGTGCACCGAGGACGAGTGTGACAGCCCGGAACTGACGCTGCACGCGTTCGACGTCGAGTGCGTCGCGGTGGGCTGCGAGTGCGATCAGCCCATCGGGTCGGGCGTGCGCTGGGCGTCCTCGGCCTGAGTCTGCGCGGCCGTGGGCTGCGGGGTCAGCGGTGGTCCCGCCGCACCCCAGTGCACGCAGCTCCAGCGGCCGTCGGTGACCGGCGCCAACACCACCGACTCGGCGTTGGCCAGGTGGTTGTCCAGCGCGAAGACCGAGTCGACGCCGGAGAGCACCGCGCCGACCAGCCGGATCGCCGCCCCGTGGCTGACGACCACGATGTCACCGCTCCAGCTGTCGTCGTCGAGGAAGCGCCGGCGCAGGTCGTTGACCACGGGGACGTAGCGGTCCAGCACGTCGTCGCCGCTCTCGCCGCCGGGCATCGGCAGGTTCAGTTGGCCCTCGTGCCAGCGCCGGTAGATGCGGTTGAACTCCTCCACCGCGTCGTCGTCGTTGCGGTTCTCGAGCTCACCCACCTGCACCTCGTGGATGCCGGAGTACTCCAGCGGGTCCACCCCGAGCAGCCCGGCGATCTCGGCTGCGGTCTGCTGGGCGCGCACCGCGATCGAGTGCCCCAGCAGCGTCGGCGGCTCCGGTGCGGTCCGCGCGAAGGTGCGCGCCTGATCGCGGCCCAGCGGGGTCAGTTCGGCCCCGGGCGGCAGGGTGTCGAGGCGCTTCTCGACGTTGCCGTAGGTCTGACCGTGCCGGACGAGTACCAGTCGTCCGCTCACGCCGGTTCTCCCTTTTGCAGCCGGCTCAGCCAGCGCTCCGCGTCGTCGAGTTGTGGCGGGGCCGCGCCGACCGCCGATCCTGTGGGCCATGATCCGAGATATCGCACATCTTCACAACGACGGTGCAGCGCGGTAAGTGCCTCGGCCACCGCGCTGTCCTCGATATGGCCCACGCAATCGAGGAAGAACACGTAAGTGCCCAGCTCCACCCGGGTCGGGCGGGATTCGATCCGGGTCAGGTCGATGTCGCGCATGCTGAACTCGGTCAGGGCGCTGACCAGCGCGCCGGGCACGTTGTCCAGCTTGAGCACCACCGACGTGCGGTCGGCACCCGTGCGCGTCGGCGGCGGGGCGGGCCGGCCCACCAGCACGAAGCGGGTGCGCGCGTTGGCCTCGTCGACCACACCGTCGGCCAGCGAGGCCAACTCGTAGCGTTGCGCCGCCAGCGCGGTGCTGACCCCCGCATCGGCGGCGCCGCTACGCACGTCGGCCGCGGCCGCCGCGTTCGAGATGGCCGGGATCACCTCGGCCTGCGGCAGGTTGTCCCGCAGCCAGCGGCGGACCTGCGCCGCGGCGACCGGGAACGCCGCCACCGTGCGGACATCGGCGGCGGCCGTACCCGGGGCGACGACGATGCTGAACGCCACGTCCAGGGTGTACTCGGCGAAGATCTGCAGCGCCGAACCGGCCGCCAGCGCGTCCATGGTCGGCAGCACCGACCCCTCGATCGAGTTCTCGATCGGCACGCAGGCGTACTCGGCCGTCCCGGCGCGGACCGCCTCGAGCGCGGCCGGGGTGCTGTCGAGGGCCAGGGGCTGCACCTCGGGCCGCCCGGGGACCAGCCCGGCGGTGGTCATGCCCCCCAGCGCCGCTTCGGTGAACGTCCCCTGCGGGCCGAGGTAGGCGATGGCGGTCACGAATCCGACCCTAGTGGGAAAGTCTTGCGCGCCGGATCGAGTTTCTGGTTAAGTTAGGCTTACCTCACTCAGAACGAGCCTGGTCGGGACCCCGGCCAGAACGGTGGAAGGTCAACATGACACTGGCGACGACCCCCAGCCCGACCACGGCGGAGCGCATCCGCAGCGCCTGCGTCCGCGCCCAGAGCGCGCTGATCGCACTCGACGGCGCCGAGCCGGAATCGGTGGCCGTGCACCATCTGCTCGCCGACGGCTCGTTCGCCGTCGCGGTCCCCGTCAACGGCGTCGCGGCCGGCAACGTCGTCGCGGCGGGTGCCGGCGGCGTGCAGGCGGTGCTCGAGCTCACCGACTACGCGCCGCTGCCGCTGCGCGAACCGGTGCGCTCACTGGTCTGGATCCGCGGCCGGATGTTCGCCATCCCCGAGGCGATGCTGCGCGCCACGCTCGACGTGGTCGCGGCCGAGGACCCCAATCCCGCGCTGCTGCAGGTCGGCACCGAATACGCGCTGCTGCGCCTCGAGATCGACTCGGTGGTGGTGGCCGACGCGACCGGCGCCGAGTCGGTGCCGCTCGGCGCGCTGCTCGAGGCCCGCCCGGACCCGTTCTGCGCCATGGAGACCTGCTGGCTGCGCCACATCGACGCCGATCACCGCGACATCGTCGACCGGCTGGCCGCCAAGCTGCCCCGGCCGCTGCGCGGTGGTCAGGTGCGCCCGCTGGGCCTGGATCGCTACGGGGTGCGGCTGCGCGTCGAGGGCGACGACGGCGACCATGACGTGCGCCTGCCGTTCACCCGACCCGTCGACGACGTGACCGGCCTGAGCCAGGCCATCCGGATTTTGATGGGCTGCCCCTTCGTCAACGGCTTGCGCGCCCGCCGCACCCCCTAGCGCTACGTTGTCGGGGTGAGCGCACCCGACGAGCTGAGCGCCCACGACCGGCGCGCGCTGCGCATCGAGGTGCTCGTCGTCCTCGCGGTCACGTTCGGCCTCAGCGCCGTCACCGCGACGATGCAGCTGATCGACTTCGTGCTGCGCGGTCTGGCCGGCCAGACCGTGGCGCTCAACCCCAAGCGGTCCTACTTCGATCTCATCGACCTGGGCCTGAACCTGGCCTACATCACCCAGCTGTGCGCCTGGGGTGCGCTGGCCGTCTACCTGCTGTGGCGCAGCGGCTACACCGCCGAACGAATCGGCCTGGGCCGCCTGCGATTGCGGCCCGATCTGCTCGGCGGGCTCGGCCTGGCCGCGCTGATCGGGATTCCCGGCCTGGCGCTGTACGTGGGGTCGCGGGCGCTGGGACTCAGCGCCGCGGTGGTGCCGACCGAACTCGGCGACACCTGGTGGCGCATCCCCGTCCTGCTGCTGGTGTCGTTCGCCAACGGCTGGGCCGAGGAGGTCGTGGTGGTGGGCTATCTGCTCACCCGGCTGCGCCAATTCCGGGTCAACCCGGTGACCGCGGTGGTCGCCTCGAGCGTGCTGCGCGGGCTCTACCACCTGTATCAGGGCTTCGGCGCGGGGCTGGGCAACCTGGCGATGGGCCTGATCTTCGGCTACGTGTGGCAGCGCACCGGGCGGCTGTGGCCGCTGATCATCGCGCACGGCGTGATCGACGCCGTGGCCTTCGTCGGGTACGCGCTGCTGGCGCCGCACCTGGGCTGGCTGGGCATAGATCCGCCCGCCGGGACGTAAATTGAGCTGGTGAACGACGACCGCCCGCGC
>JAEWRC010000015.1 GCA_023460175.1 Actinomycetes bacterium
GGCAGCCACCGCCCGCCGCCCGCGCGCCGGACGTTCTCCTCCGGACAACGCGCCCTACTGTGGGCCGCCGGCGTCCTCGGCACCCTGGCGATCGTGATCGCGGTGTTGATCGTGGTCAACGCCCGCAACGACCAGCTCAACCAGAATCAGCCGCCGCCGACGGTCACCGACACCATCACTCCTGGTCAGGAGCCCACCGAGGAGTTGCCCCCGGAGGCCCCGCCGGAGGAACCGGCCGCCGAACCGCAGAGTTGGATGCCGCGGAATTGGACGCCGGGGACACCGACCGAGGATGCTTTGGGTACAGGACGGTTCGTGACCCTGCTCTCCGTCCCCGAAGATGCACGCCCGCCCGTGCCTACTGACGAGATAACACCATGACGACCCCTGAGCTGCTCTCCGGCCGCTACGAACTCGGTGAAATCCTCGGGTTCGGCGGAATGTCGGAGGTTCACCTGGCCCGCGACACCCGGCTGCACCGGGACGTCGCGGTGAAGGTGCTGCGCGCCGACCTGGCCCGCGACCCCAGCTTCTACCTGAGGTTCCGGCGCGAGGCGCAGAACGCGGCGGCGCTGAACCACCCGGCGATCGTCGCGGTCTACGACACCGGTGAGGCCGAGACGCCGACCGGCCCGCTGCCCTACATCGTCATGGAGTACGTCGACGGCGTCACGCTGCGCGACATCGTCCACAACGACGGACCGATGCCGCCCCAGCGCGCCATCGAGGTGATCGCCGACGCCTGCCAGGCGCTGAACTTCAGCCACACGCACGGCATCATCCACCGCGACGTCAAGCCGGCCAACATCATGATCAGCAAGTCCGGCGCGGTGAAGGTGATGGACTTCGGCATCGCCCGCGCGCTGGCCGAGACGCACAGCGTCACCCAGACTGCCGCGGTGATCGGCACCGCGCAGTACCTCTCGCCCGAGCAGGCCCGCGGCGAGTCCGTCGACGCCCGCTCCGACGTGTACTCCCTGGGCTGTGTTCTCTACGAAATGCTCACGGGCGAAGCGCCTTTCGTCGGCGACTCCCCCGTCGCCGTGGCCTACCAGCACGTCCGCGAGGACGCGGTGCCGCCGTCGCAGCGGCACGCCGGCATCCCCGCCGAACTCGACGCGGTGGTGCTCAAGGCGCTGGCCAAGAACCCCGACAACCGCTATCAGACCGCCGCGGAGATGCGCGCCGATCTGGTCCGGGTGCACAACGGCGAGCACCCGGAGGCGCCGAAGGTGCTCACCGACGCCGAGAAGACCTCGATGCTCAGCGCGCCGTCGGACTACCGCGGCGATCAGACCGAGCAGATCCCCAATGCGGTGCGCTACCCGGGCGAGCGCGGCGGCGGATCGGTGGCCCGCTGGCTGGTGGCCGTCGCGGTACTGGCGGTGCTGACGGTGGTCGTCACGATCTCCATCAACGTCTTCGGCGGCGACACCCGCGATGTCGCGGTGCCCGACGTGGCCGGGGTGGTCTCGGCCGACGCGGTGGCCACCCTGCAGAACCGCGGGTTCAAGACCCGCACTCAGCAGCGCCCGGACTCCGCGGTGCCGCCGGATCACGTGATCGAGACCGATCCGGCTGCCGACACCTCCGTCGACGCCGGTGACGAGATCACCGTCTACGTGTCGACCGGCCCGGAGCAGCGGGAAGTGCCCGACGTCGCGCAGTTGAGCTACGGCGACGCGGTGCAGAAACTCAAGGCCGCCGGGTTCACCGTGTTCAAACAGGCGAACTCGCCGTCGACCCCGGAGCTCAAGGACCGGGTGATCGGCACCAATCCGCCGGCCAACCAGACCTCGGCGATCACCAACGAGATCACCGTGATCGTCGGTGCGGGTCCCGAGACCCGCGACGTTCCCGACGTGGCCGGGCAGACCGTCGACGTGGCCCAGCGCAACCTCGGCGTGTACGGGTTCACCAAGGTCGCCCGGGCCGATGTGGACGGCACCGAATCGGCGGGCACGGTGATCGGCACCAATCCGCCCACGGGGGAGAACGTTCCGCTGGACTCGGTGATCGAACTGCGCGTGTCGCGGGGCAATCAGTTCACGATGCCCAACCTGGCGGGCCAGTTCTGGACCGACGCCGAGCCGACGCTGCGCGCGCTGGGCTGGACCGGTGTGCTCAACAAGGGACCCGACGTGCCCAACTCGGGGGACCAGAACCGCAACCGGGTGATGTCGCAGTCCCCGTCGGCGGGCCAAGGCGTGAACTACGGCGGGACGATCACGCTGGCGTTCGGTTCGTAGCCCGCTGCGTGGCGGCCGAGACCGCGTCGGCGACCTCGTTCTCGAGGCGACGGACCAGCGCCTCATCCGGGGCCTGGCCGCAGAATCCCAACCAGTTGGCCAGCATGCGGTGACCGCCCTCGGTGAGGATGGACTCCGGGTGGAACTGCACCCCGTGGATCGGCAATTCGGCGTGCCGGATGCCCATGATGATGCCGCTGCGGGTCTGCGCGGTGACCTGCAGGGCCTCCGGCAGGGTCTCGGGCAGGATGGTCAGCGAGTGGTACCGGGTGGCCGTGAACGGGTCCGGAAGTCCTTGCAGGACACTGGTATTGCGGTGGTAGACGGTGCTGGTCTTGCCGTGCAGCAGCTCCGGGGCGCGGTCGACGGTGGCGCCGAAGGCCACCCCGATGGCCTGGTGGCCCAGGCACACACCCAGCAGGGGAGTGCCGGCTTGCGCGCAGGCGTGTACCAGGGGGATCGAGGCGCCCGCGCGCTCCGGGGTGCCGGGGCCGGGGCTCAGCAGCACGCCGTCGAACTCGGCGGCCACCGCGGCGATGTCCTCGGCGGTGGCCAGGCGCGCGTCGTCGTGCCGCCACACCTGCGCGGTGACCCCGAGTTGCCCGAGGTACTGCACGAGGTTGAACACGAAGCTGTCGTAGTTGTCGACGACCAAGACCTGCATCGCCACAGGTTACCGGGGTGGACGGGGCCGGCGACAATCGGTTTTGGCGGCCTCAGTAACCCAGCGGGCCCATCGGGGCGGCGTAGCGCATCCGGGCCGGGTCGGCGTGCCCGACCACTTGGAGTTCGTCGTGGGCTTCCTCGGTGTAGCCGAGGCCGAACCGCACCACGTACTGCTTGTAGAGCCGCACCAGCGGCGCCTCGGCCAGGGCGGCCTGCATGGCCTCGGCGTCGCCGATCGCCGTGATCCGGTACGGCGGGCTGTAGGTCCGGCCGTTCAGCAGCAGGGTGTTGCCGACGCAGCGGGGCTCGGACGTGGCGATCAGGCGCTGGTCCTGCATCTGCACGGCCTCGGCGCCGGCGCTCCACAACGCGTTGAGCACGCCCTGGATGTCCTGCTGGTGGACCACCAGGTCGTCGGGGGAGGCGTCGCGCGGGAACCGGCCCTGCGCGTCGCGCTGCGCGTCGGTCAGGGTCACCACCAGCCCGGGACCGCGCACCGGATCCATCCCGGCCTCGTCGGCCATCTCCGCGGAGCGCGCCTGCATCGCGGCCAGCGCGGCGTCCCCGGAGCGGCCGTGGGTGGAATCCATCCGCTCGGCCAGGGTGTCCCGCTCGACGGTCAGCCGGTCGACGGATTGCTGGGTTTCGCGGACCAGGTCCACCAGCCGGGGCGCGTCGCTGCGGCGGATCTCGTCGCCGCCGGAGACCGCGTGGGTGGCCGAGAGCAGCAGGCCCGCCAGCAGGCATACGACCGGGACGCCGAAGCGCCACCACGATCGCTGTCTCGGCGGCGCTGCCATCAACGTCTCCTGGAGTTTCAGAGGAGGCCCGGTCGCTGGGTTAGGCTGCGGGGGACTCCTGTGGCGACGTCCATCGTCGCACCTGCTCATCTTTCTACGAAGGTAACCATGCCCAAGTCCAAGGTTCGCAAGAAGAACGATTTCACCATCAACCCGGTCAGCCGCACCCCGGTCAAGGTGAAAGCCGGACCGTCCAGCGTCTGGTTTGTCGTGCTTTTCGTGGGATTGATGTTGATTGGGTTGTTCTGGCTGTTGGTTTTCCAGCTGGCCTCGTCGTCGTTGCCCTGGATGGCCGAACTGGGCCCGTGGAACTACGCGATCGCGTTTGCCTTCATGATCACGGGACTGTTGCTCACCATGCGCTGGCGCTGAGGCCGGCCCGCCCACGAGTTGAATTCATTTTGGGGATCGGGTGACTACTGATAGTGGCAGAGCCTGTCAACCCAATCACACGCGTGTAGTTCATCCCCATTGTTGATAGCGCTTGTGGATAACTCCATCTGCAATGGTAAGAGTGCCTATGAATGATCTCCAGCAAACAAATTGGGGCCCGCAGCCGGCGGGTGTCCTCGCGCTGGGGATCGGTGGTTTTGTGATGGCTATCGCCTGTGTGATGCTGGTCACAGACACTCCAGGACGGGTGCTGGCCGGCGTTGCCGCCGTAGGTCTACTTGTGTTTGCAACGATCTCTTGGCGCAGCCGGCCGAAGTTAGCAATCACCGATAGCGGGCTGGCGGTGCGCGGGCCGCTGGGTGTGACCACGTTGCCAAAATCGGCGATCGCGCACATTCGGATCACCGAGTTCCGCCGCCTCGGCCGACGGTCCCGGATGCTCGAGATCGACACCACCGACGACCGGCTACGGGTGTTCACCCGATGGGATCTGGGCACCGACCCGCTGACGGTGCTCGACGCGCTCATCGCCGCGGGCTACGCCGCCCCGCGCATCCCCCCGCGCTAGACCTGAGACCTTTTCCCGCGAACGTGCGCGCCCCCGGCCGCCACGCCGACGAATTCCCGTGTTCTGCGCACGCTCGACACAAGGCTGAGGGCCGGCCGCTCCGGAAAGGATGCGACCGGCCCTCAGACCGACGTGTCAGGAAATGGTGATCGACTCGATGACGACGGCCTCGGCGGGCCGGTCGTTGCGGTCGGTCGCCGTGGTGGCGATGGCGTCGACGACCTTCTGCGACTCGGGGTCGACGACCTCACCGAAGATGGTGTGCCGACGGTTCAGGTGCGGGGTGGGACCGACGGTGACGAAGAACTGCGATCCGTTGGTGCCGGGCCCTGCGTTGGCCATGGCCAGCAGGTACGGCTTGTCGAACTGCAGTTCCGGGTGGAACTCGTCGGCGAACTTGTAGCCGGGGCCGCCGCGACCGGTGCCGGTCGGGTCGCCGCCCTGGATCATGAAGCCCTCGATGACGCGGTGGAACACCGTGCCGTCGTAGAACGGGCCCGAGGTGCCGCCCGACGCATTCTCCGTCGAGTACTCCTTGGTGCCCTGGGCCAGGCCGACGAAGTTCGCGACGGTCTTGGGGGCGTGGTTACCGAACAACGCGACCTTGATGTCGCCGCGGTTGGTGTGCAGCGTGGCGGTGGCGGTCTGAATGGGGCTCGTAGTCACAGTTTTACAGTCTGCCACTAGCGCCCTACCGCCGTGGGCCGGGGGAGTGGCAGAGTGAGATGCGACGTGCCCATCCCAAGCGGCCACCCCAAGTGCCATTGAACGGAGAAGGTGGAAATGACCTCGAGCACCGAGACCCGGCTGACGTCCGGCCAGCGCCTTACTCGTGGACTCGCGCACACCGCGGCCGGTCCCGTCGACATCACCAGGGGAGCGCTGGGCCTGGGCGCGAACGCGCTCGCCTCGGCGGTCTCCAGCACCCGGCAGCGCTACCGGGACAGCCACCTGCGCAAGGAGCTGGTCGAGGCCCAGGCGACATTGACCCGCGAGCTCAACACCGCCGGCGAGGTGCTCGGCGAACTGCCGGAGAACTTCCGTGAGGCGCGGGCCAATCAGCCAAAGAGCAAGCGGCCGTGGATCATAGCCGGGGCCGTCGCCGGAGCGCTGGTGCTCGGCGGGGCGGCGTTCGCGTTCGTGCGGCGCAACACCACGCCCGAGCCGTCGCCGCTGCCGCCCAGCGTGCAGGTGGACCCGAAGCCCTAGCTCGAGTCCCTAGCCCGGCGCCCTAGCCTGAAGGCCCTAGCCTTCGGTGCCGTCGTCCGGGCCCTGCATCTCCGTCTGACCGGGCTCCGGCGGCGCATCTCCCGCGTCGTCCCCGGCCCCGTGGTTCGGATTGGTGCAGATCGTGCCCTCGCACGGCACCAGGTCGCCGCTGCCCGCGGGATCCTCCATCAGCCCACCGTTCTCCGCGGGATCATCGCCGGCGCCGTGGTTGGGGTTGGTGCAGATGGTGCCCTCGCACGGCACCATGGTCCCGTCGCCGTTGGGGTTGGGCATCATCGGCACCGTGGTCTCGGCCGGTCCTGGTCCCGGGCCCGGTGCGGGGGCCGGTCCGGGCCCCGGAGCCGGCGACCCGGCCTCACCGTGACCGCCACCGTGCTGTTCGGACTGAGCCGGGGACGTCGTGGTCGCCGGGGAGGTCTCGGGGGCCTCCTCGATCACCTCGGTGGTGCACCCGGAGAACAGCAGGGCGCTACCGAAGAGCGCGCCACCAACGACAACTTTCATTCGTGGGGAAAACATGCGGCCCGATTGTAGTGAGACAACCGATTCTGGCTAGTGCCTCGTGGCGGCGATTTGGCCGCGACCTGCCGCGCGAAATTGCCCTCAGGGTCGTCCTGATCGAAGCGCAACAACCCTGACGGCAATTTCATCGCACGTCCAACCGTCAGCGCGCAGGTTCTCGCCGGACCAGCAGCTGTAGAAACTCCCTGTTGATGAAGAGACGGTCCCGGCCGATCTTCACGTTCTGGAGCATTCCAGCGTCAACCAATGCGCCTAGCCAGTTGGACGCCGTCGGACGAGACACGCCGCAACGATCCATAACCGTCTGAATACGGCAGTAGGGCTGCTCGAACAGTACCGCTTGAAACTCGGAGTCTGCCCCGCCCTTGGACGCCGCGCGCGCTCTCATCGTGAAGTCATCCTGCAACGCGCGGATCGCGGTGACCTTCCGCAGCGTGTCGCGCGACGTCAGTTCAATGCCTGTCAGCACGTAAAGCAGCCACTCCTCCCACGCTGACTCAGCAGTCACCGCGAGGAGCAGGCGGTAATAGTCGCTTTTCGTATCGATGATGTAGCGCGACAGGTACAGGACCGGGAGCCTCAGTAAGCCGGCCTCCACAAGCATCAACACGTTCAAGATGCGGCCTGTGCGGCCGTTCCCGTCGGAGAAGGGGTGGATTGCCTCGAACTGATAATGCGCAGCAGCCATCCGAACGAGCGGATCCAGACCGTCGCCGGCATGGATGAATCTCTCCCATTCCGACAGTTTTTCGTCGATCACATCGCGGCCCTCGGGCGGGCTGTAGATGATCTCGCTCGTCGTCGGACTGGCGATCCTGGTGCCGGGAACTGCGCGAACCTTCATTTCACGGCCTTTGATGGTGCTGCAGACGGCACCAGCCGTTGCGGCGGTCAGACCGCGCGTTTCCGTCATCTCAAATCCCACCCTTAAGGCAGTGCGATATCTGAGAGCCTCGCGGGTAGCCGAGTCTGCTCCGGCGTCATCGTCAAGGTGGCGGAATAACTCATCTGTCGTGGTCACCACATTCTCGATTTCCGAGCTTGCCTGAGCCTCCAAGACAGGCAGCGTATTGATCAGAACAGTCGGGTTCGGGATCGACACGACAGCCTGATCGAGCTGACCAAGCGCAGTATTGGCACCAATGGCAGCCTTGAGTACCCTGCGGGTTTCAAGCTGATCGACGCTGGGTGGCGGACGAAGTTCGTTGTAGGGCCTGTCGGGCTGCCAGTCCGTCACGCTGCTCAACGATTCCAGGCCTAGAAGCAATGTGCAAAGAAATCGTCGCAATTTTACTATATTTTGCGCATATGCGAACTTACTTCGCACATCGATAACTTCGACCGTCGATCCGCTCTACTGAAACGGGTCCGCGGATTTTTCCGGCCAGCGATCCCTCGACGTGGAGCTTGACGACCGTCGCACAGGGTCTTGCGTTGTGGAGCCTAGGAGATTCGAACTCCTGACATCTGCCTTGCAAAGGCAGCGCTCTACCAACTGAGCTAAGGCCCCTCAGCCTGATTCAGGCGGGTGTCTGATCGGCGGCTGATTCCGGTACAGAATGCCAGACTTCACCGCGCCGGCGCGAACGGAGCGCCACGGCGGCCGCGACGACCACGGTCACCACCACCAGAAGCGTTCTCATAGTGGGCCTAGGAGGACTCGAACCTCCGACCTCTTCGTTATCAGCGAAGCGCTCTAACCGCCTGAGCTATAGGCCCGTATACCGAGCGGTGAGATTACCGTACCGGCGGCCCTGCGAACAAAACGCGGGTCCGCCGGCCGCTAATCCCGGTCCGCCAGGGTCACCTCGACACCGCCGACGATGTCGGTCGACAAGTTGTAGATGAACGCCCCGATGGTCGCCATCGCGGTCAGCACCACGATGTTGACCAGGCCGATCAGCAGCGCTCCGCCGAAGATGGTGCCGCTGGACACCAATTCGCCGCCGCCACCGCCGGTGCTGGTCAACAGGTCACCGACGTTGCTGTTCAGCTTGGTCCACACACCCATGCCGCCGAGGACGAGATACAGGAACGCCACCGCGATCATCCACACGAAGAACAGCGCCACCGACAGCAGCAGCGAGACCTTCAGGGTGCTCCACGGGTCGATGCGGCGGATCTGCATGCTGGCCCGTACCGGACCCGCCTTGGCGCGGCTGCCGACCTGGATGCGGCGGGCGGCCGACGGGCGGGCGGGGCCGGGCTCCGGGCGATCGCCGGCCTCGCGCCGGGCGGCCGCCGGACGTGGCTGCGGTCCGGACAGGTCCGGCAGTTCGCTCGCGTACTCCTTGTTGCGCTCCGCACGGCCCTGGGCCGGTTCAGCCTCGGCCGGGGGCGACGACGGCTTCCCGGTGCCCTGCTGGGGGCCGGGGGCCGCCGTGCCGGTGATGTAACGGCTGACCCGACTGTCGGGCCGGCCCTCGGGCTTCTCCCGGGCCGGGGCCTCGGC
>JAEWRC010000016.1 GCA_023460175.1 Actinomycetes bacterium
CTGCCGAACCTCGGCGAGGCGCTGGGCGGGCTCCTCGACGGTTCCGCGGGCCCGGCGGCGGGGGAGTCGTTGGGCGCGGCGCCCGACCTCGAGCAGCCCGACCTCAAACCGACCGATCTGGCGCCGCCCGATCTCGAACCGCCGGCGCTCGACGAACCCGAAGAAGACGCCGAGGGACTCGACGAGCCCGAAGAAGAGGCGGACCAAGAGACCGACCCAGTGCCTGACGAAGAGCCCCACGAAGAGCCTGGCGAAGAGCCGGCAGAAGAACTCGGCGAACCTGCCGTACCCGTCGAAAGCGAACCCGTCGAACCCGAACCCGTCGAACCCGAACCCGTCGAAAGCGACGCCCCGGCAGCCGGACTGGTGGCGGACGAGCCCCCGCAGATCACGCCACCGGCCGAACCGGACTGCGCGACGCCGGCGCCGCCACCGCCGCCGGAAGCGACGCCGTGCGAGATGGCCGCCGACGAGCTCCCGCAGGTCGGCGAGTGATCAGCGGGTCAGGGCGACGAGTTCCTCGACATAGGCGACCGATTCGCGCTCGTTGCCCAGCGGATGGACCAGCAGTGTGGTGACGCCGGATTCGGCGAAGGCCGCGATCCGCTCCTTGACGTACCCGCGGGGACCGACCAGCGAGACGCTGCGGACCAGGTCGTCGGGGACGGCCGCGACGGCTTCCTCCTTGCGGCCGGCGAGGTAGAGGTCCTGGATCCGGTCGGCGGCCTCCCCGAAGCCGTAGCGGGTGGCCAGGCTGTGATAGAAGTTCTTGCCGCGTGCACCCATGCCGCCGAGGTACAACGCGAGTTGCGGCTTGGCCCAGGCCAATCGGTCCTCGACGTCGTCGCCGATGGCCAGGCTGGCCGACACCATGATGTCCAGGGGGCCCAGGGCGGGGTCGCGCTTGGCGAACCCCGCGCGCAGCGCGTCGCCCCAGACCTCGTCGGCCTTCTCGGGCGAGTAGAACACGGGCTGCCAGCCCTCGGCGATCTCGGCGGTCAGCTGGACGTTCTGCGGTCCCAGCGCGGCAATGGTGATCGGAATCCGCTCGCGGACAGGGTGATTGATCAGTTGCAGCGGCTTGCCCAGGCCGGTCCCGCGGTCGGCGGGCAGCGGCAGTTGGTAGTAGCGCCCGTCGTAGTTCACCTTCTCGCGGCGCCACACCTGGCGGCAGATCTCGACGACCTCGCGGGTGCGGCCCATGGGCGCGTCGAACGGCACGCCGTGGAACCCCTCCACCACCTGTGGGCCGGACGTGCCGATGCCCAGCCGGAACCGGCCCTCGGAGACATAGTCGACGCCGGCCGCGCTCATTGCCAGCAGCGACGGCGTGCGGGTGTAAATCGGCACCACGCCGGAGCCGAGTTCGATGGTCGAGGTCTTGGCGGCCAGATAGCCGAGCTGGCTGATGGCGTCGAAGGAGTAGGCCTCCGGCACCAGCGCGATGTCCACGCCGAGCTTCTCGAACTCGACCACCTGCTCGGCCGCCTCGCGAAACCCGCCCGCATATCCCAGAAAGATGCCTGTGCGCATGGTCATCAGTTATACCACCAACCAGTTGGTTGGAGTAGGTCGACCCGCAATATTCGGCAACCATACCGGTGCCGCAAATTGCCCGGCCCCGCTATATTGAAATGCGAATAGGCCACCGCAGGAGTGATCCAACAATGCAAGCGTGGCGGCCGGATTTCACCGGCAGAGATTCTCCGGAGCTGGTCGGGCGGGAGTGCGAATATGAAACTGCTAATTGCCGTCGCGGTCACGGCGCTGGGGGCGATCCCCGCGATCGCGACGACCGGGATCGCGACTGCCGCCCCGGGGGCGCCCTGCGCGGCCTTCCATCCGGTCGACGACACGATCGCCGGGGTAAGCCCAGATCGACTGGGCAACTGGACGGTTCGCTACGAACGGATCGCGGGCGGGAACCCCGGGATCGCTGAGGCGATCAACGGGGTGATCGATGCCGAGGCCCGCGGTCAGGTGGCGACCTATGAACCGAGCGCGAGCAAGACCACCGCGTGGACCCTGGATATCGACGGCAAGGTATTGCAGCGTCCGGTCACGATTTCGACGGTGTTCACCGGTGAATACGACACCGACCTGCCGAATATGCCATTTCATGCGGTGGCGACCAGGGTATTCGACTGCCGCAGCGGAATTCTGATCGACTGGGACAATCTTTTCGTCGATAAAAAGGCCGGGCTGGCCCGCCTGTCCGAGCAGACCGCCAAGATCCTGCCCACCGTCTACGCGCCACCGTCGAATCCGGGCCTGTGGCAGTTCGGCAGCGAGATCGCGCCCGTCGACGCCAACTACCGCTACTGGGTCCCCACCGGTCAAGGCATCGAACTGCACTTTCCGGACGGGCAGTTCGGCCGTGGCGTGGCGGTGATCACCGTGCCGTGGCCGGAGCTCCGGGATCTCATCGCCCCGGAATTCCAGGCGATCGCCGGGTAGCCGGCGCTCAGTGCGGCCGGCCCACCCGTGGTGTGTAGCAGCCGTGGAAGGTCAGCGGCAGATGATGGTTCAGGGTGCCGGTATAGACCGGCCCGGCCTCGATGTCCCGGGCGTCGAACACCGACAGGTTGGCGATATTCGCGTTACCGTCGAGGACCGGCCCCAGTAGCCAGCCGTCATCTTCGGCAGTGGCCCCCGGACGTTCGGCGAACACCACCTCGTGCGGGAGGAAACCGTCCGGGAAGCGGTAGACGGTTTCCTTCTCGGTCTCGTTGTCGATCTTGACCAGCCCGTTGGGGTAGACGTTGCCGTCGAGGCCGGCCGAGAGGTAGGTGTAGCGGTTGGGCCGGGCCATGTATTTGATGTTGTACATCGGGAATTCGCCCTGCCGATCGGAGAACTCCTCGATGCGCACGGATCCCGACGGGGAGATGCGCAGCCGGGTCGGCACCCCGCCGTACGGCATCGTCGAGGTCTCCAGCAGATCCTCGACGGCGGACAGCTGACCGTTGAGCTGATCCCAGGTCGCGTGATAGTTGAGCAGATCGACCACCACGTCGTCACCGTCGTCGTAGGAGTTCGACAGATGCAGGTGCAGCAGCGGATCGGTGTGGATGATCCGGGTCTTGCCGCCGTCGCGGGGGACCAACGCGATCATCGTGCCGAGCGACGCGTCGTGCTCGATGGCGTCGATGTAGTTGTTCAGTCCGAACGCCGCCCCGAAGAACTTCTTCAGCGGGAACACCAGCGGCGGGATGACGAACACCATGTACCGCTTGGTCAGGCCGACGTCGTGGTTGAACATCGGCCCGGGCAGTCGCACGCTGCCCAGCCGGTTCATCTTCCCGGCCCGGTCCACCCGGTAGCAGATCAGCTTCGGCACCGGGGCCATCGCCATCCCGAAGTTGAACATCTCGCCGGTGTCCCAGTCCCACTTGGGATGCGCGGAGAAGGCGCCGAGCCATTTCAGTTCGCCGTCGAAGTCGTATTCGCCCTTGGTGCGCAGGGTGTCCGGATCCACCCGGGTGGGCCGGCCGCCCTCCCACAGCGCGAGCAGCTTACCGGCATGCATCACGACGCCGGTGTTGGCGACGTTGGCCGGGAACCGCAGCGCGTTGGCCAGCACGCCGCCGGGCCGCATCGTCCCCAGCGCCCGGTAGGGGGCGGCGTCGGAGATGATCGACTTCTGGTAGTGCTTGGTCTGGATGAACCGGTTGCGGAAGTGCACGGCGCCATCGGACATCGAGAACATCGACAGCATGCCGTCGCCGTCGAAGAGGTGGCCGAGCTTGGTGCCGCCGGCCTCCATCTTGCCCGGTCCGTTGCGGTACAGCGTGCCGCGCAGGTCCGCGGGCAGCTCGCCGCTGACCTTGTCGATGGGGTAGTCGTACTCGTCGTAGAGCGGGGTGTAAGCCTTGAGGCTGCCGCCGGAAACACTGGCGCTGCTCATCGGGGAACTCCAATCCTGTTGGTTGTCATTGTGCCCTCCGAACCCGCAGGGTGCAGGAAAGTCCGGGCAGGTGCGGATCGAACTCGAGCGGCATCGGACCCTCGGCGTGGAAAACCTTCTCGCAGGCGGCCTTGCAGCCCATCAGGCACGAATTGTCCTGAGTGGGGGTGGTTTTGGCCACCACGTGCATGGCGCATTCCGGGATCTCGTAGACCAGGGTGCCGTCGGGTTCCGCGCCGGTCCGGTGGATCGGCCCGACGAGGAACGTCGACATGCTCACGCCCAGGTCCATGACCGGCGCATACCACCGCTCCGGCACGATCTTCACCGCCTTGAACGCCGGCAGCAGGAACCGCAGCCAGCGCCGCAGCCGGCCGGCGACCGCGTCGGAGACCAACTCCGTCACCGATTCGGCGGGCAGATCCCGCAGCAATTCGCCGACCACCCACTCCAATTCGCGGACGAACTGTCCGTACTGGCGTTCCCAGGAGCGGCGGGGGCTTTCCAGCAGACCGCGGCGCCGGCGCGAGGCGGCCACCGCGGCCCACCCCGCATCGACCGCCGCGCGGTCGTCGGTCACCAGCCGCAGCACCGGCAGGAACACCGTCTCGGGCAGGTCGCCGACCCGCTTGAGCATCGAATGGGTCAGCAGTTCGTCGCGCAGCGCCGCCGGACTCGCCAGCGAAACCGGTCGCGTTGTTTTGGGCATGGTGCTCCTCATCTCAGTACCGTCCACCCTGTCGGATGGGCTGCGACTCCGGGGGCAGGACCGGGCCGCCGTAGGGGGTGCGGATGGTGTGGTCGGTGACGGGGGTCGGATCGGCGCGCCGCAGGGTGTCCAGCCCCTCCGGCGGCGCTGCGGTGTCGTCCCCGGGGGGCCGCGGGGCGTTGCGGGCCCCGCGCACCAGCAGGTTCGGATCGTCGTTCTGGCAGTACGTGTACAGGTAGGGCTCGGGGTAGTTCGGGATGAACGGCACGTCGCGCGGATGCGGGTAGTCGCACAGCGGGCGCGGGTAGATGTCGGCGATCGCCCAGATGGCGCCGTCGTGCATGAGCGAACGGATGCCGTCGAGCAGCGGGGGCCGTTCGTCGTTGAACATCCGGTCCAGCGCCGGCACCCGCACATAGGACAGTTCGGCGACGGTCGTCAGATCCCCGAGCAACTGCACCATGGTCGGTGAGTTGTCGGCGATCACCTTGTCGACCGTCGTCAGGACTTCCGGCGTCTGGTCGAGCAGCGTCCTGATGCCGGCGTCCTTGGCGCCGATGCCCTGCAGCGTGCCACCGAGATTCGCCGCCATCGCGTGCAGACCAGCCGAGGACTCGTCGAGGATCCGGAACACCGTCCGGCTGCTGCGCAGCAACGTCATGGTCTGCGGCAGCACCCCGTCGAGGGTGGACAGCAGCATTTGCGCACCGTTGAACAGGTCCCGCAGCTTCTCCGGGCCCTGTTCACCGACCCCGAGTTCGTCGATCACCGCGGAGATCTGCGCGGGGTCGGCCTGGGCCAGCACCCCGTCGACGTTGGTGAGCAGGCGCCACAGCGGGACCGGCGTCTCGGTGCGGTCCCGGCCGATGATCGTGCCGTCCTCGATGAACGGCCCGTCGCTGCCGCGCGGGCTGAAGTCCAGGTACTGTTCGCCGGCCGGGGACAGGGCCGACACCCGAACCGCGGTGTCGGCCAGCGGGATCCGGACGTCACCGTCGATCAGTGCGGTGGCCAGCACCCCGTCGCCGGTGACCTCGACGGACTGCACGCGGCCCACCGGGATGCCGCGCAGCGTGACGTCCTGGCTGGCCAGCAGCCCGCCGGATTCGTCCAACTGCACCTGGACGGCCATCTGGGTGTCGAACGGGTTGACCCGCAGTGCGCCGAAGGCCAGGTAGGAGACCCCGACCGCCACCAGGGTCAGCTGCCCGACGATGGACAGCAGCAGCCGGCGCGAGATGCAGAAGCGCACCGCCCGGATCGCCGCGGCGGCAACTGGTTCGAACAGCCCGGCCAGAGTCATTGCGGCGGCCCCCAGATGCGGCCGCGGTCCGGTCCCCACACCCGGTCGCCGAGTTGGGTGATCACGAACCGGATGGAACCGACCATGTTGTCCCAGTTCTCCCATTTGGGTCCGGTGAAGCCGGGGTCGGCGGCGTGGTTCATGTCCGGGATGTGACCGATGGCGACCTGCTGCAGATCCACGTCCGCGGCCGCCGCGTTGGAGCCGAACAGTTTCAGCGCCGCCGGCAGGAACCGCATGATGTTCGCCATGGTGACCCGCGGATCGGTGGCGGTCTCGTTGAACGCCGACGACAGCGTGTTCAGATCTCGGATCCAGCTGCGGGTATCGGTGCCCTGGATGGCCGGGAACTTCTGCAGCTGATCGGTGACCGCGCCGAGCTGGTTGACCAATTCGACGATCGCCGCGGTGTTGTCGGCCAGGGTCAGCAGCGCCGGCGCAGAGGAGTCCAGTAGGTCGTTGATGGTGCCGCGGCGGCTGTTGAGATCGTCGGCCAGCGCGGCGGTCCGCTCGAGCATGTCGCGGATCTCGTCGGAGCGGTCGGCCATCGTCGACACCAATCCGCGGGACTCCTGGATCAGGCTCGACAGTCCCTGACCGTCGGAGCCCAGCGCGCTGCCGACCCCGTTGAGCACCCGGGTGAGGTTGCGGATCACGCCGCCGTTGACGATCAGCGACGTGGTGGCCAGCACCTGTTCGACGGTGGCGGCCGCCGCGGTGGCCGTCAGTGGGATGACCGCGCCGTCACCCAGCATGGCCGCGTCGGCGGCCGGTAGCTCGGCGGGCGGGGTCAGCGCGACGAACACATCGCCCAGCGGGGTGGCCGAGCGCAATTCGGCGGTGGTGCCCGCGGGCAGCCGCACCCCGTCGAGGATGCGCATCTGCACCACCGCGGTGTAGTCCTCGGCGGTCATGTCGATGACCTCACCGACGTCGGCGCCCCCGACCCGGACCTTGGCCCGGTCCGGCAGGTTCAGCGCGTTGGCGAACTCGGCGGACAGCTCGTAGGTGGGCCCGCTGAGCCCGGGCGCGGGCAGCGGCAGCTGCTCGACACCGGCCGAGCACCCGGCCACCACGGTCGCGACCAGCGCCGGTGCAATCATCCGGTGGGCCTTGATCGTTCGCCGCTGGATCGTTCGCCGCGCGGTCATTCGCCCAACCTCGTCATCGCCTCGAGCACGGTCGTGACCCCGAAGTCCGGCCCGAGGTCGCGGACCGACCCGGTGCGGCAGCCCAGCTGGCGCAGGCCCAGGATGTTGCAGACCTCCTTGGTCATCGAGCTGTCGAAGAACACCGAGTCGAAATGCGCCCCCACGCGCAGCATTCCGTTCTCGGAATCCACCGCCGCGGCGGCGTTGTCGATGGCCAGCGGCGCGACATCGAAGACCTCGGCGAGCTCGCGCCGGTAGTCGACCAGCGCCCGGGCCAGCCGCGAGGTGCTGCCCAGGGTGGCCTGCAGGTGCTCGCCGTTGTCGTCGAGCAACTCGTTGACCCGGGAGAGCAGGCTGTTGAGTCGAGCGCCGGTGGTGCCCTGGCCGATGCCCTGTTCGTTCAGCAGATCGGTGAGTTGACGGACGTAGCTGCCGAATTCGCGAACCTGGCCCTCGTTGCGGGCGGCGGCATCCATCAGGCTGCTCAGGTTGGTGATGATGGTCTGGATGTTCTCTCGGGTGGCGGCACCGCCGTCCTCGCCGGTCCGCAGCGCCTCGGACAGCTTGCTCAGCGCCGTCTTGATCTGCGGACCGCTGGTGGAGGTGATCGCCGAGGTGGCCGTCATCAGATCGGTCACCGGGCCACCGCCGTGGCCGTCGCCGCCCATGGCGGTCCCGAGCTTGTCGACCATCTTCAGCACCCGGTCGAACTCGACGGGGGTGCGGGTGGACTCCGCGTCCAGCACCGCGCCGTCGGGCAGCATCGCCCCGCCGGTATAGGGCGGGGTCAGCTCGATGTGGCGGTCGGTGAGGATCGACGTGCCCACCGTGACGGCCGTGACATCGGCGGGTACCTTGGTGCCGGCCGTCAACTCGATGCCGACCAGGACGTGGTCGCCGCGGGAGTCGATCGAGGTCACCCGGCCCACCGGCATTCCCAGCACGGACACGTCGTTGCCGACGTAAAGGCCGATGGCGTTGTCGAACTGGGCGGACAACCGCGTCGGCGGCGGGCTGCCCGGGCGCAACAGGTAGGCGCCGCCGACCACCAGCGCCACCGCCGTCAACAGCGCCGCCAGCGCGACGGTTCTCCTCGGCACGCGCATCACTCGCAATCCTTGAAGTACTGGTACCGCTCGGGCCACTTCCACTGCTCGGCGCGGCCGCTGATGGCGCACATCCAGGAATCGACCATCAGCCCGCCGGGCAGCATGAAGTCCAGGAAGGGGCCGGTCCCGGTGGCGTTGGCCGCGTTGCGCATGGCCACCGGCATGATCTGGAACAGGTTGCGCAGCAGCGCATCGTGGTCGCCCAGCATCGCGGTGACCTCGCGCATGTCGGTCATCATCTGATCGAGATGGACGTGATCGGCGCCGCTGACCTCGTCGGCGGTGGTGATCAGGTTGGTGGCCGCGGCCAGCAGCTGCTCGACGGCGGCACGGCGGGCGACGATCTCGCCGGTGAGTTCCCGGCCCTGGGTGATCAGCGCGGCCAGATCGTCCTGCTGATCGCCCAGGACCGTGGCCACCGTGGCGGTGCTGCGCAACAAGTCCGCGATCTGATCCCGCCGGTCGGCGATCACCGTGGCCAGATCCTCCACGTTGGCCAACGCCTCCGGCAGCACCGACGGCACGCCGTGCAGTTGCTGGGACAGCGTCACCATCGACTCGGCGAACCGCTCGGCGTCCACGTCCTCGAACGTCAGGGTCGAGTCGGTCAGCAGCTTCTGCAGGTCATAGGGAACCGTGGTGTTGGCCAACGGGATCCGGTCGTCGGCCAGGCTGCCTTCGCCCTGCGGGCGCAACTCCACGTACCGGGAGCCCAGCACGGTGGTCAGCTTGATGGCAGCCCGGGTTCGATCACCCAGGCGCACCCCGCTGTCGAGCTTCATGGTCACCAGCACCCGGTCGCCGGTCAGGTCGGTGGCGCTGACCGTGCCGACCGGGATGCCGGCGATGCTCACCTCGTCGCCCGGGCGCAGGCTGGCGGCCTGCAGGAACTCGGCGGTGTAGGAGCGCTTGCCCAGGTGCAGCGAGCTGAACACGGTCAGCGCCACGACCAGGGCGACCAACGACACCAGCGCGAGGGTGCCCAGCCACGCCTTGTTGAGGTCCTCCAGAACCCTTGGCCGCCGCTTTGTTTCGCTCATGCTCACCTCACCTCACCGGCACTTCGCCGAGTACTTGCGCTTGCCGCCGGGGGTGGCGGCGTCGACGATGGTCGGGATGATCGGCTTCAGGAAGTTGAACAGGGTGAAGTTGAAGTCGCACGGCATCGCGCTCATCGCGGTGGAGTCGCCGGTGATGCGGGACAGACCCTTGAGCACCAGCGGCAGGTTGGACCCCAGGGTCGCCCAACCCTCGCGGTTGGCCACCATCGAGGACAACATCCCCGGCTGCCGGCGCAGCATCTCCTGGAAGTCCGGGCTGGCGTCGGTGGAGATGGCCGACAGCCGCGAGATCACCGTGTTGATCGAACCGGTGGAATCCACCAGTTCGCCGCGGCGCGCGTTGAGGCCGGCGACCACCGAGCGCAGCTGCACCAGGGTGGACTCCAGCTGGGATCCGCGGGTCGCCAGGTTTTCGGTGACCGCGCCGAGGGATTCGATGACCTCGCCGAGCACCTGGTCGGGTCCGGCCATGGACTGGGCCAACCGGGAGGTCTCCGAGATCAGCACCACCACCGACTCCTGGTCGCCCTGCAGCGCATTGATCAACGCGTTGGACAGGTTGCCCCGGTTGGTCGGATCCAACAGGGTGAACATCGGCTCGAAACCGTTGAGCAGGTTGGTGACGTCGAACGACGGTTCGGTGCGTTCCACCGGGATGACCGCGCCGTTCGGCAGCCGTTCGGGCGCGCCGAAGTCGGCCAGCGACAGTCCGATGTAGCGCTGCCCGATGATGTTCTGGTAGACCACCGAGGCCTTGGTGTTGCCGTAGAGCGGCTGTTCGCGCTCGACCCGGAACCGGACCTTGGCCAGCTCGCCGTCCAGCTCGACCGAATCCACCCGGCCCACCCGCACCCCGGCCACCCGGACATCGGATCCGGCCCGCAGCCCGGTGACATCGGTGAACATCGCGGTGTAGGCGTACGCGGGCCCGGACACCTCGCGGCGCAGCGTCACCAGGATGGTCCAGGTCAGGCTCAGGCAGACCACCAGGAAGACGGCCAGCCAGGCCAGCAGGCGGGCGCGGGCCATCATGGTGCCCCCGGGATGAATTCGGCTGGCGGCGGCGGTGTTTCGAGCACGCCGAGAATGACCTCGTCGGCGGGGTTGGCGGCGGTGGGCAGGGCCGTCCCCGGCGGGGGCACATAGGCGCGCGGGTCGGGCAGGCCGCGGGTCTCGACGACCGGGATGCCCTCGGGAGCGGTCTCGCAGCTCGGCCCGCGCAGCGGCCCGTACACCGGGCAGTCGGCCCGGTTGTACAGCCGCAGCGGGGTCAGGGAGACCACCAGCTTGAACGTGAAGGTCACCTTCTGGTCGGTGCGGGTCCACATCTCGTTGAAGAAGCCGTCGATGACGTTGTTCAACCCGACCGCGACGGCCGGGAACTTGCCCGAGCGGTCGGCGAGTACCCCGATCACCGGTGTGAGATTGGTGGTGATGCCGACCAGGTTGTCGGTGTGGTTGTCCATCGCCGTGCGCAGCGTGCCCATGGTGTGAGTGCCGCCGGTGAGCAGATTGCCCAGCGCGGCATGCTGTTCGGCGACGGTGCGCATCGGCTGCACGGCGTTCTGCAACGAGTCCAACAACTCCGGGGCGGTGCTGCCCAGCGCGGTGATCGCCGAGGTCCAGGTCTGCAGGGTCGGCGGACCGGACTCCTCGACCCGCAGCGCGTTCATCTCGGCGACGATCCGGTTGAGGCCCTGGGCGGCCGCGGTCAGTTCCGGGCCCTTGCCGGCGGTCGCGTCGGCGATCGTGCGCATGATGCCCAGGGTGTGGTCGGTCTCCGGGCGCCCGGCCGCGTCGACCAACTCGCGCAGCTTGGCCAGGGTGGTCTGGAACAGCTGGGTGGGCAGGGTGGCGTCCTGCTCGATGACGTCGCCGGAGCGGATCGGCGGCCCGCTGGCACCCTCGTCGACCAGCTGCACGGTGGACACCGCGAACGCGTTGCCCGGGACGATGCGCGCGGTCACCGAGGCCGGGATGTTGTCGACGTACTGCGGCCGCAGATCGATCTGCACCAGGTTGTCGCCGCCGTGCAGCGCGGGCTGCACCGAGCGCACCATGCCGACCAGCACGCCGCGGTACTTCACGTCGGACTTCATCGGCAGCCCGTCGCCGACGCTGGCCAGCTTGGCCACGACCGCCACCCGGGCGTCCAGCGAGCCGTTGGACTTGGCGAACATCAGCGCCGCGGCCACGGCGCACACCGCCAGGAACGCGACGCAGGTCAGGATCAGCGTGCGGGTGGACGGTCCGCGGCCGTCGAGTTCGAACTGATTGCCCATCAGCCGCCGAGCCTCCCGCCGGAGTCGATGCCCCAGAACGCCATGGTGAGCATCATGTTCGTGATGACCATCAGGGTGATGCTGGCCCGCATGGCCCGTCCGGCGGCGATGCCGACCCCGCGCGGACCGCCGGTGGCATAGAAGCCGTAGTAGCACTGCACCGTCGACATGATCGCGACGAACACCGCGACCTTGATGACCGCGAAGATCATGTCGCGTCCGGACAGCATCAGGGTGAAGTAGTGCAGATAGGTGCCGGTGGCCTGGCCGCTGGCCAGGAACACCACGAACTGGCAGACCAAAAAGTTCAGCGCCAGGCAGACCACGAACAGCGGCACCACCGCCAGGGCGGAGGCCAACACCCGGGTGGTCACCAGGTAGGGGATGGGCCGGATGGCCACCGCGTCCAACGCGTCGATCTCCTCGGAGATCCGCATCGCGCCGAGTTGGGCGGTGAACCGACAACCCGCCTGGATGGCGAAGGCCAGCGCGGCCATCAGGGGGGCGAGCTCGCGGACCGTGGCCAGCGCGGTCAGCAGGCCGGTGGCCGGCCCCAGACCCAGCAGGTTCAGTGCGTTGTAGCCCTCGATCGCGACCACCGCGCCGGCCGCGGCCCCGACCACCAGCACCACCCCCGCGGTGCCGCCGCCGACGACGATCGACCCGTTGCCCCAGGTGACATCGGAGGACAGCCGCAGGAACTCGCGCGGGTAACGCTTGAGGACAGTGGGGATCCCGGCCAGGGTGCGGAAGAAGAACGCGACCATGTGGCCGATGCGGGCCATCTGGAAGCCGGTGGACTCCGCGGCGTTCTGCACGGGACGCACGCCGCGGGGCAGGTAAACGCTGGCGGCCATCGGTCAGAAGCTCGTCTTCGGGAACAGCACCAGGTACATCTGGCTGATCAGCACGTTGGTCAACAGCAGCAGCAGGATCGACTGCACCACAGCCGCATTCACCGAGTTGGCCACGCCGGCCGGTCCGCCGCGGGTGTCCAATCCCTTGTAGCAGGCGATGATCGCGACGATCATCCCGAACACGACCGCCTTGATCAGGGTCAGGATCAGGTCGTCGACGGTGGCGAAGGACGAGAACGTCGCGGTGTAGCTGCCCGGTGTGCCGCCTTGGAGCATCACCGTGAAGGCGTAGCCGGCCAGGAACCCGATGAAGCACGTGAAGCCGGTCAGCGCGACCGAGATCACGACCGCGGCGGCCAGCCGCGGCACCACCAGCCGGCGGACCACCGAGACCCCCATGACCTCCATGGCGTCGGTCTCGTCGCGGATGGTGCGCGAACCGAGGTCGGCGCTCATCGCCGAGCCGACCGCGGCGGCCATCAGGATCGCCGCGACCAGGGGTGCGCCCTGCCGGATCACCGCCAGCCCGTTGGCTGCCCCGGCCAGCGCCGTGGCGCCGAGTTGTCCGGCCAACAGGCTGAACTGCACCGCCAGGGTGATGCTGATCGGCACCGCGATGAACAGCGTCGGCACCACCGCGGTGCGCGCCATGAACACCGCCTGTTCGACGAACTCCCAGAACGGGAATCGCCCCCGCACGATGTCGAGGATCAGGTGCTGGAACACCCGCACGGCCAGCACGCACTGACCGCCCACGGTGCGCAGCGAGGTCACGGGGTGGCGGTCGAGATATCCCCGCCACCAGTGCGTGATCTCCTGTGTGGCAGTCATTCTCGCCGCCCCTCTCGGCTTGCCCCCCGCACGCTCAATCGGCCTCGAACACCAGGGACAGGCGGGTGAAGCCCCGCAGCATGAAGCTGGGTTCGTAGGCGAAGTCGTTGTCGGGGCCGAACTTCACGGTCCGGAAGCGGCCGGCCAGATTCTCCAACGCGATCCGGGCCTGCATCCGCGCCAGCGGCGCGCCCAGACAGGCGTGGATGCCGGCGCTGAATGCCAGGTGATTCTTGGCGTTGGTGCGCAACGGGTCGAACTCCTCGGGTTCGACGAACTGGGTCTCGTCGCGGTTGGCGGAGCCGAAGTTGAGCACCACCATCGAACCGGCCGGGATCGTGGTGTCGCCGAGCGTGACGTCGGCCTTGGTGATCCGGAACATGCTCTGGACCGGGGTGAGGAACCGCAGCCCCTCCTCGACGACTGCCGCGGACCGCTCGGAAGGGTTCTCCCGCAACCAGTCCCACCACTTCGGCTGTTCCGCGAGCTGATGCAACATCCCGGTCATCAGCTTGGTCGAGGTCTCGTTGCCGGCGATGAGGATCTGCTGGATGATGCTCAGCGCGGCCCCGGTGCTCAGCGGTTCGTCACCGTCGCCGACCTCGGAGGCCTGCACCAGTCCGGTGATCAGGTCGTCCTGGGGCGCGGTGCGGCGCTGCTCCAGTTGGTCGGCGAAATAGCGCTGGTACTCCAGCAGGCTGCGGGCCTGTTCCAGCGCGCCGGCCTCGTCGATCTCGGCGCCGATGGTCAGCGCGAACTGATCCGACCAGCGCTTGAAGTCGTCGATGCGGTCGTCGGGAACGTTGAGGGTGTGGGCGATGATCCGCAGCGGCAGCGGCGCGGCGAACGTCGAGACGACCTCGACCGGCGTCCCGGACGGAAGTTGCTGGGCAAGGTCGTCGACGATGGCGCGGATGGCTTCCTCACGCTGGGCGACGAAGCGCGGTGTGAAGGCCTTGGCGACCATCCGGCGGTAGTAGTGATGCTCCGGCGGGTCGGCGGTCAGCAGGGTGGGCACCGCGGGCCAGCCCTCGGCCGCGATGGCAGCAACCTCGGCGGCCACCGACTCCGGCGGTGGGAGCTGCGGCACACCGAAGGCCGAGGAGAACACCTCGTGGTTGGTCAGCGCCTCGGTGACCAACTCGCGCGAGGTGACGAACCACATGCCCCGGCTCGCGACGAAGTGCACCGGGGCCTCCGCGCGCAGCGTCTGATTCCACGGGTGCGGGTTCTGCATGGTGTCCGGTTCGAGCGGATCGAACGCGTCGACGGGGTAGGTGGTGCGTTCGGTGGTGGTGTCGCTCAAGGCGTGACTCCCAGCTGCTCGTAGCGGCTTGACTAATTAGTGGACTAATATAATAGTGAGCTAGATCATATGCAACCACGAAGGTCCGACGACGTCGGAAGCGAGGAGGCGCAGTGCCGACTGCGGTGGTGACCGGTGCCGGAAAAGGTATTGGACGTGCGGTGACGCAGAAATTGGCGGCGGGCGGTGCCACGGTGGTGGCCGTCGACCTCGATGGCGAGGCCGCTGCCACCGTCGCCCGGGAGGTGGGCGCGCGGCCCGTCCAATGCGATATCACCGATCCGTCCGCGGTGGCGGAGTTGGCCGCGGGTCTCGACGCGGTGGACGTTTTGGTCAACAACGCCGGCATCTGGCGGTCCCAGACGCTGGCCGACTCCACGGTCGACGACGTCGACGCGGTCTTGCGGACCAACGTGCTCGGCAGCTGGCTGGTCACCCGGGAGCTGGCGCCCAAGTTCGGCCCCGCCGGCGGGGCCATCGTCAACCTGACCTCGGTGCTGGCCGAACTCGGGGGAGCGGGTCGCGGGATCTACCCCGCCTCGAAGGCCGCCCTGGTGGCGCTGACCAAGCAAATGGCCACCGAGTACGCGCCCCGACGCATTCGGGTCAACGCCGTGGGTCCGGGACTCATCCTCACCGACGGCACCGAGGGTGAATTCGCCGATCCGCGGCTGCAACAGGCGATCGGCGACGCGATGCCGCTGGGCCGCCTGGGGACACCCGAAGACGTTGCTGAGGCGGTCGCTTTCCTGGCGTCTGAGGCCGCCGGCTACGTCACCGGTCAGGTGCTCTACGTCGACGGCGGTTGGGCCATCAACGGCTCCGCGTTCATCGCGACCGCGGTCGGCGCCTACCTCGAATCGCTCGCAACGGCCTGAGGCCACTAGGAGGACGAAGATGACGAACACAGTCGACCGCCCGGTGCAACCGGGTGAGGCGCGTTCGGCGGGCCCGACCGTGCAGAGCCTGCTGGCCACCGACAGCCGGGAGGTGCCCACCCCCCTGCGGGAGGAATCCTACGAGTACCTCGGCTCGGCGGACATCGACAAGGACCGCTACCTGACCCACGAGTTCCACCGCCTCGAGGTGGAGAAGGTGTGGAAGAAGGCCTGGCAGTTCGCCTGTCGGGAGGAGGATATCCCCGAGGCCGGCGACTACCTGGTCTACGACGTCGCCGACATCTCCCTGATTGTCGTGCGCACCGAGGGCGGCGGCATCAAGGCCTACCACAACGCGTGCCTGCATCGCGGCACCCGGCTGTGTGACGACAGCGGCCACGCCAACCAATTGCGTTGTCCCTTCCACGGTTTCACCTGGAGCCTCGAAGGCGCGCTGACCGACGTGCCGTGCCGGTGGGATTTTCCGCATGTGCGGGCGGAAGAGTTCGGGCTGCCCGAGGCCCAGACCGGGCTCTGGGCCGGGTTCGTGTTCGTCAACCCGGACCCCGAGGCCGAGTCGCTGGAGACCTATCTCGGTGACCTGGACAAGCACTTCGCGCCGTTCGCGTTGCAGGACCGTTTCAAGGCCATCCACGTGGCCAAGGTCATCGACTGCAACTGGAAGGTCGGCATCGAGGCCTTCCTGGAGTCCTACCACGTGATCGCGACCCATCCGCAGTTGCTCGAGTACCTCGGCGACTCCAATACCCAGTACGACATTTACTCGCGCGCCGACGGGTTGCCCGGCTTCAATCGGATGATCACGCCACAGGCGACCAGCAGCCCGCACCTGGAACCGCTGGAACCCCAGGACGTTCTCGACGCGATGTTCCGAGACTTCTATCCCGACGGGGTGGGCGCCTTCGAGGTCCCCGAGGGCGCGTCGGCGCGCCCGATCGTCGCCGAAGCCATGCGGGCGAACCTGGCCACGGCCACGGGCGCGGATCTGTCGGGGACCAGCGACTCGGAGATCCTGGATGCCATCCAGTATTTCGTCTTCCCGAACATGGTGCCGTGGGCCGGCGTCGGGGCGCCCCTGACGTATCGGTTCCGGCCCTACGGCAACGACCCGGATCGCTGCATCTTCGACATCATGATGCTCACGCCGCTGCCGGCCGGCGTGCCGAAGCCGAAGACCGGGCCGGTGCACTGGCTGGGGCCCGACGAGGACTACAGCGCTGCACCCGAACTCGGTGGGCTGTGCGCGGTGTTCAACCAGGACCTGGCGAACCTGCCGCGCATTCAACGCGGGCTGAAGTCGATGACCAAGCCGGGCGTGACGCTGGCGAACTATCAGGAGATCCGGATCCGGCAGTTCCACCAAGATCTCGACGCCTACCTTGACCGCTGAGGCGGACCCCCTGGTTGCACTCGTGCGCGATGATAGGGGGGTGAGTGAAAACAAGGTGAGCAGGCCCGGGCCGGGACGTCCGGCCGGAATCGACAGCGTCGACACCCGGCAGCGAGTCATCGACGCAGCGTGCCGCTGCTTCGCACAGTTCGGCTACGGGCCGGCCACCAACAACCTCATTGCCGAAATGGCCGGTGTCACCGCGGGATCCGTCTATTACCACTTCGGCACGAAGCGCAAGCTGTTCGATGCGGTCTGCGACGACGTCTACGGCAAGATCGTCGCGCGGTCCTCGCAGGTGATGGCCGGCGCCCACACCGTGCGCGGGTTGTTGCGCGCGGTGCTCACCGAATCGATGCGGATCAACCACGAGTCGCCGGCGTTGGCCGGCTTCGTGGCGACCGCGCCGATCGACGCGCGCCGCCACGAGGAACTCTCGGAGGCGTTCGCCAAGCAGGCCACGACGATGGCCGAGGCGCTCGCCGGTGCGGTGGCCACCGGCCAGGAGGGCGGGCTGATCCCGACCGATCTGGATCCCCGGGAGGTCGCGGGCATGATCAGCGCCATCGTCGACGGGTTCGCCCACGCGGCGGCCTCCCATGACGCCGCCGCGATGGACCGGATGAACCAACTGATCGACACCTTGCTCCTGGAACCCGGCGCGGACCCGCCGGCCGACCCCTGAGGACCGAACATCATGGCAAGCACGGCTTTTCGCGAGAGTCCCTTTCTGACCGGCCATCACCGTCCCAACCGGATGGAGGTGGAGGCGCCGGACCTGTTCGTCGAGGGGGAACTGCCCGAGGATCTGGCGGGGGTGTTCTACCGCAACGGCGCCGAGCCGCTGTATCCGCCGACCGACGAGGACTACCACTGGTTCGACGGCGACGGCATGGTCTACGCGTTCTACCTCGCCGAGGGGCGGGTGGCGATGCGCAACCGGTGGGTTCGCACCGACAAGCTGCTGCTGGAGATGAAGGCCGGCCGGCGCCTGTTCGGGGTGCACGGCAACCCGATGACCAGTGACCCGCTGGCCGCCGGAACCCGCTACAACACCGCCAACACCAACGTGATCCTGCACGGCGGCAAGCTGCTGGCGCTGATGGAGGGCGCCCCGCCGGTCGAGATGAACCCGCGCACCCTCGAGACCGTCGGCGAACACCACTACGGCGGGGTGATCACCACGACATTCTCGGCGCATCCCACGGTCGACCAGCACACCGGCGAGCTGATCAACATCGGCGTGCTCGCGCCGTACGGCGGCGAGGCGCCTCAAATCCGGTACGACGTCATCGATTCCGCGGGAAATCCGACCAGGACCGAGTTCATCCCGATCCCGCATCAAACGATGATGCACACATTCTTCGTCACCGAGAACTTCGTGGTCTTCCCGGTCACCCCGCTGGACGTCAGCCTGCAGCGCGCGATCTCGGGCGGCCCGATGGTGGCCTGGGACACCGAGCGGCCGACGAAGCTCGGCGTCATGCCGCGCGACGGCGGTGCCGCCGACGTCCGGTGGTTCGAGGCCGAACCTCGGCACATGATGCATCAGGCCAACGTGTGGGAGGACGGCGACAAGATCGTCGCCGATGTCGCGGCGGCCGAGGGGACCGCGCTGTTCCCCGACATCGACGGTCAGCGCCGCTCCCACCGGGAGACTCGACAGAGCTTGCGCCGCTGGACCATCGACCCCGCGGCGCCCACCGACGTGCTGCGCGAGGTCATCCTCAACGACCGCGACATCCAGTTCCCGCGCCCCGACGATCGATTGATGACCCGTCGCAGCCGGCACGCCTTCGCCAACTCCAACCTGAACTCCGTCGACGGCCGGGCCGACGGTATGGACGCGGTGGTGCGGGTGGACACCGAGACCGGAGCCGAGGACTTCTACCACTTCGGCGACGGGGCCGCGGCCGGCGAGCTGATCTTCGCCCCGCGCGTCGGCGGCACCGACGAACTCGACGGGTACGCGCTGACGCTGGTGCACCGGGCGGGGGAGGCCGAGACCGAGCTGGCGGTGTTCGAGGCCGGCGCGCTGGCCGCCGGACCGGTGGCACGGGTGAAGGTTCCGTTCCGGATCCCCAGCGGATTTCACTGCAACTACTACAGCAGCGACAGCCCGCTGTATCGGCAGGCACTCGGGGTGGGCTGAGGAATCCCTCAGTCGGGCAGCTTGATGACCGAGGTGTACATCTCGATCACCGGCCGGTAGAGATCCATGCCGTCGAGTTGGCTGCCCAGGATCACCGAGTCGCTGGTGGCCACCAGGGTCTCCGCGAAGATCAGCGGCGGGATCGACAGCGTGGCCCCCAACTTGTCCATGCTCTCGACGATGAAATCGGCGAGCTTGGTGACGACCTCGGAGCGTTTCGCCGCCACCCGGTCCCGGGCGTCGGGGTTGCGGTGCAGATACAGCGTGAACTCCAACCCGAGCGCGGCCTGCTGGGCGCCGCGGTCGAGGCTGAGCTGACGCCACCGCTCGGCGATCTGGTCGAGTTCGTGGGCGCCGACCCGGGTCGCCGAGGCCATCACCTCGGCGAAGCTGTCGAAGTATCGCCGCCAGTACCGGTCGCTGACCGCCAGGAACAGATCTTCCTTGGTGGCGAAGTGCTTGTAGATGGCGCCCTTGGTGTAGCCGGCGGCGTACGCGATGTCGTCGAGAGTGGCTGCGGTGAAGCCCTTTTCGCCGAAGACGACCTCGGCGGCATCCAGCAGCAGGGAGCGGGTGTGCTCGAGTCGCCGCTCCCGGGTCCAGCGCTCCGCCATGCGATGAGTCTGCCACAAGTTTCCAAGAAACTATTGAGTCACCCGGATACTTGTCGGTATATTCACGCTCCGTGAGCGAACTGGCGAATCAAAAGCCCGCGAAAACGGAGTCTCTGAGCAGCGTCGGCCGCCTCGACGCACCGGCGGCGCGGTCGTCGAGACGGGTCAAGATCTGGGCGACCGCCGGCGGCGTCATCCTGGCGTTCCAGATCTACGTGTGGATCCGGTGGATCACCGGGCCCTACTTCGAGCGGGTCGACCCTGGACCGACGGATCCGCCGACCTTCATGAAGGTCGCCCTGATGCTTTGGCAGATCGGTTCGCCGGTGCTGTTCCCGGTGGCGATCTGGTGGTTCATCATCCGGCCCTGGCGGCGCGAACGGCGGATCACCCTCGACGGCATGCTCATGGTGTCCACCGGGTTGTTCTTCTTCCAGGACCCGCTGCTGAACTACATCAACACCTGGTGCACCTACAACGCGTGGGCGTTCAACATGGGTTCGTGGGCCCCGCACGTGCCCGGGTGGATGTCGCCGGAGCGGCCCGGCGCGCAGGTGGCAGAACCGTTGGGCATCAACGTCTCCGGCTACGCCTACGGGGTGCTGCTGTGCACGATCCTGGGCTGCTGGATCATGCGCAAGGCCCAGCAGCGCTGGCCCAACCTGGGCACCAAGGGGCTGATCGCCGTCGCGTTCGCCTGGGGCTTCGTCTTCGACTTCGTGATGGAGGGCCTGGTCCTCATGCCGCTGGGGATGTACAGCTTCCCCGGTGCCATCCAGTCGCTGTCGATCAACGCCGGCACCTACTACCAGTGGCCCATCTACGAGGGGCTGATGTGGGGCGGTGTGCAGGCCGCGCTGTGCTGCCTGCGGTTCTTCACCGACGACCGCGGTCGCACCGTCGTGGAGAAGGGGCTCGACAACATCCGGGGCGGCTTCGCCAAGCAGCAGTTCGTCCGCTTCCTGGCGATCTTCGCCGCGGTCAGCGCCTCCTTCTTCGTCTTCTACATCATCCCCGCGCAGTTCATGGCCACCCACGCTGACCCGTGGCCCGAGGACGTGCAGAAGCGGTCCTACTTCACCTCGGGCCTGTGCGGTGATGGCACCGACCGGCCCTGCCCCGACCCGTCGCTGCCGATCCCCACCCGGCATTCTGGCTTCGTCAACGTCGACGGCGAACTCGTCCTGCCCGACGGGATCCAGATGCCGGCGGTGGTGCCGCACGAGGGTAGGGAATGACAGTGTCGACCGACAACGGCGCCGGGACGCTCGAACAGGCCCTCGAAAAAACCTCTGCCGCACCGTTCTACCGCGCGGTCGGCGATGAGGTCGAGGTGTTCCGCGCGGCGGCCCGCCGCGGGCTGCCCGTGCTGCTCAAGGGGCCGACCGGGTGCGGCAAGACCCGGTTCGTGGAGGCCATGGCGCACGAACTGGGCCGCGAACTGGTCACCGTCGCGGGCCACGAGGACCTGACGTCGGCCGATCTGGTGGGCCGGTTCCTGCTCCAAGGCGGCGACACCGTCTGGGTGGACGGGCCGTTGACCCGCGCGGTGCGCGGCGGCGGGATCTGCTACCTGGACGAGGTCGTCGAGGCGCGTCAGGACACCACGGTGGTCATCCATCCGCTTGCGGATCACCGGCGGGAGTTGCCGATCGACCGCCTCGGCACCACGCTGGCCGCCGCGCCGGGATTCCAGTTGGTCATCTCGTACAACCCGGGCTATCAGTCGGTGCTGAAGAACATCAAGGAATCCACCCGGCAACGGTTCGTGGCCATCGAATTGGATTTCCCGCCGCCGGCAGTGGAGACCGAGATCGTCGCGCACGAGTCGGGCGTGGACTCCGAGACCGCGGCGGTGCTGGTGCGGATCGGCAAGGCGATCCGCACCATCGACGGCTCGCCGCTGCGCGAGGCCTCGTCCACCCGGATGCTGGTGCTGGCCGGGGGGCTGATCGCCGAGGGACTCAGCGTGCGCCGGTCGGTGCAGGCTGCGGTCGTCGAGGCGCTCTCCGACGACCGTGAGGTGATCGGCGCGCTCGGCGAACTCGTCGACGCCATCCTGCCGCGCCCGTGACGGAAGCGGAAAACCGTGGGCCGCAGCGGCTCCGGCTGCTGGCCGGCTACCTGGCCGGCCGCGCCGTCGACGTGGCCGAAGCCCCCGCGGGGCAGCCGGCGTACACCGACGGTCTGGTGGTCTTCGTCTCCCACGGTGGCTCCGCCGATCAGCAGCGCCGCGAGGTGCTGATCCAGGCGGGGCTGCTCGGCGCGGGCAGCCTGGACCCGGCGCTGCTGCGGTCGTTGCGGGGCCGCGGCGGGGCGGCCCGGCGCTATCTGTCGATCGAGGGCCGGCGGGTGCTGGCCGACCTGGCCCACCGGCTCCCGTTGGCCGCCGAGTGCTGTCCCGGCGGGATGCCGGACAGTTCGTCGGCCGCTGAGTCGCTACAAATCGCCCGCAACCGTGCGAAAGTCGACGATCCACCGCCGTGGTTCGGCGTCCTCAAGCCGCTTCAGGTGACCGGCGGCGCGGCCCCGGCGGGCGCGGCCGCATCGGAGCAGGACCTGCATTTCGAGATCACCGCCGGCGCCGATGACGACGACCCCGACGACGATGACCCGGACGACGAGGAGGGGCCTTCGGAGGAGAGCAAGATCCTCAAGCTCTTCGACAACCCGTTGTTCAACTCCGAAGCGGTGGGTGACTTCCTGCGCAAGCTGCTCGGCAGTTCGTCGGGTTCCGCGGACAACCAGTCCGGCGGCGGGGGACTGCGGGCGCGCGCGGTGCGACAGGGCCGCGCGGCCGGACCGCAGGCACGCCCGCTGGCCACCCGCGTCCGTTTCACCGACGAGGCCAATCCCGCCGCCACCGTGGGGGTCGGCGGCGCGCTGCACCCCGAATGGGATGTCGACAACCAGCGCTATCGGCCCGACTGGTGCCGGGTCATCGACTACCCGTTCACGGCGCCCGCGGAGTTCTCGGCCGCCGCGATCGCGCCGGATGAGGTGCTGCGGCGGCGGCTGGCCCGCATCGGGCTGGGCTTGAAGACGTTGCGGCGCAGGCCGGATGGCGACGAACTCGACACCGAGGCGCTGGTCGAGTTCTCGGTGGATCTGCGCTCGGGGGTTTCCCCGCCCGAACACATCCATATCGAACACCGCAAGACCGCCCGCGACCTGGGCGTGTTGCTGCTGCTGGATGCGTCGGGATCGGCGACCGATACCGACCCCGCCGGCCTGGCGGTGCACGATCACCAGCGCCGGGCGGCCGCCACCATCGCGGCCACGTTGGAAGAACTCGGCGACCGGGTCGCGGTGTACGCATTCTGGTCCAAGGGCCGAGGTGCCGTGCACCTGCCGGCGCTCAAGACGTTCGACCAGCGGTTCACCGCGCTGAGCCGCGCCCGGCTCAATCAGCTGCAGCCGTCGAACTACACCCGGCTGGGGGCGGCGATCCGGGGCGCCGGAGAGATCCTGAAAACACAAGCGGGGACGCCCAATCGGTTGCTGCTCGTGCTCTCCGACGGGCATCCCTACGACCACGGCTACGAGGGCCGCTACGCCGAAGCCGACTCCCGCCGGGCCCTCGACGAGCTACGCCGAGACGGCGTCGCATGCCTGTGCCTGTCGGTGGGTGCCGACACCGACGGCGACGCGCTAGAGCGGGTCTTCGGCTCGGCCAGTCATGCCGGCGCCGCGACGCTGGCCGAATTGTCGCCGCGCATGGACGAGCTGTTCCTGACCTCGTTGCGCGAACTGGCCGCCCCGGCGACATAAGTTACTGCCGGGCAAGTGCTTCAGCCCAGATGCGCGCTGCGGAGCCGTTCCATCTGGGCTTCGGCTGCGGCGGGGTCGCGGTCGGCGGTGGTCTCTGAGGCGGAGGGGTCGAGGATGGTGCCGAGTCGGGCGAGTTCGTACATGAGCGGAACCGTCTGGATGCCGATCTCGGTCAGGGAGTAACGACCGGCGGCGCCGCGTGCCACTTCGCTCTTGCTGAGCAACCCCGCCTCCACGAGGCTGGCCAGGCGTCGGGAAAGCACCGGGGCGCTGATCCTTTCGGCATTCTCGGTCAGTAGTTCCCGGAAGCGCCGACGGTTGTGCAGGGCGATATCGCGCAGGATGACCAGGCTCCAATGGTCGCCGAGGATCTCCAGCGTCCGGTTGATGGGGCAGCTCGATCTTGGTTCTTCGATCACGAGACCATCCTCCAGAACTGGTTGCAAGTTGTTACCACTTTAGCGTACGGTCGACTGGTAACAAAGTGAAATCAGTTTGTTGACGTCCCGAGGAGGCGACTGTGCGAGCTTTTGGAATCCGTAAGTACGGCGGTCCGATGGAGGAGCTCCAAATCCCGGAGCCGACGCTCGGCCCGCGCGACCTCCTCATCGAGGTCGCGGCCGCCGGGTTGAATCAGGCGGATGAGCGACTCCGCAGCGGGGGCTTCAAGCAGGTCTTCTGTTTTGATCTGCCCTTGGTGCTCGGCAGCGACGTCGCTGGTCAGGTGGTTGCCGTCGGTGATCAGGTCCGCGGCTTCAAGCCCGGTGATGAGGTTTTTGCCCACCCCGGTATTGCGGGGGTCGGCACCTTCGCCGAACGCGTGGCGATTGCGGAGGACGACGCGGCGCTGAAACCTGCCTCGATCAGCATCGAGGAGGCCGCCGGGCTGCCGGTGGTGGCGTTGACGGCCTGGCAGGTGCTCGTCGAGCGCGGTCGGGTCGGACCGGGACAGAAGGTCCTCATCCACGGTGGTGCCGGCGGCGTGGGGTCGATAGCGATCCAACTCGCCAAACATCTGGGTGCCACTGTGGCTACTACGGCCAGCGCTTCGAGTGCGGAGTTCGTGCGTCAGCTCGGCGCGGATGAAGTGATCGACTACCGCACTCAGGATTTCGAGGCGTTGCTCAGCGGTGTCGACCTCGTTCTGGACAGCCGTGGTGGCGACAATCTGAAGAAGTCGCTGCGGGTTCTGCGCCGCGGGGGCATGGCGATCGGGATCGCCGATCCGCCGGATCCGGCCTTTGCCGACCGAATCGGCGCCAATCCGCTTGTCAAGCTGGCGATCCGAGCGATGAGCGCTCCCGTGCGGTGCCGGGCGCGCCGGCTGGGGGTGTCCTATGAATTCTTTTTCGTACGTGAATCCGGGGAGCAACTTCGTCAGATCGCCGAGCTCATCGATCAGGGCGCGCTGCGTCCCGTCGTGGACCGCGTGCTGCCGTTCGACCAGACACCGCAGGCCCTGCAGGCCCTCACCGCCGGCGGCGTCCACGGCAAGATCGTGGTTCGGCGATGAGTGCGGGCCGTGGCTCGGGGGCGTCTTATGTCACCACGCCGACCCGGTTCGTGGTCGCCGACGGCGCGACGTTCGCCTACCGGGAACTGGGCACGGGAGACGGGATGCCGGTCCTGTTCTGCAACCACCTGGCCGCGACGCTGGACAACTGGGATCCGCGGGTCATCGACGCCATTGCGCGGGAGCGCCGGGTCATCACCTTCAACCAGCCCGGCGTGGGCGCGTCCACCGGACAGGCCAAGGACTCGGTGGTCGCCATGGCCGCCGACGCCCGCACGTTCGTCGCCGCACTCGGGCTCGAGCAGGTGGACGTCCTCGGCTTCTCCCTCGGTGGCATGGTTGCCCAGGTGTTGGCCGCGGCGCACCCCGAGGCGGTGCGCAAGGTTGTTCTGGCCGGCACCGGTCCTGCCGGCGGCCACCGGATCGATGCGGTGGCCGGTGTCACCTACCGCGCGATGATCCGTGGGGCGCTGACCCGCCGCGATCCCAAGGAATACCTGTTCTTCAACCGCAACACGGCCGGCAAGCAAGCGGCTCGCGACTTCATCAACCGCCTGCGGGAACGGACCATCGACCGCGACGAGCCGATCACCGTCCCCGCGTTCCGAACTCAGCTCAAGGCCATCAAAGCGTGGGGCAGGGCCGAGCCCGCGGACTTGTCCCGTCTCACCCAACCCACCCTCGTCGTCAATGGTGACAACGACAAGATGGTGCCGACATCGCTGTCCGAGGATCTGCACCGGCGTCTGCCCGACAGTCACCTCGTGATCTACCCGGATTCCGGGCACGGCGCGATCTTCCAGTACCACGACGAATTCTCCACCCGGGTACTCGAATTCCTCGCCTGACAACCACCGATACCCACAACCCGAGGGAGTAGAACACCACATGACAACAAATGCCATGGTGCCCGACCTGTCGCCCGAGGGTGCGAGCCGATTCGTGGCCGCATCTGGTTTCGTCGTCACCGAGGTGACCAAGACGTCACTGCGCGGGTACGCCGAACTCGGCGAAGACCACCTCACCCCGTGGGGGGTCGTGCACGGGGGCGTCTATGCGACCATTGTGGAAAGCGCCGGCAGTGCCGCGGCCAGCCACGCCGTCGCGGAGCACGGCCAGTTCGCGGTGGGGGTGCACAACGCCACCGATTTTCTGCGGTCGTCCACCGGCGCCCGGGTGTCGGTCACTGCTACTGCGTTGTATCAGGGACGCACGCAACAACTTTGGGATGTCGTGATCGTCAACGACAGCACGGACAAGGTGCTCGCCCGAGGTCAACTGCGGCTGCAGAACGTGCCCCTGCCGCAGACAGGCGGCTCGAAGTGACCGAGCGCCAGAAGACCGTTCACTGGCGCGACCCTGCAGCAGGGCTTGCGGCACTACCGAAACTCGATGGTATCGAGTTCATGAACAAGATCGCCGCCGGTGAGTTACCGGGTGCGCCGATCGCCGGCCACTTCGGATTGGATGTCGTCGAAGTCGGCGACGGCACGGTCACTTTTCGGTGCAGCCCCGACGAGTCGCATTACAACCCGATCGGGATGGTCCACGGTGGCCTGGTCTGTACGCTTCTCGATTCCGCCCTGGGGTGCGCCACACACACCACGCTGCCTGCCGGCACCGGTTACACCTCGATCGAGATCAAGGTGAATTTCCTGCGCCCGGTTAGCGCTGATAATGGCCCGCTGATCTGCACCGGACGGGTCACCAAGCCCGGCCGTCGGGTGACATTCGCTGAGGGCGAGGTCGTCGACAATGAGGGCAAGGTCGTGGCGACCGCTTCCGGAAGCCTGCTGATCTTTCCCCTCCAGAGCAGCTGAACCATTACCGCCATTGCGAAACCACGTAACAAGATCGGATTTTCATGGCAACCACCACTTCTGCGTATGCCGCCACATCAGCATCCGAGCCGCTGTCGAGAACGGTGATCACCCGCCGCGCGGTCGGCCCGCACGATGTGGCGATCGACATACACTTCACGGGCATCTGTCACACTGACATCCACATCGTCAGAGGCGAGTGGGGGCCGGCCGCCTACCCGGTGGTTCCAGGCCACGAAATCGCCGGCGTGGTGACCGAAGTCGGTTCCGAAGTGACCAAGCACAAGGTCGGAGACCGAGTGGGGGTCGGCTGCTACGTCGACTCGTGCCGGCAGTGTGAGAACTGTCGGTCGGGCCTGGAGCAACACTGCACCGCCGGTGGCATGGTCGCTACCTACAACGCGGTCGGTACCGACGGCCAACCTACCTACGGCGGCTACAGCGGCGCCATCGTCGTCGACGAGAACTACGTTCTGAGAATCCCCGACAGCATTCCACTCGATGCCGCTGCGCCGTTGTTGTGCGCGGGTGTCACCGTGTACTCACCACTTCGGCGCTGGAAGGCCGGGCCAGGAACGCGCATCGCAGTCGTGGGACTGGGTGGGTTGGGCCACCTTGCCGTCAGGCTCGCCAAGGCGGTGGGCGCCGACGTGACGGTTCTGAGTCAGTCTTTGAAGAAGCAGGAAGATGGTGTGCGGCTCGGCGCTGACCAGTACCTCGCCACAAGCGATCCAGAGACGTTCACGAAGTTCGCCGGTAGCTTCGACCTCATCCTCAACACTGTGTCCGCCAACCTGAACCTGGGTGATTATCTGGGACTGCTGGCGACCGGTGGCACCTTGGTGGAACTGGGCATGCCGGGGCACCCGCTGGAAGTGCCCGCCTTCCCGCTCGCGATCGGTCGGGCCAGTATTGCCGGCTCGTTCATGGGTGGCATCGCAGAGACACAGGAGATGCTCGATTTCTGTGCTGAGCACAATGTGGCAGCTGAAATCGAGGTCATCGCACCGGAATACATCAACGAGGCATACACGCGCGTTCTGGCCAGCGACGTGCGCTACCGCTTCGTCATTGATACCTCGTCGCTGAAGGGCCCGGTGGAATCGCCCGGGCTGCCTGCCTGATCGCCGAAACTGGCGTCCTCCCGCGAGAGGCGGACTACTACAGCGAGGGGTCGATGAGGATCTTCGCGTGGCGCTCCGGGTCGGCGAGGTCCGCAAATGCCTGTGCAACATCGGCAAGCCCGACTGTCGCAGTGTGCAGCGGGGTCGGGTCGACCTTGCCCGCGGCGATCATGCGCAGTGTCTCACTGAACTCGGCGGGGTCATACCCGAAGGCGAACCGCAGATCTATCTCCTTGCTGAGCGCGACGGACGGCCGGAATTCATCTACTGCAGTGCACATTCCAACCACTGTGACCGTCGAGCGCAAAGGTGCGTTGGCGATCACATGGTCGATGATGCCGGGGACGCCCGCGCATTCGAAAATGACGGGACCGCTGGGCGATTGACCCATCCGGTCAGCGCCATAGAAGACTTTCTCCACCGAGAGCATCGGTATTCGACGAACGAGCTTTGTCATCTTGAGAGCGAAGGCGAGTAGCTCAGGCGTGGAGTTCACCGGATCCTTGATCCTCAATGCATCCCAGGGTGATTCAGCGTTGGGGTCGACGACGACGTCGGCCCCACACCGGGCAGCCAGTTGGCGCCGTCCGGGCGAAGGGTCGGAGGCGATGACGTTGGTGACCCCGGTTGCTTTCAGCATCAGGATGATCGCCAGACCTATTGGTCCGCAGCCGATGACGACGGTGGGGTCGGTCTTGCCGACGCCCGAGCGTCGCACCGCGTGCCGTGCCACCGTCAGCGGCTCGGTGAATGCGGCCTTGTCGAGTGGGACGGCGTCGGGGACCGAAAACGTCAGGGCCTCCTCGACAAGGGTGTATTCGGCGTAGCCGCCCGGTGCGTGCACATCGAAACCGGTCAGATGCATGCCGACGTTGGTGCGGAGGATGGGCAGCGCCGTCACCGTGGTTCCGGCTGCCCAACGCTTTCGGGTGCCCGGCCCGTACGAAACGACTTCACCGAGAAACTCGTGACCCAGAACGACCTGCTGATGCGGACGAATTGCGGTCGTGTAGCCGGACTCGAGCATCAGTGCATTCAATTCATCGGCATCTGCAGTGGCGTGCAGATCGGACCCGCAGATCCCGGTCCGTAGCACCTTGATCAGGACTTGGCCTGAACCAGGCTCCGGTACCGCAGTCTCTCGGACGGTGAGTGCGCCCTCGTGGCAGACAACAGCCTTCATCGATCTCAACCTATGCATCGATCGAAACCGATCCGCGGCCGCGCGAGACGCACACGATCATGTGGTCACCGCGTTCGCCCTCGGTCAGAACTCGGTCGCGGTGCTCGACCTCTCCGTCCAGCACTCGAACTTTGCAAGTCCCGCAGAATCCCTGTTGGCAGGAGTAGGCCTGCCCGGGTTTGGCCCGCCGGATTGCTGCCAGAGCTGATTCGTCGGAACCAACCTGAACCTCCGCACCCGAGTTGGCGAGCCTTACGGTAAAGGGTTCCCCACCGAGAACCGGTGGCGGGCTGAATCGCTCGTACTGGAGAAAGTCAATGCGCGGAGCCGGGATCTGCGCGCGGAGCGCCTCGATCATCGGGGCCGGCCCACAGGTGTAGAGGGCGGCGCCTGCGGGTGCGAGATCGATGATCTTCGCGGCGTCGGGGGTCCCGTACTCATCGTCGGGCCAGATGTGCACTTCGTGGTCGCCCACGATGCCAGCGATCTCATCGAGAAACGGCATCGACGCGCGGTCTCGGCCGGTGTAGACGAACTCGTACGGGTCGCCCCGCCGTGCCGCATCACGCAGCATCGGCAGGATCGGGGTGATCCCGATGCCGCCGGCCACAAAAAGGTATCCGGGCTCAGAGTTGATGAAGGGGAACGCATTCCGCGGTCCCTTCAAGGTCAACGTCTGTCCGATTTCGAGGGCGTGAACCTCTGCGGATCCGCCGCCTCCGCCCCGCTCCGGATCGATTCGACGGACCGCGATGCGGTAAGTGCTCGAGTTGTCGGGGTCGCCGTTGAGGCTGTACTGCCGCATGCGCCCGCTGGGCAGCACAACGTCGACATGCGCACCGGGATCCCACGTCGGGAACGATTCGCCGTCCACGCGAATCAGATCCAGCACCCGGACGTCGTTGCCCACCTGGTGGATCCGTGAGATCCGAACCCGAAGATCACGGTCGATCGCATCGACCGGTACTCGGCATCGAGCCGAGCGTGTCGCGGCCCCGGTCCACCATCGGGCGGCGACCGTCTCGAAGAGTCGTAACAGCGGCGTATCGGGGATGTCCAGGCCCGGCGTGTAGCGGACGGGGGCGGTCGTCGTGCTCATGATGTCTGGGCCGTGGCGAGGGCGTCGGCCCGTACCGCCGCGGGTGATTTCGCCAGGTAGGCGACAGCCTGTGACGTCGATCCTTCCTTGGCGGGGTGGTAGGTCGGCAGCAGATACTTCCACGACGCCTTGCCGAGAGTCGCCAGACCCGGCACGATCTGTCGTACTTCAGCCCAGATGAGCTTGATGACGCTGGCGCGGGGCCGTTTTCCCGCCGGCACGGTGGGATCGTTGGCCATCATGAACTTGACGCCACGCCACCATAGCGAGAACAGCAAGGTGGCGCCTACCGCGTAAGTGCGAATCCGGCGCCAGTACCTGCCGTCGATGTGGTTGTACACGTCGAAGGCGACGGCGCGATGTTCCACTTCCTCGGCCCCGTGCCAGCGCAACAGGTCCAGCATCGTCTCGTTCGCGCCGAGCGCGTCGAGTTTGGGGGAGTTGAGGGACCAGTGGCCGAACACGGCGGTGAGGTGCTCCACCCCGGCGACCATCGCCGCCCGCTCGACCAGCCACTCCTCTCGTGCTCGCCCTTCGAGATTCCGGTCGCTGAGCACCTTGCGGAACATGGCCTCGATCTCCGCGACATAAGGTTTGACATCGAGACCATTGGCGGCGAAGTAGTCCTGCACGCCCTGATGGGATGCGGCGTGAACGCCTTCCTGCCCGATGAATCCGACGACGTCCTCGTGTAGTCGGTCGTCCCGAATCATCGGGAGGATTTCGCCGAACACCTTCACGAACCAGCGCTCGCCCTCTGGGAGCAGGAGATGAAGGACGTTGATGTAGTGCGACGAAAAGGGCTCGCCCGGAATCCATTCGAACGGCAGACCGGCCCAATCGAATTCCACATCACGGGCGTGTAGTGCAACTCTGCGCGGGTCGCTCTGGCGCTGCGGGGTGGCTGTCATCGTGAAACTCGATTCTTGTCCAGGGTTTCGATGAACTCGGTGATGAGTGTCGTGATGAGGGTCGGGTTTTGCGCCACCACCCAATGGTTACCGGGGATCTCGCGGGCGGTCAGGTTCGCTACGAAAGGTTCCGGGGCTTCGAGGCCGAGTGCCACCGTGACGTGCGCATCGTCGGTGGGGGCGAGAACTTGTACCGGACAGACCGCCGGCCCGGGCCGGCGTGGTGCGAGCAAGTGTTGAATATTGGCGCGGTACAGCTCGATTCCGTTGAAGGCGTCTCGATTGTTACGGGTCGTAGACCATCGGTCGGCGGGTGCGCCGACGCTCTCGGATCGGGAGACGAGCCTTTCGATGATGCCGCGTCGCACCATCCATTCGGGAAGCAGTGGTAGTCGGAAGGTGAAGACGTACCAGGAGTCGAGGAACTGGCGCACGAAGTTGCGCGGATAGCGGTGGCCGCGCCGTAACCAAATGCCGGCCATGTCGAAGCTGGGGCCGGAGATGGACGTGAAGGACTTGAGTTTGTCAGTAAAAGCGGGGTCTGTCACCGCGGTCCAGCTCTGGATTGATCCCCAGTCGTGGGCGATCAGGTGGACGGGCGAATCGGGACAGGTCAACGAGATGATGGTGGCGAGGTCGTTTCGCAACTGGTCCATCGCGTATCCCGCCCGGTCGGCCGGCTGGCCCGAAGCGCCAGTTCCGCGCACGTCGTAGGTGACGACATGAAACGCGTCGACCAGTTGGGCGATCACCGGTTCCCAGACCGTGTGGTCATCGGGAAATCCATGGACCAGCAGCACTGTGGGGCGCTGGCTGTCGCCGTACTCGTAGAGTGCGAGCTGGACGCCGTCGGTGGCCTCGGCGAAACTCGTCGATGCGTTCATCAAGATGACTCCCAGGTGTGACGTTGCTGACGAGCGTCTCAGATCAGAGAAGGCAATACTTGTCTTTACGCGACAGCTATTTGTCATCTCGCGACAGCGTTTGCATTCTCGCTGGTCAGACCACCGGGTCTTCCGGACGACCCCCGCGGCGGCGTTTCAGCAGCGACCTCGGCGATTCGCCGTACCAACGTCGGCAGGCGCGGGTGAAGCTGCTCTGCTCGGCGTAGCCCAAGGTGGAGGCGATCTGCGAGGCCTGCAAACCGGTAGCGGCCAGCTCCCAGGCTCGTGCGCGTCGGACGTCATCGAGCAGCCGCTCGAAAGTGGTGCCCTCGGCGGCGAGCACGCGTTGCAGGGTGCGTTCGTGCAACGAGACCGCCCGCGCCACCTGGCCCAGATTGGCTTCGCCGACCAATAGGAGTCGGCGCGTGACGTCGCGAACATGCTCGGCCAATTCCACGCCGGAGTGGATCCGCGCCAGGTAGGCCTGCGCGAGTGCCAAAGCGGCTTCGTCGCGGTCGGCGATTGCGTGGGTGAGGTACGCGCGCGGCAGGTGGATGGCATTTTGCTGCGTATTGAATTCCACCGGACAGGAGAAGACGGCACGGTAGGAATCCAGTGGCGCCAGCCGCGCATGCTCGAAGGTGACCTTCGTTGGCCTACATTCGTCGCCGACCATGACCTTGATGGCATTCATGGCCAGCGCCTGGTTCTTCTCGACCATCTGCCGCAGGTCGAAGTCATTGGGCAGCATCGTCGAGTACGCGTAGATGGCCGACTCCGGGGAAACCGTCAGTCGAGCGGTGTCGGCCGGCGCCAGGTTTCCGAGGTAGCGGCAGAAGCGCGTGATTGCTTGACCGACTGTTTCGGAATTGCGCAGGATCACACTCAGCGGTCCCAGCGATGTGATGCTCTGGATTCCACCGAGCCGCAATCCGAAGTCAGGACAGTCGAATTCGCGCGCAGCGTGGCCGAGGACAGCGGCCGCGTCGTCGTATCGCACGTATCGGTCGAAGTCGTCGATCGCGCGCGGGTCGACGGCGTACGCCCAGAGAGCAGCATCGGCATCGCCGCCGAGTTCGGTGATGAGCTCACCGGCCTTGGAGATCAGCGAGGCCCGCGTCAAGACCGCCATCGACACAGTATCGGAGAGGTGTCGCGTGGAGACAAGTCTGTTCTCGAGGTGTCGTATCCGGCAGGTGCCGGTCATGGAACCAGCGCCGTTGTTACTTGTTGTATGGGAACAATTTTGGGCTATATGTCCGAATAAAAGGGTGAGTTCTGGTCGATGAGAACCGTGACACGTACATGGTTCTACGTGAGGCTGATCACAGGCACCAGCGCCGGCACCAGGAGGATGTATGCCCACACCGACACCGCTCCACCCCATCGGCGATACGCAGCCCGTGTCCAACATCAAGAACGTCACGGTTCTCGGTGCTGGTGTGCTCGGATCGCAGATCGCGTTCCAGGTCGCCTACAAGGGATTCGCCGTCACGGCCTATGACATCGACGATGACTCATTGGCGCTTGCGCGGGAACGACTGAACGGCTATGCGACGGTCTACCCCAGTCAAGTCGCCGATGCGGATTCTGCGCGCGCGGCCGCCGTTCCGGACATGGTCACCTATATCAGCGACCTGGCGTCCGCGGTGGCGAGTGCTGATTTGGTCATCGAAGCGGTGCCTGAGTATCTCGATCTCAAGCGATCCGTGCTCGAGCAGATCGCCGAGTTGGCACCCGCGCAGGCGATCTTCGCGTCCAACTCGTCCACGCTCACCCCGAGCCAGCTGAAGGACTCGACCGGCCGCCCGGATCGCTTCCTGCACTTGCACTTCGCGAATAACATCTGGCTCCTCAATTCCGCCGAGATCGTGGGGTCGGACGACACCGCCCCTGCTGTCTACGACAGCATCGTCGACTTCGCCGAGCAGATCGGCATGGTCCCGATCAAGATGCGCAAGGAGCACCCCGGCTACATCGGCAATTCGCTTTTGGTTCCCTTTATTCAAGCCGCAACGAGCCTGTTCATAAATGGCATCGCTGATCACGAGACCATCGACCAGACCTGGCGAATCGGTACCGGATCCCCTCTGGGGCCGTTTCAGTGGATCGATCAGGTGGGATTCAATACTGCCTACGCGATCTCGATGGCTTCCGAGTCAGAGGACCAGCGACGCTTCGCCGCACACCTCAAGGAGGTCTATATGGACCACGGCAAGCTCGGCTGTGCTACGGGAGAGGGTTTCTACTCCTACCGATAACCGGTCCCCGAGAAAAGGTGCCGGCGCTGTCCGGCGATGCCGATCTCATCAAGAAGCAGCACAACACAGAGCGTCACACATGGAAGGGCGTCCAAATTGTCCGATACAACCAACGCGATCCAGCTCAGTCCCGAAGCGATCGAGTTCGAAACCATCCTCGCGTCTGCTACTGCGCCACTATCCGATTTGGACCTGGTACGTCTGCGATTCGAGGCGTTGCATCGCGCGACGCGCGAGCCGGAAGAAGTCACCTACCGCGAGGTGGACGCCGGGGGAGTTCCTGGCATCTGGGCGCAGCCATTGAACGCGAACACCGACTTCGTCCTCTTGCACGCGCACGCGGGCGGCACCGTGGTCTCCTCTGCCAATGTCGACCGAAAACTCGCGGGTCACATCGCCAAAGCTGTGGGTGTGCCGATCCTTGTCGTCGACTTCCGGTTGTCTCCCGAGAGCAAATACCCTGCGCAGCTGGATGACATGGAGGCCGCGTTCCGTTGGCTTCTCGGGCAGGGCTACCCGGCGAAGAACATCATCGCCATCGGTCATTCGATCGGTGGCACCCTCGCGGTGGCGATCGCCCAGCGGTTCAGGGACGGCGGGCAGGCACTGCCGGGCGCAATCGTCGCGATCTCGCCCGCAGCCGATATCCGTTTCATGAGCGACACGATCCTGTCCAATGCGGACACCGACAAGGTGCTCAACCGCCCGCTCATCGAGTTCATGCGCGAATCGTGGATTGGCGGCACCGGAATTGAGCCGGACGACCCCCGCGTCAGCCTCAATCTCTCCGACCTCGGTGGGCTGCCTCCGACGCTCGTCTCATGGGGGACCTACGAGATCCTCGCCGGAGAGGACGAGGTGCTGGCGCGACTTCTCCGGGAAGCCGGCGTTACAACTCATGCGCTCCCCGTTGTGGGGGCCCAACATTCGTACATTGTGTCGGCCGATCGAGTCCCCGAGACCGATCGTGCGATCGCGGCGATCGCTGAGTGGGTGCGCGCCGTCCTGCCCATCGCCACAGGCTGAAGAGTGGGGCGTCTACCGCCGTGACTCGTTGCGCGCGACGTTGAGCACGGTGACCCCGGCCTGGGCGAAGTTCGCCAGATCGGCCACCGTCGCCTGCCCGGCGGGTGAGGCCATCGACTCGGCCGCCTCCGCCGGGTCGCGGAACGTCATCCTGGCCATCAGGTAGTACCCCGCCGATGTCGGGTCATCGACCTTGCCCCAAGCGAACTCGCGCAGGTTCGGCAGGGCGTCGACGAGCGGTGCGTGCGTGCCGCGGTAGTGGGCGTCGAACGCCTCGGTGTCATTGGGCAGGTTGTAGAGCACGATCACGTCATGCATCGGAACGCCTTTCGGGTTGGGAGGGTTGACGCTCAGCGCAGCAGTGCGCGGCTCATGACGACGCGTTGGATCTGGTTGGTGCCCTCGTAGATCTGGGTGATCTTGGCGTCGCGCATCATCCGTTCGACGGGGAAATCGGTCGTGTAGCCGGCGCCGCCGAACAGTTGCACGGCGTCGGTGGTGACCTCCATGGCCACATCGGAGGCCAGACACTTCGACGCCGCGGAGATGAACCCGAGATTGGGTTCGCCGCGTTCGGCGCGCGCGGCGGCGGTGTAGACCATCAGCCGCGCGGACTCGACCTTCATCGCCATGTCGGCGATCATGAACTGCACGGCCTGGAAGTCACTGATGGACTTGCCGAACTGCTTGCGGTCCTTGGTGTAGT